>JBKPAM010000149.1:0-16020 GCA_046726435.1 Actinomycetota bacterium
GCCGAGCGGGAAGCGCCGGTGGGCCACGAGCGGAAAGCATGCAAGCGCGGCGAAGACGACCCCTCGCGCATCGAGGCCGTGGTCGCCGTTGTGGGAGAAGCCGAGCAGGAGCAGCGTGAGCCCGAAGGCGGCGAGCGCGACCACCACGTCGGCTCTCGTAGTGCCGAGCTTCCGCTGGAGCTGCATCTCGTCTCCGAGGGTAACGGCGGCTGCCGCTCCGGGAGTCGCCCCCGTGGGGGATCCGCCTCCTCCCCGAGGGGGACGCCGAAGTTCCATCCCGAGGGCGTTTCGGCGTGGCCGTGGGCGTCCTACCGTGGGCGTTGGACAGCAAGGAGGTGACAGCGATGCAAACACTCACGACACTCGCCGTCCTCGCGAGCAACTCGGACCATCACCACTGGTGGATCGTGTTCCCGATCCTCTGGGCGCTTCTGCTGGGAGCCCTGATCGTCCTGCTCTGGCGGCGGGGCCGCCGCTACCCGCCGGACGGCGGCGACTCGGCCAAGCGGATCCTCGGCGAGCGCTTTGCGCGCGGCGAGATCAACGCCGACGAGTACCGCGAGCGGCTCGCCCAGCTGCAGTAGCAGCGTCGAGAGCCGAGCTCGGGCATCAGCGCTCGAGCTCGGCTCGCGCGTGATGCGCGAGGAGCTCGGCGATCGGCCACGCCGCGTCGGTGGTGTTCGAGACGACGGTGTAGGTGACGCCGATCTCCGGGTCGTGCACGCTGCGGAACGAGACGCCCGCGTCGCTGCCCTCGAGCTGTACGGCGTCGCTCCCCGAGTCGAGCCAGAAGCCCAGGCCGTAGCCCGCCGACAGCTCCGGAAGCTCGCTGCGCGGGCGGACAAGCTCCGCCACCCGGTCGACCGAGATGAGCCGGCCCGCGAAGAGGGCACGCCAGAACGCGCTCACGTCCGCCACGGTCGAGTAGATCCCGCCGTCGCCGCTGCCGCGCACGGGCAGGTGGAAGACGTTCGTCCGGTCTACTCCGTCGACCGTGACGTACCCCATGGCCGCGGTTCCCGGGAGCTCGTCCGAGCGGAGGAACGCGGTGTCGCTCATCCCGGCCGGCTCGCACACGCGACGGTGAACGAGCTCGTGGAAGCCGACGCCGCTGGTGCGCTCGGCCGTCAGGGCGAGGACGACGTAGCCGCTGTTGCAGTACGAGAACCGCTCTCCGGGCTCGAACTTGGCGGGATGGCCGTCGAGCACCGAGAGGTAGTCCTCCGTGGTCGCGAGCTCCTGGGCCGGAACCGTCATCACGTAGTCGTTCCGGTCGTGACCGGCTTCCTCGTCGACGTAGTCGCCGATCCCCGAGCGATGTGCAAGCAGGTGCTCGATCGTCACCGCGTCATGGATCAGCGGCAGGTCGTTCCCGAGCACGGAACGAGCGGTCGTTCCGAGACCGAGCAGGCCGTCCTCGATCAGGCTCGCGACCGTAACCGCCGTGAGGCCCTTCACACCGCTCGCGATGGCGAACTGCGTCTCAACCGTGTTCGGAACCTCGTGGGCGCGATCGGCGAGCCCATAGGCACAGGCGAGCGCGACGTCGTCACCCGCCTCGACCCAAACGGCGCCGGAAAAGCCGGTCTCAGCGGCGAGCGAGTCGATCGCTTCCTTCAGGCCGCGCACCGAGGGACCGTAGCTCGCTCGGAGCTACGCTTGGGCCGTTGCTCCACAGGCTCGCCGTGCTGCTGCTCGCGGCCGCGCTGGTGCTTCCGAGCGCGGCCGCGAGCCCAAGCGTCTCGCGCGCGCTCCTGCCGGATCTCGTCACACGGAAGCCGTACAAGATCTTTCTCGAGCTGACCCCCCGCGGGAAGCGGCTGATTCGCCTCTCGAACGAGGTCGTCAACGTCGGCACCGGTCCGCTGGAGCTGCGCCCTCGCGCCGACGACTGCGACGGCGACGGCAACGTCGCCAACGACCGGACCTCGTACCCAGCGCATCTACCGTGACGCGAACGGGGACGGCGTCTTCGCGCGCGGCGTCGACGTCCGCTTCCCCGCGAGGAGGGCGGGCTGCTCCCGGTATCACCCGGCGCACAAGCACTGGCACTTCGAGGCGCTCGCCGCATACACACTCGGCACCGTCCCCGAGGGCCCGGCCCTCGTTGCGGGGGAGAAGGTGAGCTCTGCCCGGCCGGGAAACCCACCCGTGGAGCGGGCGGGTTTCCCGGCGGGCGTTGACCTGCTCAGCGTGTACGTAGGCGAACGGTCTGCGTCACGTCCGCGGTCGCGCACTCGATCGCACCGCAGGCGAACATGGACGCGTCGACGTTCACCTTTCCACCGGCGAACGTCCCGTTCGAGCCGGAGACGTCGACGCTCCACGGATGCGACTGCCCGTCGCACGTGTCGGAGAAGATCGAGTTGAACCCGCTGATGATGAAGCGCCCGACGCGTTGGGTCACCGTGATGTCGATGAACGCAAAGTCCGCGTTGGCGCACGTGAACGTGCCCGACACGGTGACCACGCCCGCCTGCCGGTCGATCAGACCCGTCGGATCGACGGTTACCGCGGCCTCCGGCAACGTGGCCTCGGTGACGTTGATCTGCAGGGTGCCGCCGTTCGGCGGGCCCGGGGTGTCGTCGAACGCGAGCAGGTAGTAGGTGACCCCGGCCGACGCCGGGAAGCTGACGCTGCCCGGGCCGCAGGTCACGAGCGAGAAGCTGCCGGGACTGCCGGTCACGACGATGACGCCGGCGCTGTAGTTCGACGCCGATACGTCCGCAGTGACACCGGTCGCCGCCGCGGGCGTGAATGCGTACCAGACACTGGCCTCCGTCGCCGGCGCACCGCAGTTCGCGTTTGCGTTCGCGTCGTCCGCGTCGGTCGTTGCCTCGGTGGTGTCGACCGTGGCGCTGAACGGAAGCGCGGAGATGGTGACGGCTCCGGCGAACGTGTCGTTCGGCGGCGGAGCCGCGGCCGCAGGTGCCACCACCACGAGCGCCGCCAGCGCGAGGCCGACGAGCAGGCCGAGATAGCGGTTGACAAGGCGTGACTCGTTCATGGGAGACCTCCCCCTGGTCGTGTCACCCAGCGAAAGCAGCGCGTCGGCGGGTCGTCCCTCGGGGCCCGCGAGATTCGGCTCGTCGGCCCACGGCAACCGCTTCCTGAGCCGACGATACGACTCGACCGATTGAAGGTCAAGGTTCGCTACGGGAGGCTGCCGTGCTCCGCACGCCCCGCGAGGGCGGCGAGGACTTCGGGGAAATCGCCGCTGATCTGCGGGCCTAGCTCCGGGCCGACGGTGTCGGCCTCCGGGCCGCTGATCTCCATGCGGTAGACGATCCGCCTGCGACCCGCGCCGACGTCTTCGACACGATGCGTGGTTCGAACGGTGACGCTGCCGAGCGCGGCTTCGTCGACGAATAGCTGCGGCTCCTCGGCCTCGGCGATGCGCAGCTCGACCACGTCGCCGTCCACGGAGGTCATGCGGATCGTGCTCTCAGTGTCAAACTCGCCCGAGAGCTCGGCCTTCGCGAGATCCGCGTTCCACTCAGGCCAGCTCGGCACGTCGGCCCATGCGCGCCACACCGCCTCCGGCGCCGCGCTCGTCTCGATGCTGTGCTCGGCGGCCCACATCTGCGGGCTAAGCATGCCAAGGAGCGCCTTGACTTTGCGGATCGTTTGTGAGATCTAGGAGCGTCTATTTTCGGAGCGAGGGGGATCTCGATGACACAGAAGCACCGCCGCAGGATTGTGCTTGCGATCGTCTTCGTCGGCGCCTGCGCATTGGCGCTCGTTCTCGCCCGGAGCTCCACAACCGGCTCGAAGGGCGCTTCCCACGTCAAGGCGGGGCTCCAGGCGAAGAACGCCTCCGCGATCAACCGGATCCGCGAGGGCCAGCGCGAGGAGCAGGCTCTGGACGGCGCGGGGGTCGACCCCGACAGCGCGGCCGGCGAGGAGCTGGCCAGCCGGGCCTATCCGAGCAACGAGGTCACGTTCGAGGAGCGGCAGGCGGCCATTGCGGCCGGCACGCGCCTTGCTTCACGCGGCAACCACCATCCGTTCGCGTGGGCGTTCATGGGCCCGGGCACGCTCGACGTCGACCGGCTCGGCACGCAGACCTACCAGCGCCCGACCCAGTGGTCCGGCCGCGTGTCCGCACTGGCGGTCGATCCGAGCTGCAACGACAAGAAGTGCACGCTCTTCCTCGGCGCGGCCGGCGGCGGGGTCTGGCGCTCGATGAACGCGCTCGCCCCCAAGCCGAACTGGTCGTACATCTCGGGGGACCTCCCGACGAATGCGATCGGCTCGATCACCGTCGACCCGACCGCCCCGAGCGGCCACACGATCTACGTCGGTACGGGTGAAGCCAACTCGAGCGGCGACAGCGAGGCCGGGCTCGGCCTCTACAAGAGCACGGACGGCGGCGACACGTGGTCGCTCGTCTCCGGCTCGCAGGCCGTTGCGGCGAACCGCTCGATCGGCGGCGTCGCGATCGACCCCAACGATCCGAGCCACATCCTGATCGCGACCCGCTCCGGTACCCGCGGCGTCGCCTCGAACGGCGGCGCCGTGACGGCGCCGGGGCCGACCACCGGCATCTACCAGTCGACCGACGGCGGTGCGACCTTCACGCTCACACGCACCGGTACGGCCTTCGAGGTCAAGTTCGACCCGAGCCATGCCGGCGTCGCCTACGCCGCGCTCGGCGCGGTCGGCCTGATCCGGTCGACTGACGGCGGCACGACCTGGGAGACGATCTTCTCCGGCACGCGCGGCCGGTACACGTTCTCTCCGGTCACGCTCGGAAACGGCAACACCCGCGTCTACCTCGCGGACGCGAACGGCGGCGGCCAGTCGAGCCAGGCTTACCGCGTCGACGACGCGCTCCAGCCGGCGGCGACGCTGACCGTCGGAGGAAACGCTGCCTGGACGAGGCTCTCGAGCCCCGTCGACGGCACTCCGGGCTATGCCAGCTGGGGCTACTGCGACGGCCAGTGCACCTACGACATGGCGATTGCCTCCCCGGCGGGCCATCCGGACATGGTCGTGCTGTCGGGCCTGATGAACTACGACGAGCTGCCTCCGTACGGCGGCCCGGGCAGCGACCGCTCCGAAGGCCGCTCCGTGCTGCTCTCTACCGACGCAGGCGCGACCTGGACCGACCAGACCGGCGACGCCCAGGACCCGGGCGAGTCCCAGCATCCCGACCAGCATGCGATCGCGTTCGTCCCGCCGAACCCGAACAAGATGTTCCTGGGCTCGGACGGCGGCGTGATCCGCACGAACGGGACCTACACGGACATCTCGAGCCGGTGCGACACGCGCGGGCTCAGCCCGGTCTTCCTCACCGACTGTCACGCGTGGCTGAGCCGCGTCCCGACGAGGCTCGAGCCGATCAACGCCGGCCTTGGAACGCTGCAGATGTACAGCATCTCGCTCAGCCCGGTGAACAAGACCCTCGCTCTCGCCGGCACGCAGGACAACGGGTCGCTCAACTTCAACGGCGACTGGAACAAGTGGCTGCTCGGCGTGACGGGCGACGGTGGCGACTCCGGCTTCGACGCCGCGAGCAAGACCACGTCGTTCCACACGTACTACCTCGGCTGGCTCGACGTGAACTTCCGCGGCGACGACCCGAAGACGTGGCTCTGGGTGGGCGATCAGTTCTACCCGGCCCCGCCCGCCGGCGAGTCGATCCGGATGTACCCGCCGACGGTTGCCGACCCGGTCACGCCGGGCACGATCTTCGAGGGCGCCTCGCACGTCTGGCGCACGCAGGACTGGGGCGGCGACCAGGCGTTCCTGGAGGCCCACTGCAACACGACGAACCAGTTCGGGACGAGCGACCAGCTCTTCACGGGCAACTGCGGCGACTTCCGGCCCATCGGACCGTCGCTGACCGCGGCGTCGCTCGGCACTCGGGCCGGCGGGAACATGGCGGCGCTGGGCCGCGGCAGGGACGCCGGCACGCTCTGGGCGGCGACCTCGAACGGCCGCGTCTTCGTCTCGAAGAACGCGGACGCCGCGGCCGCGTCGGTGACCTTCACGCGCATCGACACCGCCGCGCAGCCGACGCGCTTCCCGTCGTCGGTCACCGTGGACGAGTCGAACCCGAACCACGCGATCGTGACGTACTCGGGCTACGGCAGCACTACGCCGACCACGCCCGGGCACGTCTTCGACGTCGTCTTCGATCCCGTCTCCGGGACGGCGACGTGGACCGACATCTCCTACGACTTCGGCGACCAGCCGGCGCTCGACAGCGCGTTCGACTCCGGGACCGGCGACACGTACGTGTCGACCGACTTCGGCGTCGCCAGGCTCGCCGCCGGCACGACGACCTGGGTGCCCGCGGCCGACGGCCTGCCGATGGCGACCGTCTCCGGGTTGACGCTCACGTCGGACAAGCACGGCCCGCGCTCGCTCTATGCCGCAACGCACGGGCACGGCGCGTTCGTGCTGAAGCTGAGGTAACCCCCGACGGCGACGGTGCTGCCGTCCGTGCGGCGGCGGCAGCACCGTCACCACCCCCGCGAAGACTGGTGGTAGCCCCAGGGCGAGACGCCGGGGGCCGCCATTGGCCTCGCTCGCGGCGACAGGCACCGTCGACGTATGTCGCAAACGAGCGAAGGGGAACCGCCGTGAACATCGCAGCAAGGGCGGCGCGCTGGAGCGCCGCCCACTGGAAGACCGCCGCCTTCGGCTGGATCGTGCTCGCCGTCGCCGCGGTCGTCGCCGGCTCGCTGGCCGGGACGCACAAGCTCTCGGACGCGGAATCGTCGACGCGGGACAGCGCCCGCGCGCAGACGATCCTCGACCGGGCCGGCTTCGACCAGCCTGCCACCGAGAGCGTGCTGGTCCAATCGAAGAGCGTGACCGCGCAAAGCCCCGCCTTCCGGCGGACCGTCCGCGCGGTCGTCGCCGGGCTGAACGGCCGGCCGGAGGTCAGCGGCGTCCGCTCGCCGCTGACGGCCGGGCACGCCGGCCAGATCTCGAAGGACGGCCATTCTGCCCTCGTGCAGTTCGACCTACGCGGAGCGGCCGACGCCGCCGACTCGCGGGTGGCGCCCGTTCTCAGCGAGGTGAGGTGGCTGCAGCGCACCCACTCCGGGTTCACCATCGAGGAGTTCGGCCAGGCGAGCGGGCTGCACGCGCTCAACGAGACGACGGGCAAGGACTTCTCGCGGGCCGAGCACCTGACCCTGCCGGTCACGTTCCTGATCCTGCTGTTCGCGTTCGGCGCCTTCGTGGCCGCGGGGGTGCCGGTCCTGCTCGCATTCTCCGCGGTGCTCGCCTCGGTCGGACTGTCGAGCCTCCTGAGCCACGTCGCCCACGCGTCGAGCGCGACCAGCTCCGTGATCCTGCTGATGGGGATGGCCGTCGGAGTGGACTACTCGCTCTTCTACCTCAAGCGTGAGCGGGAGGAGCGTTCACGCGGCACGGCCGGGCCAGAGGCGCTGCAGCGCGCGGCCGCGACCTCGGGCCAAGCGGTGCTGATCGCCGGGGCAACCGTCCTCGTCGCCATGGCGGGGATGCTCTTCACCGGCTCGAAGGTCTTCACCTCGGTCGGGGCCGGCGCGATGATCGTTGTGTTCGTTTCGATGATCGGGTCGCTGACCGTGCTCCCTGCCCTCCTCGGCAAGCTCGGGGACCGGATCGAGCGCGGGTTGCTCGCGGTCATCGCTGCCGGGATCGGTCGCATCTGGCAGCCGCGGCCGATCGTCTGGCTCAGGGACCGACGGACACTGCTGCAGTGGCTCAAGGGCAACCGGACGGAGTCGCGAGCCTGGGGCATCGTGCTCCGGCCGGCAATGCGCTTCCCCGGCGCGGCGGTGATCGCGTCCGCGACCGTGCTCGTCGTCCTCGCGCTGCCGGCCTTCGGCATGCACACGAGCCTGCCGGGGCTCGCCGACCTTCCGAAGAGCGTGAAGATCGTCTCCACCTACGACAAGATCCAACGGGCCTTCCCCGGCTCGCAGGTGCCCGCCGAGGTGGTCGTCAAGAGCTCCGATGTGACCTCGCCCGAGGCGCGATCAGCGCTGGCCGACCTGAAGCGCCGCGCGCTCGCCACCGGCGTGATGGACACGCCGATCCATTCCTCGGTCAACCCCAACCACACCGTGGCGCGGGTCGAGATCCCGCTCGCGGGAAAGGGCGACGACGCGCGGTCGACCTCGGCGCTCGAGACGCTGCGTAACGACGTCGTCCCCGCGGCGCTCGGCCGGCTGCCCGGGACCGAGTACGCGGTTACCGGCGAGACCGCCGGCAACGTCGACTTCAACCGGACCGTGAACTCGCGGGCGCCGCTCGTGTTCCTGTTCGTGCTCGGCGCCGCGTTCGTCTTGCTGCTGGTGACGTTCCGCTCGATCGTGATCCCGATCAAGGCGATCCTGCTCAACCTGCTGTCGGTCGGCGCAGCGTACGGCGTGCTCGTCTGGATCTTCCAGGAGGGGCACCTGGAGGGGATACTGAACTTCCACTCCGACGGCGCGGTCGCGTCGTGGGTGCCGCTCTTCCTCTTCCCCGTCCTGTTCGGATTGTCGATGGACTACCACGTGTTCATCCTCAGCCGCGTCAAGGAGCTGGTCGACCGCGGCGTGCCGACCGAGGAGGCGGTGGAGCGGGGGATCCGCAGCACGGCGAGCACGGTCACGAGCGCCGCCGCCGTGATGGTGGCGGTGTTCGCGGTGTTCGGCACCCTGCAGCAGATCGACATCAAGGAGATGGGCGTCGGGCTCGCGGTGGCGGTGTTCCTGGATGCAACCCTGATCCGGGCGGTGCTGCTGCCCGCGACCATGAAGCTGCTCGGCGACTGGAACTGGTACCTCCCGCGCTGGCTGGCGTGGCTGCCGGCGCGCCGAGCCGAGCGCGCACCTGGAATGGCGGCCCTTGAGCTTCGGTAGGTCGCTCCGGACGCTGGCGTTCCTGATCACGGCGGTGCCGATGGGCATCCTCGGCGCCGCCGTGCTGCTCGTCGGCTGGACGCTCGCGCCGCTGCTGGCGATCACTCCGGCGGTCGTCCCCGTCCTGATCGGGTTCCGGGCGGCCGTCGGGTGGCTCGCCCGGGTCGAGGGCGTGCTGGTGCGGAGCCTGCTCGGCGTCCCGGTTCGCCCGCCGGCCGCCACGCCCGTCCGTCGAGCCGGTTACTGGGGCCGGGCGCTCGACATCGTCAGCGACGGGGCGTTCGGCCGGCAGCAGGCTTACCTGCTACTGCGGTTCGTGCTGGGCGGGGCGCTCGCGATCGTCGAGGTGGTGCTGTTCGCGACCGCGATCGGCGCCATGGCGATGCCGCTCTACTACCACTGGACCAATCCCGACGTGAACGGCTGGCACGTCGACACGATCTGGAAGGCGCTCCTCTACGTTCCGGCAGGGCTCGCGCTGCTCCTCTTCGCGGGCTTCCTGCTGCGCCCGATGGGAGCGCTCTCGCGAGGGCTGGCACGGAGGCTGCTGAGCGACCGGCCGGTGACCGCACCGTCGCCGGAGGAGATCCGGCGAAGCCGGCGCCGCGCCCTCGCCGTCCACGCAGGCGCCTACCTCGCCGTCAATCTGCTCCTGATCCTGATCTGGGGGGTCACCACTGCGGGGTACTTCTGGCCCGCCTGGACGCTGATCTGCCTCGGCCCCCCGCTCGCAATCCACGCGTGGGTCGAGCTGCTCGACGAACGCCCCGCCCTGCTCGGGCGCGGCACGACGCGGGCGCTGGCATCCACGTCGGCATCTACCTGAGCTTCTCGCTCTTCTTCGTCCTCGTCTGGGTCGCCGGCGGGATGGGCTACTTCTGGCCGGTCTGGCCGATCTGGGCCTGGGGCGCGGCCGTCCTGATCCACTTCTTCATCCAGCGCGGCCGACGCGGTGAGCTGGAAGAGCGGATCGAGGAGCTCGAGACGACGCGCGCGGGTGCCGTGGACGTCCAGGACGACGAGCTTCGCCGGATCGAGCGCGACCTGCACGACGGTGCTCAGGCCCGCCTGGTTGCGCTCGGGATGAACATCGGCCTGGCCGAGCAGAAGCTGGCGGCGGATCCGAAGGCGGCACGCGAGCTGCTCGCCGACGCGCAGCGGGGTGCGCGGGAGGCGCTCGAGGAGCTGCGCATCTCGCCCGCGGTATCCACCCGCCCGTGCTCACCGACCGCGGGCTCGAGGCTGCTGTGGCGACCCTCGCCGACCGCACCCCCTTGCGGGTCGAAGTCTCGGTCGCCCTCGTGAGCCGACCGCCGGCGAGCGTCGAGACCGCCGCCTACTTCGTCGTCTCCGAGGCCCTCGCAAACGCCTCCAAGCATTCCGGCGCGACCCGCGTCCAGATTGCGATCCACGCTCACAACGGCAGGCTCATGGTCGAAGTGAGCGACGACGGCAAGGGCGGCGCCGACCCGGCGGGCGCAGGGCTGCGAGGGCTGGAGCGGCGAGTGCGGGCGCTCGACGGCACGTTCGAGCTGGCGAGCCCGGCCGGAGGCCCGACCACGCTGAGAGCGGAGCTGCCGTGCGGGTCGTGATCGCCGAGGACCTGGCGCTCCTCCGCGACGGGCTCGTGCGCCTCCTGCGCGACAACGGCTTCGAGGTAGTCGCAGCCGTCCAGGACGGCCACGGCCTCGTGCGCGCGATCGCAGACGAGCGGCCGGAGATCGCGATCGTCGACATCCGCCTGCCGCCGACCTTCCGCGACGAGGGCCTCCGCGCCGCCCTGGAAGCGCGGAAGCACGTGCCCGAGACCGCGATCCTGATCGTCTCGCAGTACGTCGAGCACACGTACGCGAACGAGCTGCTCTCCGACGGCCGCGAAGGGATCGGCTACCTGCTCAAGGACCGGATCATGGATGTCGACGAGTTCGTCGAGGCGGTGCGGCGGGTAGCCGGCGGTGGGACGGCGCTCGACCCGGAAGTCGTCTCGCAGCTGCTCTCGCGCCGGGCGAACGAGCGGCCGCTCGAGCGGCTGACTCCCCGCGAGCGCGAGGTGCTCGCCCTGATGGCCGAGGGCCGCTCCAACGCCGGGATCGCCCAGGAGCTCGTCCTGACCGTCGGCGCGGTCGAGAAGCACGTCGCGAACATCCTCCAGAAGCTGCGGATCCCGCCCTCCGAGAGCGACCACCGGCGCGTGCTGGCCGTGGTCACCTACCTGCGAGGCGAGGGCGAGCGCGCAGGCGAAGGCTGAGCTGCGACTAGCCTTACGCGGATGCTCGCGTTGCTGGGGGCCCTCGCTCTCTGGAGCGGGACGAGCGCACCGCCGGTAGGCGCGGCGATCCCGCGGGAGCCGGTGCAGCTCGCGGCTCGGATCGAGACGACGGAACGCGGCCTTGCGGACGCGATCGACCGGTGGCGTGCCTCCGGGAAGCCGCGACCGCCGCTCGAGGTGACGCTCTGGGCGCTCTACGAGCAGCGCATCTCGATCGTGCTCACCGCGCGGCGGCCGCTTGCCGACGCCGTCCTGCGACGACTGCCTCCGCGCTACGCCCGCTCGCTCCGCAGCGAGGTGCTGGCCAAGCGCGAGCTGGGACGGCTCTCGCGGCCCCGCCCGCTGCGCGCGTTCAGGACCGGCCCCGCCGAGCCGGCCGCCGACCTACGCCGTCACTACCTCGAGGCGCAGCGGCGCTTCCGCGTCGGCTGGAACGTGCTGGCGGCGGTCAACTACATCGAGTCGGCGTTCAACAAGCTCCGCAACGCAAGCACCGCGGGCGCGCAGGGGCCGATGCAGTTCATTCCCTCCACGTGGCGGGCCTACGGGCTCGGCGGCAACGTCCACGACCCACACGACGCCGTCCTCGGCGCCGCGAACTACCTGCATGCGAGCGGCGCGCCGCACGACTACCGCAGGGCGCTCTACCGCTACAACCCCTCCTGGTCCTACGTCGACGCCGTGCTGCGGTACGCGAGGAGGATCCGTGACGACCCGCGCGCCTTCCTCGTCCTCTACAGCCGGCAGGTCTTCGTCCGCACGCCGCGAGGGCTGGTGCGGCTCACCGGACCGCGGTCGAAATAGCCTCCCCGCTGCGTCAGCGAACCTTGAGCGACCCGTAGGCCGGCTGGAAGCCAGACCTGGTCGCGCTCACGAGCAGCTTTCCGCGCTTCCTCGGGCGCACCTTGAAGGTGACCTTGCCTTTCGCGTTCGACCGCCTGGCCACCGGCCTCACGCCCGAGCCGCTGAGCCGCACCCGCACGCCGCTCAGGCGATGGCCCTTGCCGTCGTAGACCGACACGACCACGGTGCTCAGGTGCTTGCGCCGGGCGGCTCCCGCCACGGTCACCCGCAGCCGCGGCTGCATGCGGATCTGCTGGACCTGCGTCCAGTCGCCCTGGTTGCGGTCCTCGTCCACCCCGGCGACGCGCCAGTAGAACGGCCCGCCGGTTCCGTAGCTGAACTGCGTCATCGTCGGCGCGTAGCTCGTGTTGTCGGTCGTGACGCTGTCGATCGTGTGGCTGAAGTCAGGCGAGTCCGCGACCTGCACCCTGTAGTTCTTGACGCCGAGGCGAGCGTTCCAGCTGAGCAGGATGTGGTCCTTGTCGCTGTCGGTGTGCGCGTTCGCCGGCTCGCCGATCGTGCGGGTGAAGGTCTGCGTCGCCGAGAACGGGCCCGGAACCGACCCGGCCGTGTCGTTCGGGAACTCTGCCCTGACCCGCCAGTGCCAGACGCCGGTGCCGGTCATCTTGATGAAGGACGCCGCGGGCGTGCGGATGCCGCTGAAGGCGCGGTGCATTCCGTCCGGCTGGTCGACCGAGATGTCGTACGACGAAGCGCCCTGGACCGGGCTCCACGCCCAGACGGGAAGCGCGTCGCCTCCGACCGGATTCCCCGCGCTCGGCACCGGTGCCGCGAGCTTCTTCTGGAAGGTGCCGGTGGCGGACCAGGTGAGGCCGGTCAGGTTCTCGTCGTCGGCACGGACGCGCCAGTAGACGACGGTGTCGGCCGGGTACGTCGTGTCGCTCGAGTACGAGGTCGCGTTGGTGACGACGTCGTCCAGCGGATTCCCGAAGGTCGGGTCGGTCGCGACCTGGAGCCGGTAGCGCCGCGCTCCCTCGGCCGGCGTCCAGCGGAAGGTGGGCTGGTCGTAGAAGACCTGGACGCTCCCGGGCGAGAGCAGCGACGGAGGCAGCGAGCGCTTCTGGAAGTCGGCGGGAGCGGCCTGCAGGGGGTCGCCCTTCGCGAGGCTGCCGTTGAAGCTCTGGGCGGGCAGCACGGCCCAGTAGTACGAGGTCGTCTCGTCGGTGTACGTGCGCGCCGCAACCTGGGTCCGGGGCGCGTAGGCCGGCACGTGCGTGAACCCGTAGTCGACGATCGTGGTGAAGTTGGCGTCCTTCGAGACGAGCACGAAGTAGCTCTGCGCGCCGACGACCGGCGTCCACGTGAAGTACGGCGTCCGGCGGTTGAGGCTGCCGCGGACGGGCGTCAGGTAGTCGCCAGAGCAGAGGTTGCCGGAGTTGCATCCGGCCGAGCCGCCTGCCGGGAAGCCCGTCCAGTCGAACGCGGTGCCGCGGCCGGTCCCGTCGTCGAGGTACGTGTAGTCGCCGTAGACGTCCTCGCCCGCGGTGTCCCGGTCGCTCCGCGCCCGCACGCGCACGCAGTACGAGCCGACCGCGAGGCTGACGTTCTCGTTCGCCACGGGCAGGCCGTCCGCGTACGGCTTGACCTGGTTCCAACCGTTGCCGAGCGGCGTCCACGCCGGCACGGCGGTCGTCACGCGCCAGTGGTGGTCGATCGCCGGTGCGGTCCAGTTGCACATGCTCGCCTCGTAGGGAGCGACGTCCACCTGGTAGCTGGCCGCGCCCGGGACCGGGCTCCACGTCACCACGGGAACCTCCGTCTGATAGCCGGCGGTGCCGGGATCGAGGTCGGTGCCCGGGTCGGTCGCGTTGTCGCGTAGGTGGAGGTTCTTGATCGACGGGGCGATGGTCGGCGGGACGTTGTCGAACGTCTTCGTGAACGGCGTCCCGTAGTTCCAGACACCGGCGTTCCCGTCGGGGTCGAGCGCGCGCACCCGCCAGTAGTACGTGTTGTCGTGGAAGACCCTCGTCGGGGAGAGCGACGTCGCGATCGTCGTCCCCGAGCAGCAGACCTTCGAGCCCGGCGCGAAGTCGACGGACGAGTTGACCTCGACCTCGTAGCGCGCCGCCCCGGGAACCGGGTTCCAGGAGAAGCGCGGATCGTAGACCTCCGGGGCGGGGTTCTGATCCTCGAGATGGGTCGCCGTGGCCGAGGGCCAGAGCCAGTTGAAGGACGAGACGGTCGTGGGTACGCCGCGGTTCCCCGCGGCGTCGACCGGCGTCACGCTCCAGAAGTACGAGCCCGGGGCGAGCGCCGCGGTGATCGCGGCCGAGGTCGCGGCGACGTTCGGCGGGCCCTTCGGGTCGTCCTGGTTGGCGTACTTGAGCACGAGCGAGCCCAGGCTGGGGTCGCTCGCAGCGGAGACGAGGTAGTGCGCCGCACCAGGGACCGCCGACCAGCTCAGCACGACCGGGTGAGCCGGGAAGCTCAGCGCAGCTCCCGCGGCGGGCGACTTCACCGCGGGCCGGAGGTTCCAGAGCTTGCGGAAGGGGCGCGGCTGCGTCCAGGCGGAGGTCTGGCCGACGGCGTTGGTCGCGCGGACACGCCACCAGTACGTGCCGTTCGGAATCGCCGTTTGCAGCGTTGCGCGCGTGTTGCGCGTGAAGAAGTCGTCCTTGCCGGTTCCGAGCACGGGTGAGTTCATGCCGGCGTCGGCGCTGATCTGGAACTCGTACTTGTCGGCGCCCTTGACCGGCGTCCAGGCGAAGGCGGGGACGAGCTGGACGACGGCGCCTGAGGCGGGAGCGGTCTGGGCCGGGCGGCCTACCGCGCCTCGGGCGGGGCCTGCCGTGATGAACGCGATTGCGGCGAAGGCGGCGGCGAGGAGTTTGCGGTCAGCAGGCATGGGGTCCGGTGGGACGAGCTCGGCCGCAGAGCTCGGAGGTCGTCCGTATATCTGGTGTGCACCATCGGGTGCACTCGCGCAGCGGTCATCCCTCGGGCGAGTGACTTTGCCCGGCGCGCTTACCCCGGGGTCAGATCTTGCATTGACACATCCCCGCCCGAAACCGCCCTGACAGGTGCGCCGAAATCGCAACAACCTCTCCACAGCAGACCGTCACCGGCCGTTCCTCGCCTAGCTTCACCGCATCGCCCGTCCACTTCGCCTCTGTTTCGAGAACGCCCGCTACCACGTGATCGCGCGCGGCAACTCCGACGACCCGATCTACGCCGACGACCTCGACCGCGAGCTCTTCCTCGCCGACCTGGAGCGCGTCGTCGAGCGATACCGCTGGCTCTGCCATGCGTACTGCCTGATGACGACTCACTACCACCTCGTCGTCGAAACGCCGCTGGCGAATCTGCCCGCAGGAATGCAACGGCTGAACGGTGGTCACGCGAGCCGCTTCAACGAGCGGCACGGCCTGACCGGGCACGTCTTCGGTTCCCGCTACCGATCGATCCTGATCGAGGACGCCCGGTACCTGCTCGCGGTCTGCCGCTACGTCGTCTTGAACCCGGTCCGCGCGGGGATCTGCGACAGGCCGGAGGACTGGCCCGGGTCGAGCTATCGCGCCACGGCAGGGCTCGAGCCGACGCCGCGCTTCCTCACGACGGAGACGATCCTCGCGGAGGTCGGCGGCGACACGTATCCGGCGGCGCAGGCGGCGTACCGCGAGTTCGTCGCGGCGGGGATCGACGAGGCGCTCGCGGAACGGGTGCGCGGCGAGCGGCTCGGGAGCGAGGGCTTCCTGCGGAACCGCTTCGGGCTCGAGCCGCCACTTGCCGAGATCCCCCGCGTTCAGATCGAGCCCGACCGCAGGCCGCTTGCTCAGATCTTCGCCGATGAGCAGTTTGCCGTCGCGTGCGCCTACCGGTCACACGGCTACTCGCTTGCCGAGATCGCGACGCACCTCGGCTGCCACTACTCGACGGTGAGCAGGCGGCTGTCGCGCGAGGAGGGGGAGCTTCGCTGGGGAGAAGGTGTTACGGAGTCTTGACGGTTTTGTGGCAGTGCAAGATCTGACCCCGGGGTTAGCGCGTGCCGACCGACATCCGCAGGAGGCGCGGTAGCACGGCGCCCACGCGGGCGGG
>JBKPAM010000150.1:0-5066 GCA_046726435.1 Actinomycetota bacterium
GGGACCGTACTCACCTTCCGCCTTCGCCGAGACGGGACCGTCGAGCTCGTCGTCCGCAGGGCCAACTGCTCGGTCCTCGGGCGGAAGCGGGTCGACGGCGACCGGGGGCTGAACCGCGTGCGGTTCAACGGGCGCCTGCACGGCCGGCCGCTCGCTCCGGGCAGGTACACGATCGACCTCGTCGTGATCCGCGGCCACGCGCGCACGCGATTCGGAGCGGTCGCAGTCCAGGTGGTGCCGCCCAACGCACGCCTGAACAAGGCGCAGCGCACCGAGCCGCTTGTCAACGACTGCACGGTCGCGATCAACTCTCCGGACCTTCCGGTCGCGCTGGCCTCCACGGCCGGCCCGCTCGCGGCCGGGGGAATGGCCTCCTCCGGGCCGAAGCCCTCGGCCGCGAAGAACCGAACGAGGACGCGCGTGCTCGGCGTCGGCCTGAAGCCGCCGCAGCTGTCGCTCCCCGGCACCCACGTCGCGCCGCTTTGGCTCGGCGTGATGCTGCTGGTGCTGTTCGGGGCTGCGATCTGGGTGCTGGCCGTCTGCGTCATGCGGCTCGTGCGCGGCTCGTGGGCCCCGTAGCCGGCGGCCGAGCTTCCGCCCAGCCCGGCTAGCGTACGCCCTCGTGATCGAGCACGCCTTCGGTCGCAGCGCGCCCTGGTCGCTCGGGATCGAGGAGGAGGTGATGATCCTCGACGCCGGGACGCTGGAGCTTGCGCCCGGTGTGGAGGCGCTCGTCGCGGCGGCGGAAGGGCGCCCGCTCGCCGGAGTGCTGAAGATGGAGCTGCTGGCCTCGATGATCGAGCTCGCGACCGACGTGTGCAGGACACCCCAGGACGCGCTGGCCGCATTGCAGGAGCTCCGCTCGGCCGCCGACAACGGGGCGAAGGCGAACGGCCTCCGCATCGCCGCCGCGGGGACCCACCCGTTCAGCCTCCCTCAGGCGCAGGACATCGCGCCCGACCCGAGGTACCGCGAGTTCGTCGAGTACGCCGGCGTCTCGGCGCGGCGGCAGGCCGTTTGCGGCCTGCACGTCCACGTCGGGATGCCGGGTCCGGAGGAGTGCATGCGCGCCCTCGAGGGCGTCCTGCCGTGGCTCCCGCTGATCCTTGCGCTGTCGGCCAACTCGCCCTTCCTCGCCGGCGAGGAGACGGGCCTCGCCTCCGCGCGGGCGGAGGTCCTGGCGCTGCTGCCGCGCGCCGCGGCGCCTCCTGTCTTCGGCTCGTATGCGGAGTGGGAGGCGTTCGTCGAGCGTTTCGTGCGGATCGGGCTTGCCGACGGCTACACGCGCTTCTGGTGGGACATCAGGCCGCATCCGCGCTTCGGCACGCTCGAGATCCGCAGCCCGGACCAGCCGACCTCGGTCGAGCTCACGGCGGCCTTCGCCGCGCTCCTCCAGGCGCTGTGCGTCACCGTGCTCGACGGCGAGACGAAGGCACCCGCGAGCCGCGGCGACTACGCGCAGAACCGCTGGGCAGCGCTGCGCTTCGGCCCGCGTGCGGAGCTGATCCACCCGTCGGGAGAATCGCTGGTGCCTGCGCCTGAGCTGGCCGCGGAGCTGCTCGCGCTCGTCGAGCCAGCCGCGCAGGAACTCGGCACGAGCGACCTCCTCCGCGTGCTCGACCCGCAGAGCTGCGAGGGCGACCGGCAGCTCGAGGTGGGACGTGAGCGGGGACTCGAGGCGGTCGCGGCGGACGTCTCCAGCCGGACGGTACGATCGGCCTAGATGCCCACGCAGTCGGAGACGATCCAGGTCAGCGGCATTCGCTGCGAGCGCTGTGTCGGACGCCTGGCTGGCGCGCTGCGCGGCCACGATGGCCTGGAGTACGCGAACGCGAACCTGATGGGCCAGGTGCAGCTCCGCTGGGACGACGAGGTCACGGATCGCGGGGCTATCGTCGCCGCGCTGGCCCGCGCGGGATTCCGGCCGCTCGAAGCGGTCTAAGGCGTCGCCTGACCTGAAGAGGCCGTGCCGGCTTTGCCGGTGCGGCTGTCTACCTCTCGTCGCGCGGGTCCGACGGGATGATCTGCCTGCCGCGCGGGCCGGCTTCGCTCTCGCCCTCGCGGATCCTCGCGCGCCGCTCAGCCGCCGGCTCGACACCTGATCTGAGCTCTTCGTGCTCAGCGCTCCATGCCGGGTCGTCGGGCCTGAGCTCGCCCTCTCCCTCGGTCTCCGGCGCGTCCTCGCCCTCGGCGAGGCCGTAGTGCGCGGCGACGGCGCGGCGGTCGAGATCGCCGTCCTCTACGGCGGGCGATTGCTCGACCAACTCCTTGGAGATCGAGAGGCGGACCACCTGCTCGTCGTCGTCGGTCTGCGCGAACACGGACGGAACGGCATTGCGCGATTTGCCTAGGAACCCACCTTCGACGATGAGCAGCCCGTCCTCGATCTCCACCACGTGGCCGATCTTGGAGTCGTCGCTCCCGATGACTTCGTAGCCTTCCACGCCCTGCGCCTACCCACCACGCGGGCTGGGGAAACGGGAATGGCCGCAACCCGGCGAGCGTTCCAAGGGCCTGAGAACAACGATGCTAGGGTGGCCGGGCGATGAGCGAGACCACTCCAGAGGCGGAGCCGCGGAGGCTCGCCGAGGAGGCCCGCGACAGAGTCCGCTTCGAGGAGGAAGCGCTCGAGTTGGCCCCCCAGGTGTACCGCGTCGCGCGACGCCTGGTTTCCACCCGTGAAGAGGCGGAGGACCTGATGCAGGAGACGTATGCGCGCGCGTTCCGGGCCTGGCAGTCGTACCAGCCGGGGACGAACCTGCGCGCGTGGCTGCTGCGGATCCTCACGAACCTGAACATCGACCGGGGGCGGCGGCAGCAGCGGTCGCCCGACCTCCAGCCGCTCGAGGAAGGCGACTACTACCTCTACAACCGGCTCGAGGAGGCCGGTCGCGAGCCGAACAACGACCAGGACCGCGTGGACGAGCGGCTCTCGCAGGACGACGTCGTCGCCGCGCTCACCGCGGTGCCACACGACTTCCGCGACGTGATCGTGCTCGTCGACATCGGCGACTTCAGCTACGCGGACGCGGCGCAGATCCTCGAGATCCCGATCGGCACGGTGATGTCCCGCCTGCATCGCGGGCGGCGTATCCTGAAGCGCGAGCTGGCCGACCAGGCGGTGAATGCGTGAAGGAGTTCGTTTCCTCGATCGACCCGTGCGACGAGTGCGAGCAGATGCTCCAGCCGTACCTCGATCGCAGGCTCTCGGACGAGGAGCTGGCGGAGGCCGAACGACACCTCGCAGGGTGCAGCTACTGCCAGAAGCGCTACCGCTTCGAGGAGGAGCTGAGGACGTTCGTGCGGCAGGCGACGATCGAGGAGATGTCGCCCGACCTGAAGCAGAAGCTCGCGGCCCTGCGCACGCCGCTTCTCTGAGCGCGACGGTAGCTGAGAGGGCTCACGGGCGTGTCGAGGTGGCGCAGCTCGAAATGGAGGTGCGTGCCGGAGCACCAGCCGGTGCAGCCGGCCGTCCCAAGCGGTTGCCCGCCGGCCACCTCTTCGCCGACATGCACCTGCCAGCCCGCCAGGTGGGCGTAGAGCGCGACGTAGCCCTCGCCGAGCTGCACTTCCACGACGTTCCCGTAGCCCTCGAGGCCCGTCGGCGTGCCGACCGCGATCACGCGCCCGGGCTGGGCGGCGCGGACGGTGAGCGAGCGGAGCATGCCGATGTCGATCCCCGGGTGATGCCGGCCTCCGTCGTTCCCGAAAGGCGCGGTGATCGTCCCGTCGGCGGGCCAGATCGACCAGGTCGGAGGGGGCGGGGGCGGCGCAGCGAGCGGCGCGCGCGCCAGCGCGAACGCGAGCAAGAGTGCCAGCACGACCGCGGGAGGCTACCTATGACCGCCGGCCAATGGCGTGCGCCGTATCGGCGTCTAGGGGTCTGACGCGCTCCACGACTTTAG
Organism: Actinomycetota bacterium; assembly: GCA_046726435.1. Classification (GTDB taxonomy): domain Bacteria; phylum Actinomycetota; class Thermoleophilia; order Gaiellales; family Gaiellaceae; genus AC-32. The sequence goes on from JBKPAM010000150.1 coordinate 3,906, forward strand.
GCGATCGGGCACGTCAGAGGCGAAATCGACGTCTCCTGGAGGTCCCAGGTCGTCGCAGGCAACGAGCTCGGCGTCGAGGCCTTTCGCGCCTTCGTCCGGCACGAGCGCCCAGGCCTCGCGGGCGATCAACACGGGGTGGAGCCTCGTGCCCGCGTAGGTCGCGGCGACTACCGGCTCATCGCCCGCTTGCCATCGCGCGATGACGCGGTCGATCGCCTCGGGTGCGAGGTCGGGCCCGTCTCCGAGAACGACGACCGCCGCTTCGGCTGTCGGCGGTAGCGCGGCAAGGCCGCGGCGGAGCGAGGCGCCCGGGCCGCGCGCCCAGTCGGGACACCGCACGGTGCGGGTCGATGTCTCGACCGCGTGCGCCCCGAGCACGACGACGAGGTCGTCCACGCGGCTCTTGCGCACCCGCTCCAGCACGGGCCCGAGCAGGAGGCGCTGCTTCGGCGACCCGAACCGGCTCGACTCGCCTGCCGCGAGCACGACCGCCCAAACCCCGGTGTCAGACACAGAAACGGAAGTGTGACGAACGTTCTGCGTTTCGCGCGGGTGCAGGCTTCACGCGGTCGTCACGATGTCAGACACCGTGACGAGAGAGTCACGCGACCGCTTCGAGGGCGCGGCGGATCAGCGGGCGGGCGAGGTCGATCTTGTACGCCGTCCCCGTCAGCGGCGTGGCGTGGTCGAGGTCGTCTGGCGACTCGAGCCGCCACGGGATCGGCGCGACTCCGGCGAGTGCGAGCCGCACCTCCTCGCCGAATCGCGCTGCCGCGACCCCGACGAGCGCGAACGAGAACCGCGCGCGGTCCATCGCCTTCAGGTATGTGCTCGCCTCGGGCCGCGGCACGGCCAGCTCCAGGATCAGCTCGCCTGGCTCGAGCGTGGTCAGGGCGCGGTCGTCCTCGGTCGGCAGCCGGTACAACGCGTCCAAGGGCAGCTCGCGCCGGCTAGTCGCCAGCGTGGCGCCGAGCGCGAGCAGCGCCGCGGCCGGATCGGACGGGTGCGCCGAGGCGCAGCGCTCGTTGCCGAAGATCGCGTGCTCCCGGTGCGCGCCCTGCCGCGCGTGGCACCTCGAGCCGCCGTGCAGGAAGCACGGGAAGCTCAGCCGCCAGTACCAGCAGCGCGTCGACTGGAGCAGGTTGCCGCCGATCGTGCCCA
>JBKPAM010000151.1:0-19850 GCA_046726435.1 Actinomycetota bacterium
TAGGAGGCGGGCTGGTGGTCGCCGACGTGGTTCGCCGGGACCTGCTCGACCTGGCCGAGCGCGAAGGCGCCAGGGGCCCTGATGCGGACCGAAATCCGGTCACCCGTGTGCAGCTGGCTGGGGGAGATCGGCGTCGGGACGCGGCCGTGCCAGAGCACGAAGATCGTGTGGGCGTCGTAGGCGAAGGTCTGGTTGAGCGGCTGCCCGAGCATCGCGCGCAGCGAGCGCAGGTTGCCGTTCGTGATGTGCAGCGAGAAGTGGCCGCCGCCGGCCGGCGCGTTCAGCGTGCCGATGAAGAGCCAGAGCGGGCGGCGCGGGTAGCGCCCGTTGGGCGGGCCTGTGTCGGACACCACCTTCGCCTGGGTCGCCTCGATCTGCGCGAGCGAGGCGCGGCGGTCGGCGCGGATCTTGACGCTGACGCGGTCACCGGCCACGAGGTTCGATTCGGGGACGGCGGTCGGCACACCGTGGGTCCAGCGGATGTACTGCGTGCCCGGGCCGACGGCGAACTGCTGGTTGTCGCCGTGGCCAATCAGCTTCCTGAGCGCGATCCGGTTGCCGCCGTTCACGTCGACGAAGATGCTGGGCGAGCTGCCGGCGTCGGCGAGGAGGCGGCCGTTGAAGATGAACATCGGCTTGCCGGCGTTGCTGCTCGCGGCGAGCGAGCCCGAGGCGCCCATCGCCAACAGCACGAAAGCAACCAGGGCGAGGTACAGAGCCTTCCGTCTCATCACGACTCCTTTGTCGCGGGAGGACGTTGCTGCTTGGATCCTCCCCGCGCCCTGTCAGGGCACCGTTACGCGCTCATGGGCGAGAGGTAACGGCTCTGTAAGGATTTCGCGCTCAGTTGAGCTTCAGGCCGCGCTCGGCTCGTCGGGAACGGACAGCAGCGGCACCCGCGTGTGAAAGTGGACGTAGCCGTTCACGCTGCCCATCAGTCCCTCCTGGGTGCGTCCGCGGCCGCGCGTCCCGAGCACGATCAGGTCGTAGCCGCCGCGCTCGAGCTCGGCGACGATCTCGGGGCCCGGTCGGCCGCTGCGCTGCAGCGTGTGAGCGAGCACATCGTCGGGCACGGTCCGGGCGGCTTCTTCGAGGATCCCGCGGGCCCAGTTCTCGAGCTCGGCTTGCATCCCCTCGCTGCTGACGCCTGCGCGCGTAACGTAGTTCGACGGCGGCGGGGCGACCGTGATGAGCGTCAGCTTCGCGTTTCCGGTCCGGGCCAGGTCGATCGAGTGCTCGAGCGCACGCTGTGAGGAAGGCGAGCCGTCGATTGCGACGAGGATGTTGAGAAACACCGCGCGCCTGATTATCGCGAGGGCTACTCGGGAGGCCGGCGCAGGCGCTTCGTCTCGCTGCGGCGGCGCTTCTGCTCGAGGCGCCGCTCGACCGCTGCCCGGCTGGGCTTGGTCGGCTGCCGCCGCCTCGGGACCCTGAGCGCCTCCCGCAGGGCATCGGCCAGCCGCTCCAGCGCAAGCTCGCGGTTCCGCCACTGGCTCCGCTCGTCCTGCGCGACGGCCCGCAGCACCGGCCCTGCCTTCGCGATCACGCGCCGCTTCTGGGCGTCCGTGAGCGCCGAGGAGGCCTCGACGTCGAAGACCGCCTCGACGCGCGTGTCGCTCTTCTGCGCATGCTGGCCGCCGGGGCCGCTCGAGCGGGAGTAGCGCAGCTCGATCTCCGAGCGCGGGATCGAGACCGAGCGGGTGACGCGAATAGACTCGTCGGCCATGGGGCGGATTCTGACCGCCGCTTGTGTCGTCCTCCTCTGCCTGGGCTGCGACTCGGGTGTAAAACGGGTCGCGCCGCCGCCGGTCGTGTCGACGCCCCGCTGCGACCTCGCCGTCCTCTGGCATGGCAGGCGCTATCTCGGCACGACGCCGGCGGAGCATCCGATCCAGGGCCGGAGCCTCGGCGCCGGCGGCGTGCCGTCCTGCCCCGACGTGCTCGGCGGCGAGACCGGAGCGAGCCGCGCCGTCGAGGTCAGGACTCTGATCGGTACCGATCCCCGTTCTGCCGTCACCGTCGTAGGCGACGACCTGCACGTGTACCGCGCCACGCGGCCGTAGACTCACGCGCGCGATGGCAGGCATTCTCCTGGACGTAGACGGCGTCCTCCACGTCTCGGGCGTTCCGATCGCAGGAGCCCCGGAGGCCGTCGCTCAGCTCCGCCAGAACGGCCACAGGCTCCGCTTCGTCACCAACAACACCACCCACTCGCGCCGCCGGCTCACCGACCAGATCCGCGGCTTCGGGATCGAGCTCGAGGACCGAGAGCTGCAGACGACCGCCAACGCCGCAGCCCATGCGCTGGAGGGCAAGCGCGTGCTCGCGCTGACGATGCCCGACATCGTCGAGGACCTCGAGGGGATCGAGCTCGTCGGGGAGGGCGCGGACGCCGTGCTGCTCGGCGGGGCCGACGAGACGTACGAGACGAACCAGGTCTACAGCTACATGAATCTCGCCCGGGCCTTCGCGGAGCTGCAGGCGGGTGCCGAGCTCTACTGCCTGCACAAGAACCGCTGGTGGCAGACCGCCCGCGGCCCGCTGCTCGACGCCGGCGCGTTCGTCGCCGGCCTCGAGTACGCGGCGGAGACCGAGGCGACCGTGCTCGGCAAGCCCAGCGCGGCCTACTTCAAGGCGGCCCTGGACGCGCTCGACTCCGACCCCGAGCTGACCTGGATGGTCGGAGACGACATCGAGACCGACATCGCCGGCGCGGCCGCCGCCGGGCTGCGCACGGTGCTCGTCCGGACCGGGAAGTTCCGCCCCGACACGGTCGAGTTCGCCCGTGTGCAACCGGACGGGATCATCACCTCGATCGCGGCGCTCCCCGGCTGGATCGAAACTGCGTCGTAGACGGCCGCACCGCTGAGGCAGCGCTTGCGCTGCCGCCCGAGAGGCGCTACCGGCTTTGCCGGTTGCGCCGGCTTTGTCCGGCACGGCCTCTTATGGTCGGCGTCGCAAGCGCCGCCTTAGAGTTCACGTCGTGCGTGTCGGCGTCGACCTGATCGAGATTCCGCGGATCGCCCGCGTCCTCGAGCGGCATCCCGGCTTCCGCGAGCGTTGCTTCACGGAAGCCGAGCGGGCCTACTGCGACGCGAAGCCCAACCCCGCCCAGCACTACGCCGCGCGCTTCGCCGGGAAGGAGGCCGTCGGCAAGGCGCTCGGCTCGGGCGTCCGCTTCACCTGGCGCGAGATCGAGATCGCCGGAAGGCCGAAGCCCGGCGTGACGCTCAGCGGGACGACCAAGGCCTGGGCGGAACGCGTCGGCGCAGGGCGAATCGAGCTGTCGATGACCCACTCGCGCGAGCTCGCCCAGGCCGTCTGCGTGATCGCCGATGCTTGACGCTCTTTATACGGCCGAGGAGATGAAGCGGGCCGAGGCCGGCCACGACGTCGACCAGCTCATGGCCCGGGCGGGGCGCGCGGTCGCGGAGGAGGCGATGCGCCGGTTCCCGGACGCCACCCGGTTCGTCGCGCTCTGCGGCGGCGGTGCGAACGGCGGCGACGGGCGGATCGCGCTGGAGGTGCTCGGGTCGGCGGGCAAGACGGCTCGCTCTGCCGAGGACACGCCCGTCGAGGAGGCGGACGTGATCATCGACGCGCTCTTCGGCACGGGCTTTCACGGCGAGCCGCGCGAGGATGCGGCGCGGGCGATCGAGGCGATGAACGACGCGGGCAAGCCGATCGTCTCCGTCGACCTTCCTTCCGGCGTCGACGCCTCGACCGGGGAAGTGGCCGGCGCCTGCGTCGACGCGACGGTCACCGTGACGATGCATGGGCCCAAGGTCGGCCTCGAGGTTGCCCCGGGCCGCTTCCACGCGGGCGAGGTCGTGGTCGCGGACATCGGGCTCGAGACGCTCGAGACGGTGAACCGGCTCGTCACGCCCGGGATCCTCGCGGAGGTGCCGCGGCGCCGCTCCGACCAGAACAAGTACTCCGCGGGCACCGTGCTCCTGGTGGGCGGGTCGCGCGGGCTCACCGGCGCCCCGTCGCTCGCCGCGGAGGCCGCCTTCCGCGCGGATGCCGGCTACGTCGCGGTCGCGGTGCCCGGCTCGACGCTGCCCGTGTTCGAGCAGCGGCTGCTCGAGGCGGTGAAGCTGCCGTGTCCGGAGGAGGACGGGACGATCTCTCCTCGGGCGATCGAGCCGATCGAGGAGTTCGCGTCCAAGGCAGGCGCACTCGCGCTGGGCCCCGGGCTCGGCCGCGGCCCGGGCCCGCAAGCGGTGGTGCGGCGCCTGCTCGCGGAAGTCGACAGGCCCGCGGTCGTCGACGCCGACGGGCTCCACGGTCTCGAGCCGCCGCAGCGCGCGGCCGCGACGGTACTGACGCCGCACGAAGGCGAGCTCGGCCGCCTGCTCGGAGTCGGGTCGGAGTGGGTCGCCGCCCACCGCCTCGAGGCCGTCCACCGGGGCGCCGAGACCTTCGGCGCGGTGTGCCTGCTCAAGGGCGCGGACACGCTCGTCGCGGCTCCCGGCGACGAGGGCGTCCTCGTCGTCTCGCTCGGCACGCCGGCGCTTGCGACGGCCGGGAGCGGCGACGTCCTCACGGGCATCGTGGCGGCCTTTCTCGCGAAGGGCGTCGAGGCGCGGACCGCGGCGGCCGCTGCGGCAGCCGCGCAACAGCTCGCGTCGAGGACGATCCCGCAGTCGGGCGCGATCGCGAGCGACGTGGCGGCCGCGCTGCCGCTGGTGCTCGATGCACCGGTCTGAGCTGACCGTCGACCTCGGCGCGGTCCGCCGGAACGCCCGAACGCTGCTGCGGGCGCTCGAGGGCTCGCAGCTCTGGGCGGTGGTGAAGGCGAACGCGTACGGCCACGGCGCGGTGGACGTGGCAGCCGCGGTGATCGACGCGGGTGCCGGGGCGCTGTGCGTGGCGACGGTGCCGGAGGCTCTCGAGCTGCGGCGCGCGTTTCCGCTCGCGCGGATCCTCGTGATGGGGCCGAGGTCGTCGAGCCGTGAGGTGGCGGAGGCGCGCGATGCCAAGGTCGAGCTCGCCGTCTGGGACGACGAGATTCCCGAAGGCATCCCCGTCCACCTGAAGCTCGACACGGGGATGGGGCGGTGGGGTCTCTCGGAGCTGCCGAAGCCCGGCGCCGAGGTGGTCGGCCTGATGTCGCACCTCGCGACCGCGGACTCGGACCGGGCCTTCGCCGACCGGCAGATCGAGGAGTTCCGCCGCGCGACCGAGCCCTACTCGGGCCTGACGCGCCACCTCGCCAACAGCGCCGCCGCGCTGCGGTTGCCGGCCGCCCGCTTCGACGCTGCGCGCTGCGGGGTCGCGCTCTACGGGCTCTCGCCGTTCGGGGAGGACCCCGCCGCGGACGGGCTCGAGCCGGCGCTCTCGTGGCGCAGCTGCCTCGCGCAGGTGAAGCGGCTCGAGCCGGGCCAGAGCACCGGCTACGGGCGGCGGTTCGTGGCCGAGCGGCCGACGTGGATCGGGATCGTTCCGGTCGGCTACGCGGACGGCTTCCGGCGCGACCTGACCGGGACCGAGGTTCTCGTCAACGGCGAGCCGCGGCGCGTCGTCGGGACGATCTCGATGGACGCGTTCGCGGTCGATCTCGAGGGCGAGGAGCCGGTCGGCGGGCCGGTGACGATCCTCGGCCACGGCGTGCTCGCGGAGTCGCACGCGCGGGTCGCCGGCACGATCAACTACGAGATCGTCTGCGGGCTCAATGCCGACCCAAGGCGCGCGAGGAGGCTGGTCGTCGATGGTTGAGACCGCGCGAGAGGTGCTCGCGGGCGACGAGGCCTGGGTCGTCGGCGGAGCGGTGCGAGACGAGCTCCTCGGGCGCGAGCTCGTGGACCTCGACATCGCCGTTCACGATCCGAAGCGCGCCGCACGCGCCTACGCGAAGCGCTCGGGCGGAGCGCCGTTTCCGCTCTCCGAGCGCCATGGAGCCTGGCGGGTCGCGCTCGGAGACGGCCGCACCGTCGACTTCACGCCCTTGCCGGGCTCGATCGAGGACGACCTCGCCACGCGCGACTTCACCATCAACGCGATCGCCCGGCCGCTCGGCGGCGGCGAGCCCGTCGACCCGTTCGGCGGTCGCGCCGATCTCGAAGAGCGTCGCCTGCGCGCCGTCTGCCCGGGCGTCTTCCGGGACGACCCGCTCCGCCTCCTGCGCGCCGTGCGCCTCGAGGACGAGCTCGACTTCCGGCTGGTTCCGGAGACCGAGGAGCTCGTCCGCGAGAACGCCCGGCTCGTGGGCGACCCGGCGGGCGAGCGGATCCTCGCCGAGCTGCGCCGGCTCACTGCGGGGGGCTACCGGAGGCTCGACTCGCTCGGTCTGCTCGAGCCGCTCGGCGGCCGCATCGACGACCGGCTCGAGCGCTGGGACTCGCCGGACTACCGGCTGGTCGCGATCTTCGGCGAGGGCCTGCGCCGCCTGCCGACCTCCAACGAGCTGCGCCGGTTCGCTCGTGCCCTCACGCGGGCCGAGCGGCCCGACCGGGACGCCCGCTCGATCCACCGTTTTCGCCGTGCGACGGAGCCGTGGTCGCTCGAGGCGCTCGCGTTCGTGGGCGCGCAGGAGCTGGGTGCGGCCGTCGAGGAGGCTCGCCGCAACGAGTCGGCCGAGCCCCTGCTGCGCGGCGACGAGCTCGACCTGCCGCCGGGGCCCGCGATCGGGCGGCTGCTCGCGGAGATCGAGGAGGAACGGGCGGCGGGTACGATCGCCACGAAGGAGGAGGCGCTCGAGTATGCAAGACGCCACGCGGGAGCGATTCGGCAAGACGGCTGAGCGGATCGCCGCGCTGCAGGACGCGCGTGCGGCCGCGCTGGAGGAGAAGGTCGTGCGCTTCGTGGCGCCCGGCGGCGACGAGCGGGCGCTGGACTCTGGCACCGGCTCGGGCGCGCTCGCGTTCGCGCTGGCGCCGCACGTCCGCGAGGTCGTCGGGGTCGACCTCGTCCCCGAGCTGCTCGAGCAGGCGCGGAAGCGGGCGGAGCAAGTCCCGAACGTGACGTTCGTGGAAGGCGACGCGACCAAGTTGCCGTTCGGGTACGGCGAGTTCGACCTGGCCGGCACGCTGCGGACACTTCACCACATCGCGCGGCCCGAGCTGGCGATGGCCGAGCTCGTCCGGGTCACACGCGCGCGCGGGCGCGTGCTCGTGGTCGACCAGATCGCGCCCGTCGACCCGATGGCGGCCGCCGAGCTGAACCGCTTCGAGCGGGCGCGCGACCCCACGCACACGCGCACCCTCGCCGACGTCGACCTGCGTGGGCTGTTCGAGTCGAACGGCCTCGTGCTCGTCAGAGCCGAGTACGAGCGCGAGTCGCGCGACCTCGACTCCTACCTCGATCTCGCGGGCTGCGAGGGCGAGGCCCGCGAGCGAGCGCGAACGCTGGCACCGCCCGGCTACACGGCCGACATCGGCTGGTACCTGCTCGAAAAGCGATAGGCCCTCTGCGCAAAGTCGATTCCGCAACCATGCGGGTCGTATCAGTCGTGGAACGGGCAACTGGAAGCGCCGCCAGCTACGAGCACGACGTTCTGGCGGAAAACGCGAGTAGGTAGGAGATATTGGGCAACGACGAGTGGGCGGCTCGAACAAGCCGCCCACTCAAACGAGCCTCGGGCGATCGGTTATCCGGCCACCGGATGGATACCCCAGTTCGGCGACTCTGAGCCGCCGGTATGGGTGACCTGCGTCAACCCGGTGCCGTCGACGTTGACTGTGTAGATGTTCCCATCGACGTCGAGGTCCAGGCCGGCCGCGAAGGCGATCTTCATCCCGTCCGGCGACCAGGCCGGCTGCAGACAGCCCACGGCGGACGGATCCGAGTTCGCCCCGCCGCACCCCAAGCTCGGCGGGACGCTCACCGGGCGCAGCCCGGTGCCGTCGCTGTGCATGACCCAGAGCGAGCTATGCAGGTCAGGCGTCACGTGCCGCGAGAATGCGATCTCGTTCCCCTGCGGCGACCAGCTGAACACGCAGCAGTTGGCCTGCGTCGTCGGCGGCAGGATTCGCTTCAGGCCGGTGCCGTTCAGGTGCACGATGAACACGCCCTCGGGTTCTCCGGTCGGGCCGAACCGCTGGAAGACGATCCGCTTCCCGTTCGGCGACCAGCTGCCGGGCACGTCGTCGCCGCCGGGGTTCGACGTGATCTGCGTGAAGCCACCGCCGTCCGACGAGCGGATCGTGTGGATCCCGTTCTGGCTCCCGTCGTCGCTGAACGTCTCGCAGAGAAGCAGCGTCCCGTCGGGCGACGGGCTCCCGCAGGGGTTGAAGAGCCCCGGGAACTGCCCGTCGATGTCGCGGAAGGTCTTGTCGTCGGGATTGATGATCCGCGAGCCGCCGCCGGGGAAGTCGCAGCAGGTGGCGATGTGGGCGCCGTCCGGGAACCACTGCGGGACCTCGCCGACCTCGGTCGGCCCCTGGATGAGCCGCTCGCCGGTGCCGTCCGGGTTGACGACGTAGACCTGCGTGTCGCCAAGCGCCGGGTTGAACCTCGCGAACGTGATCTGACCGTTCATCCCCCGTGGTTTCGCCGCCGCCGGGACTGCCGCTACCGCGACGAGCGCAACGACGAGCGCGACGAACCACGCCGATCTGACCCCGCGTCCCCAAGATGGAGCTCTCATGGATGCTCCTCCCGTCTCCCCCCGGGTTGAAGCCGAGGACGGGCCTGCCGCAGTCCTTGACTCTCTTCAGGCGAGTCTGATGCAACTGCCACAAGAGATCAATAGCGATCTGGCATCACGAGGGAGTCCCGGCGCGGGTGCTGGCCGAGCGCGCCGGCCATGCGCGGGCCTCGATGAGCCTCGACGTCTACAGCCGCGTCCATCCGCCCGGGGAGGTCGCGAGCGCGTCGCTCCAGCGTTGATCGAGAGGAAGTGAGAGGCGCGATTCGTCTCCCGCGGAGTCGTGGAGCGCCATCCTGGTGTGGTCCCCTGTGGTCCCGGCTCGACCGAGCGGGCCTTAAACGCCCAGTTCTCCACGCTCGGCCGGTACCTGCTCGAGAAGCTCGCGCTCGCCGCCTCGTCGGTGGCGATCACAGCCTCGACTGCCTCAGCGAGCGGCTACTTCCATTTGACCGTGCAGCCGACCGGCGGGGTCTCCGTCAGTTCAGGCTCGCGGCCCTCGAGCAGGGCGTCCAGCGCCTCGCGCAGGTACTGCTGCGTCACCGCGGTCTTGTCGCGCGAGTCGTCGATCGCGCCGTGGTAGACGAGCCGCCGGTCTCGGTCGTAGAGGAAGACCTCGGGCGTCCGCTCGGCGCCGAGCTCCCGCGCCACACCCTGCGGCTCGTCGTAGAGGTAGTCGAACGTGAAGCCGCGCGCCGAGGCCCGCGACTGCATCTCCTCGAACGAATCCTCCGGGTAGTGCTCCGCGTCGTTCGAATTGACCGCCACCACCCGCACCCCGCGCCCCGCGTAGTCGGTCGCGATCGCCGACAGGCGGTCCTCCCACGCCTGCACGTAGGGGCAGTGGTTGCACGACTGCACGAGCACGAGCGCCTCTGCGTCGGCGTACGAGTCGAGCGAGTGGTTCTGCCCGTCAACACCGGGCAGGTCGAACTGTGGGGATTCGGTTCCCAACGCAACGCTCACTTGCGAACCTCCTCTTTCAGGGTTGTCGACCGGTCATTTCAGACGGCCGCGCGGGCAAAGCCCGCCCGGCCTGAGAACGACACCGCAAGCGGTGTCTCAGAGAATGGCCTCCTCGAGTTGTTCACGGGACGGGACGGGCGAGACGCGCCCGTCGGGAAGGTGGTAAATCCGGCAGGTCAACGCGGGCCGGGCCGAGGCGCCCTGGGGATCGACGTCGCGGCCGTCCACCCGAATCGTCGGCGAGCCCGGAAACGCGAGCTCCTGAGCCTCCTCGTCGGTGGTGACCTCGCGCTCGACGACCTCGGCCTCGACCCCGTGCGCGGCGAGCACCTCACCGAGCAGCTCGCGCGCCTCGGGGTGTGACGGGCACCCGCTCCAGTAGAGAAAGTCGATCCGCACGGGCTCAGGCCTGGACGGCGCGCCCCTCGAGGTGCTCGAACGCGTCGCTGAGCGCCTGCCGCTCGTGCTCGTTGCTCGTAAACGCCCGCGCCAGCCTCCGCTCTCCCTCCTCGGTGAGCCGCAGGTGGGCGATCCGGCCGTCCTCCGTCGACCGCTCGCGTTCGATCAGGCCGACCTCCTCTGCGCGGCTGACGAGCTCGGTCACGGTGCTCTGCGCGAGCTGGAGGCGATCGGCGAGCTCCGTCACCGTGGACTGCTCGCTCCGGTCGAGCGCACCCTTGATCATCAGCAGCAGCAGGTAGCGCTGCGGCGTGAGGCCGGCCGAGCGGGCGTTGCGCTCGGATGTGCGCAGGAAGCGACGCAACGCCGCGCGGAACTCCGCGACCTGCGCAACTTCGGCGGCATTCAGTTCACCGGCGATTCCTGGATCCTAGTCCCCCGCGGGCCGAACGCCACGCGCCGCGAGCCGCGCCACGAGGCCCGGGGCGAGTGCCTGCGCCAGCGGGGCGACCCGGTACCAGCGTGGGACGTACACCTCGCCGCGGTCGCGCTGGACGGCGGCCAGCACGCGCTCGGCGACCAGCTCGGGCTCGACGACTATCGACCCCAGCGCGCGCCCGAAGCGCTTCCGCTGCGGAAAGCCCTCCGTCTCGACGAACCCGGGGAGGATCGTGTGCACGCGCACGCCGCGCGGCCGCAGCTCCCGCGCGGCCGAGCGCGAGAACGCAAGCTGGGCGTGCTTCGAAGCGGTGTACGGGCCGGCGGCGCCGGCAGCAACCGTGCCCGCCACCGAGACGACGTTGACCACGTCGGAGGGTGCGGCCGCCTCGAGCGCGGGGAGAAAGGCGCGCAGGCACCAGGCGCCGCCGAGGTAGTTCGTGCGCGTGACCTCCTCGATCCGCTCCGGCGGCACGTCCAGGAAGCCGCCGCGGCCCGGGATGCCCGCGCTGTTGACGAGCAGCGAGATCCGCGGGTGGCGCGCGACAACCGCAGCGGCCATGCGCTCGACGGCCCCGCGGTCGCCGACGTCGCAGGTCTCCCACTCGGCTCCGAGCTCCTCGGCGGCCGAGCGCAGCCGGTCCTCGCCGCGGGCCACCAGGACGCAGTCCCACCCTTGCCGCCGCAGCGTCCGCGCCACCGCGGCCCCGATCCCGCTGGAGCCGCCGGTGACGACGGCTACCCGCGGCACACGCGGACGACGCGTCGGGCCGAGGCGGTCCTGCCTCGACGGTCAGTGACGACCGCCCGCAGCACGTGCCGCCCGTGGTGCGCCTTGCGCGTCCGCCAGGAGGTGTCGTACAGGGTCTCGAGCCCGCGCGTCCGCTTCCCGATCAGGCGCTTCCCGTCGAAGAACCGGACGGAGCGAACGCCGCGCGTGGATCCGGCCGTGACGAATAGCCCCTGCACCCTGGACACGCAGGCGCGGGGCCGCGGCAGGAGCCAGGTGATGGTCGGCCGCGCCACACCGCGCAGGCGGAACGACTGGAAGGCGGTGTTCGGCAGGAGCTCGCCCGCCTGGTCGATGTTCTTCGACTCCTGGTAGTCGGAGGCGAGCGCGATCATCGGCGTCTTGCCGACTCGGATCCGCGGTGCGCCGTCGAGCGCCCAGAGCACGAGCCCCGAAGCAGGGTCGTAGAGCGACGCGAGCAGCAGCGTCTGCCGGTAGCCGATCACGAGCGAGAGCGGGTCGACGCCAGCGCCGCGGTCGGTGGCGATCGCCGCGAGCAGCGGGCGCCCGGCGCTGACCATCTTCGTCAGGAACCTCATTCGGGGAGGCGTGACGTCGTTCTGCCACGCGTGCAAGAGGTACGGCCCGCGGAGCGGCGCGTCCGTGTAGGGGTCGGCGCGCGAGTCGACGGCCACGAAGTAGCGCCCCTCGTGTGGGAAGTCGACCGCCGCAGCGCCGTTGTCGAACTGGTATTCGAACGTCAGGCTGTTCGCGTTCACCGGGGTGCCCGGGTAGCCCTGGACGTCGTTCTCGTTCAGGGAGCCGAGGAACCACGGCTCGACCAGCGCGTTCGCCCCCTGGGCGACGACGGCCACGCCCGCGTTGGCGACGTGGGAGCTGACCCGCATGGTGTAGACCTGCTCGGCACCGTCCTCGTCGAACGGCTTGCCGCTGTAGTCCGGCGGGGGCCCGAAGGGCTCGGTCGGGTACCGGTAGCCGCTGACGTAGCTCGTGCCCTTGCTCGTGTCGCCGAGCTGGAACGGCTTGATCGTCACCCGCGGCGCACGTCCGATCTGCGGGTACTGGACGGAAAAGTAGTACGGGATCCGCACCCGGTCGGACCCTCGACGAAGGACGATGAAGCCGTAGTCGTCGCCCGTCGGGGCGGTGTAGGAGGCGCTCGCGACGATCGGCAGGTCGACCGTCCCACCCGGGGCGATCACGACCGACGACGTCGCCGGCGCGATCGAGGCGCCGGCGCTCGCGGCCTGGGGGTGGACCTCGACCGTCCAGGGCCCCCCGCCGCCGCCCGCGTCGGTGAGCGAGAGCAGGAGCGGTTTCCGAGCCGCGCTCGAGGTCGTCGTCAGGTAGCCGAACGAGAGCGAGGAGGGCTCGGCGAAGAGGTCCGGATGGTTCGCGGCCGCGACGTCGATCAGGCCGCCGCCCTCGAGCAGCACCGGGGCCTCCTTCGTGCGCGCGGTGTCGCCCCAGGCCGGCGCGGCGGTGGTCATCAGCGCCGACTTCACCTGCTCGGGGGTCCAGGCCGGATGCTGTTGCAGCAGCAGCGCCGCCGCGCCCGAGACGTGCGGCGCCGACATGCTCGTCCCGTCGAAGACCGCGAAGTCGGAGCCCGCGAACTCGCGCAGGGTAGAGGAGAGGATCTGGCCGCCGGGGGCGGTGACGTCTGGCTTCAGCCGGTGGTCGAAGTTCGTCGGGCCGGCGGACGAGAAGCTCGTGATCACGCCGCTGCGCCCGGTCTGGATCTCGCGCGGGTCGCTCAAGCTCGTTGCCCGGAAGGTCGTGCGGCCGCCGTGAGCGGCCATGTAGGCACGGAGGTGGGCGCCGTCGAGGTCGGCGATCATCCCGCCCGGGATGCCGAGCGCGATCGGGATGAAGTTCGCCTCGCCGAAGCGGTTGTCAACCAGGACCATCCCCGTGGCCCCCGCCTGCCGCACGCGGTCGGCCTTCGACGTGAAGGTGCAGCCGCCGCGGGAGACGAGCGCGACCATGCCCTGCAGCGACCCGGGCCGCAGAGGGGTGAAGCGCGAGTCGTTCGGGTCGGAGCCGGTGGGCGCGCAGACGTGCCGCTCGACCGGCTGCCCGTTCGCGCCCGTAACGGTGCCGACATCGACGAGCGTCTGCCCTGCGACCCACGAGGGCGGCACCGAGAAGTTGAACGCGAAGGGCACGTTCTGGAGGCTCGCCGGCGCGCCGGGGCCGGTTACCGTCAGCTCGCTGCCGAAGACATGGAGGTTCGACGCGGCTGCGACCGAGATCGCGGCCGGCGCGTTGCTGGGCGAGCCGACGGAGCCGAGCCCGAAGTCGTCGCGGTCGTTCCCGGCCGAGATCACCGGCAGCACTCCGGCGGCGGCCACGTTGTTCAACGCGTCGATCAGCGCGTCGCTGGACGGGTCGACCTCCGGCCCGCCGCCGGAGAAGTTGATCACGTCCATGCCGTCGTTCACAGCGGCCTCGAAGGCGAGCACGATCTCCGGCGTGAAGGCGTCGTAGCCGCCGGTCGTCGGCACGGGCGCGTTGAAAACGCGGTAGTTGCCGATCCACGCACGCGGCGCGATCCCCGAGAGGCCGCTCACGGGCGGGTGGTCGGGCCCCGGGCCGACGACGGTGCCCGCGACGCCCGCGGCGATCCCCGCGACGTGGGTGCCGTGGAACGACCCCGGGCGCCAGAGCGCGAGGCGCCCCTGCCGCCCCGAGCCCGGGCCCGGGAAGGCGCGGGCGACGATCACCTTCGGCGTCGTCCACTTGCGCCCGCCTTTCGGGAACCCGGGCGGGTACGAGAAGCCGGCCGGGTTGAAGAACGGGTTGGCCATGTCGACGCCGTCGTCGACGACGCCGATCTTGATCCCCTGGCCGCGGCCGCCGGTCGTCGCCCAGAACGTGTCGGCGCGGATCACCGAGGGGCTCTTGTTCGTGTCGACGCGGTAGCGGACGCTGGGGTAGACCTTCCGCACCGCACCGACGCGCATGAGGCGGGGAAGATCGCGGTAGCGAAGGTGCACCGCCATCCCGTCCAGCACCACCCGGTAGTGGTAAGAGATGCGCGCGCTCGGCACCGCGCGGCGGATCGCGCGCGCCGCGACGGCTTGCGCGCGGCTGAGGCGCGCGACGTAGGCCTGCGAAGCGGAGCTCGCGATGTCGAGCTTCTTGCGTGGCCCGACGGCGAGGAGCCCCGGCCCGTAGCGCTGCGCGAGCGGCGGCAGGCGCAGGCCGACGATCACCGTCAGGCGTCCGCGGGCCTGCTCGCGCGGGATGTGGATGACGCCGTGCCGGACGCGCGGGAGCGTGACTTCGCCGCGCTGCGGCAGCCGGATCGGCCGGAGCTGCGCTGCGGCAGCGGAGGCGGTGGCGAGGACGAGCAGCGCCGCCACGAGCGAAAGAATGAATGGGCGCCGCAAGAGCACTCAGCCTAGCGCAGAAATCGGAAATCGTAGACTCGCGCCGTGGAGTCGTCGTTCGCCGGCAAGCGGGGTCTCGTCCTGGGCGTCGCCAACCGTCGCTCGATCGCGTGGGCGATCGCGGGCAGGCTCGCCGAGGGCGGCGCGAGCCTTGCGTTCACCTACCAGGGCGAGCGCATCGAGAAGAACGTGCGCGAGCTCGCGGAGTCGGTGGGCTCGCCGCTCGTGAGCGCGTGCGACGTGCGCTCTGACGACGACCTCGAGCGCGTCTTCCGCGAGGTGGGGGAGGCGTTCGGGGGAGAGCTCGAGTTGCTGGTCCATTCGGTCGCCTACGCGGCCGCCGAGGATCTCGAGGGCCGCTTCACCGATACGCCGCGAGACCGGTTCTGGATGGCGCTCGACGTCTCCGCCTACTCGCTCGTGGGGTGCGCGCGGCAGGCCGAGCCGCTGATGGAGGCCGCCGGAGGCGGCTCGATCCTGACGATGACCTACCTCGGCGGCGAGCGGGCGGTGCCGCACTACAACGTGATGGGTGTGGCGAAGGCGACCCTCGACTCGTCGGTGCGCTACCTAGCCTGGGACCTGGGTAAGAAGAACATCCGCGTCAACGCCGTCTCGGCCGGGCCGGTGCGCACCCTCGCGGCGCGCTCGATTGCGGGCTTTCCGACGATGGAGTCGATCGTCGAGGAGCGCTCGCCGCTACACCGCCCGATCGACGCCGACGACGTGGGGGCGGCAGCTGCCTACCTCCTCTCGGAAGAGGCCCGCAACGTCACCGGGACGACGCTGTACGTCGACTCGGGGTACCACGCCATGGGCATGTAGATGGGGCCGTCTAGACGAGCCAACTTTGGCTCAACCATGCGGATTTGTCGGTCCTATTGGTGGCCAAAGCCGGTGCTCGTGATGACGCGGTGATGACCGGGTACGTCGCTTCTGCAGATGACGAGGTCGACGCCGGCCGTGGGACACCATTCCCTACGGCCGGCGCCGTCGTCCTAGTGGGTCAGCGGATGCGTGCCCCAGTTCGTCAGGCCCGCGCCCAAGCCCGAGTGCGGCCACCTGGTAGAGGCCCGTGCCGTCGGGATTGACCCTGTACAGGTCTGAGAGCCCCGTCTGTGGGACGAACATCGTGAAGGCGATCTTCTTCCCCATCCAGGGACCAGACAGGCTCGTGGCAACCGGAGCTGGTGCCGCAACCCGGAATCGGGATCTGCCGCAGCCCGCTGCCGTCCGCGGGACGACGAAGACCGCGCTCTGCTGGCTCTCGGACGGCTTTGCCGAGAAGAGGATCTCGTTCCCTGCGGCGATCCGCATGATCTCTCCCTTCGTCGGTCATTCATCTCGCCGACCGATCGCTCACGACAGGTGGCCGTGAACTCGAGCAGCTAGTCACCCGAGCTAGGGAGCTTGAGCCTCCCGGAGAGCGTGGCCGTGTGGGTCGCGATGTCGACCGTCACGTCTCCGCTGCCTCGGGCGCCGGCGAAGACGCCGGTGCTCGATAGGCCGTCGACCTCGTAGCTGCCGTTGAAGACGAGACCGGACGGAGTCGGACACTTGATTCCCGCCTCCCGAAGAGCGAGCGTTCCGTCGCCGGCGACGATGCGGCGCGTGGCGGACTCGCTGTCACTTCCGGGCCCGCACGGATGGACTGCTCGGTCCTGCGTGACGCTCACGACCTCGGTCACGGGTCCAAAGCCGTCGAGCGTCCCGCTCGCGGTCAGGATCAGCTGGAAGATGCCGAGGTCGTCGGCGCGGTTGGTGATCAGAGCCGGCATCTCCGCGAAGGTCACCTCGAGCCGGTTCGCGTGGTTCGTCGGCTGGGCGCGGACCGCAATCGCGAGAGCGCTCGCGAGGGCAGCAGCTGCGCCGGCGACGAGCGCCAAACGGATCATCTTCTTCATGGTTTGCTCCCTCCTTTCACCGTCACCCGCCCGCTCTGTGGGTCGTGTGACGGTGTTGTGGCGTTGAATATGTCGACGGCCCGCCGCCACGAGCCGTCCGGCTCCTGCGTGTAGAGGAGGAGATAGGCGCCGCGCTCGAGCTTCGGCTCTCTCGCTCTCAAACAGGCGTGAGCTTTTGCGCCCTGGGCCGCCGGACGTGCGGGTTTCGAACCCAGTCGAGTAGAGAGCAGCGCGGCCGGAAATGGGGCCCGCTTGTGCGGGCCCCATTTCGTTCGGGTCGTTCGCTCTCACCCACAAGTGTTCGTGTGGCCTACGAGGTTCGGCCCGTCAGTCGGATCGTCCCCGCTGGGGGCCGGGTTGTTCCCTGCACAGATCGCATCGTGTCGGACGGTGTTGTCGGAGACCTCCAGATACCCGCCTGCCACCGCCGTGTTCCCCGTGAAGACGAGGTTGTGGCCGACCGTGTTGTTGCCGACCTCGATCGCGGAGGGGCCGAAGAACCCCGCGAGCGCCGAGTTGCCGCTGACCACCAGGTCGTGGCCCACGGTGTCCCCGGTGCAGTCGAGCGCCTCTTCGTCGCCGATCGAGACTCCGAGGGTCACCGACCTGTTCGTGTAGCGCAGGTCGTGTCCCACGGCTGTGCCGCAGAGGCTGTCGAAGACGAACTCGTTCCCTGGCGGCGTCCCCTCCACCACGAGGTCGTCACCGACCCGTAGTGCGTCGCTCTGAACCGTCCCCGGCTGGTATGCGAACAGGTCGTGGCGGATCGTGGTCTGCGCGATGTGTAGAGACGTGTTCGTGCGCGCCAGCAGGTCGTGCCCGATCAGCGTCTCGCCCAACGGCCCGAAGTCGACCTCCGCCCCCGCCTGCACGATCACGTTGTGGCGGACGGTCAGCCGCGCAGGGTTCTCGAACCCGCCGGCTCCGACACCCCCTCGCTCGCCGACAATCACGTTGTGCGTGACCGTCGCGCCGGCGAGGGAGCAGAAGTTGTCAGCGGGGACGAGCACGTCGCGGGCCGTACCCGAGAACGCATCCGTGCATGTGACGGTCCCAGATCCGCCGGCTGCGTTCTGCAGTCCGACGAGCAGGAACACCGCGCACGCCGTCGTCAGCGCGAGAACGCTCTTGAGCGTCGGTCCGGTAGTTCGGTTTGAACCGCTGCACTCGTGAGCTTGGCGCATGGCTCCTTCCTTTCCTTTGACGGCTGAGACGCTATGAGCCCGGAGGTGCCGATCGCTTCGGGGAAGACCCTGGACCTCCTGAGGCGCGAACCGGAGCCGCTTAGTGGAGCCCCGGCGTTGTGTGATCGGGGGCGCGCGGCGTACCTTCTGACCATGTTTGTGGGGCGAGCGACAGAGCGAGCGCAGATCGAGCGCCTGTTCGCGCTTGCGCGCGAGGGTCGTGGGAGCGCGTTGCTCGTCCGCGGCGAAGCGGGCGTGGGGAAGACGGCGCTGCTCGAGCAGGCCGCGGAGGGCGCAGCCGGCTTCCGGCTCCTGCGAGCTCTCGGCGTTGAATCTGAGGCCGAGCTCCCTTTCGCGGCCCTGCACGAGCTCGTCGGTCCGGTCGTCCACCTCGTTAAGGGACTGCCGGGCCCGCAGGCGAAGGCGATCAAGGCAGCGCTCGCGCTCGAGGACGTCGAGAACCCCGATCGCTTTTCCGTCTATGCGGGGACGCTTGGGCTGCTTGCAGCAGCAGCCTCGGAACGGCCTCTCCTCTGCGCGGTGGACGATGCGCACTGGCTCGACCAGGCATCGGCTGAGGCGTTCGCGTTCGCCGCGCGGCGGATCGATCACGAACCCATTGCGCTGGTGTTCGCCACTCGCGATCCTGCGCCCTCCCCCTTCTCGGGCCCCGGACTGACGGAGCTCCGGCTCGGCGGCCTGCCGGTCGAGGACGCAAAGGCGCTGCTTGCGGTCAGCGCTCCTTCGCTTCTGCCGAGCGTCGTCGAGCGGCTCGTGGATACGGCGGCTGGTAATCCGCTCGCGTTGTTGGAGTTTGCGGCGAGCACGACGCAGACTCAGGAGGGCAGCGAGCCGCTGCCCGTCGGCGAGGCGATTGAACGCTCCTTTCTGGAACGGTCGGCGTCGCTGTCCGTGGACACGCGACGGGCGCTGCTGCTCGCAGCAGCCTGCGACCCCGGTGAGCAGGAGGCGTTGTGGTCTGCGCTCGACTCGGAGGGGATCTCAGCGGAGTCGATTACCGAGGCGGAGCGGGCTGGGTTGCTCGTGCGCGGCCGGCGGCTCGGCTTCACGCACCCGTTGGCGCGCTCAGCGATCTACCACGCCGTGCCTCCCGTCGACCGTCGCGCCGCCCATCGCGCGCTCGCCCAGGCGACTGGCGATCCAGACAGGCGCAGCTGGCATCTGGCGGCGGCCGCGCCGGGGCCGGACGAGCAGGTCGCAGCCGCGCTCGAGGAGGCGGCAAACCGTGCGCTCCGGCGTGCCGACGTCTCGGCCCACGCTGCTGCGTTGGAGCGCGCTGCGCGCCTTACGCCGGAAGAGGGCATTCGGGCCCGGCGCCTGCTCGAGGCGGGCCTCTCGGCTGAGGCCGCGGGACAGCTCGACCGGGCTGAACAGCTCGTCGCCGAAGCTGCGGAGCTGACGCCCGATGAGGAGCTGCGTGCGGATGCCGTGGCGCGGCGCTCCTACCTTCTTTTCGACCGCGGCGAGTTCGATCGAGCGCTGGAGCTGGCGACGGCCGAGGCGGAGCGGTTTAGCGGATTGACTGCGGCCCGCGTCCTCACTGCGAGTGGCGCGGTGCATGCGCTCGTGCACCTACTGGACATTCCGGCTGCACGCGCGATGGCCGAACGCGCAGCCGAGCTGGCGGGGGCGGCTGCCTACGAGGACCTCGACCTCTGCCACATGCTCGCGTGGACTTGGCAGCTCTCCGGTGACACGCACCAGGCACTCGCGCTGGCGAGGGAGTGCGCGGAGCGATCCGATGTCAGCAGCGTCCTCGCAATCGACCTGGCAGCCCACTTCATCTTCCTCGAGGACTATGCGCACGCACGGGCTCGCTTCGAGGCGATCATCGAGCACCCTGCGGAAGACGCACGCGCTCGGGAACCTGGCTTACGCCCTCGACTCGCAGGCGCGCCTGGAGCTGCTAAGGGGGCGGCTGGCGCCCGCGTACACCGCGTCGCTGGAGGCGATCCAACTGACCGAGCCGCTCGGCAACGACGTCGGGCTCGCTTCGTCGCTCGCGTGGCTCGCGCTCGTCGAAGCAACTCTGGGGCGCAGCGAGGAGGCTCAGACCCATGGACGACGATCGCTCAGGATCACGACAGATCGAGGCGACCGCTTCAACGAGGTGCGTGCCCGCGGCGCGCTTGGGCTTGACGCCCTCATGCGCGGAGACATGGCAGCGGCTTCCGGCTGGCTCGAGCCGGCGGCGCAAATGCTTGC
>JBKPAM010000152.1:0-4982 GCA_046726435.1 Actinomycetota bacterium
TACGACTCGGCGCGTACGAGGAAGTCGCGGACCAGCGCCAGCGTCTCCTCGGGCTGCTCGGCCTGCGACATGTGCGAGCTCTCCTCCATCACGACGAGCTCCGAGCCGGGGATTCCGAGGTTGGCGATCTCGACCACCGCCGGCGTGACCTCGTCGTAGCGGCCGCAGAAGAGCAGCGTCGGAGCCTCGGTCCGGCCTAACTCGCCGGTGATGTCCCAGTCACGGATCGTGCCGATCACGTGGAACTCGCTCGGCCCGTTCATCGTCCGGTAGACCTCGGGGTTCGCATCGAGGATCCGGAAGCACTCGACCAGCCAGTCCGGCCACGGGTCGGCCCGGCAGAGGTGGCGGCGGTAGAAGACCATCATCGCCTCCTCGTAGGCCGGGTCGTCGGTCGTCCCCTTCTCCTCGTGCGCGCGAAGGGTCGCCTCGACCTCGGGTGGCAGCTCGGCTCGCAGCCGCTGCACCTCGGGCATCCAGGCGGGCACGCTAGGCGGCGAGCTCTCAGCGATCAGCGAGACGAGTCCGTCCGGCCGCCCGCTCGCGTACTGCATCCCGAGCATCCCGCCCCACGAATGGCCGAGGACGTGGACGCGCTCGAGGCCGAGGGCGTCGCGGACCGCATCGACCTCGTCGACGAACAGCTCTGGCGTCCAGATCGCCGGGTCGTGCTCCGCGTCGACCGCCGAGTTGCCGGCCCCGAGCTGGTCGTAGAACACGACCTGCCGCTTGTCGGCCAGGGCCTCGTACGGCTTCATGTGCAGCCAGTTCGCGCCGGGCCCGCCGTGCAGGCAGAGGAGCGGGATCGCATCGCCGCCGTCGGGGCTGATCGACCGGTACCACGTCTCGTAGCCGCGGAACGGGATCCGCCCTTCGGTCACCGCCATCGGGCGTTTGTACAGGCTCGAAGCTAGGGTGCACAAGGGTCATGCGACTGTGGGGGTCAATCGGCAGCGGCCGCGACATGGCGGTCGACCTCGGCACGGCGAACACGCTCGTGTTCATCCGCGGCCGCGGAATCGTGCTGTTCGAGCCTTCCGTGGTCGCGATCTCGGAGCAGACCGGCAAGGTGCACGCCGTCGGCGAGGAGGCGCGGCGCATGATCGGCCGCACGCCCGCCTCGATCCGGGCGACCAGGCCCCTGCGCCACGGAGTGATCGCGGACTTCGAGGTCACCGAGGAGATGCTGCGGCACTTCATCTCGAAGGCCGGCGGCTCTCGCTTCACTTTCGCCCGCGTCGTGCTCTGCGTCCCGAGCGGGATCACGGACGTCGAGCGCCGCGCCGTGGACGAGGCGACCCGCGCCGCAGGCGCGCGCACCGTCTTCCTGATCGAGGAGCCGATGGCCGCCGCGATCGGCGCGAACCTCCCCGTCGCGGACGCCGTTGCGAGCATGGTGATCGACATCGGCGGCGGCACGACTGAGGTCGCGGTCATCTCGCTCGGCGGCATGGTGGTCTGGGAGTCGATCCGGGTCGGCGGCTACGAGATGGACGAGGCGATCGTCGACCACGCGAAGAACGTGCACAAGCTCCTGATCGGGCTGGAGACGGCGGAGACAGCCAAGCTCGAGGTCGGCTCGGCCTGGCCGTTGGACGACGCGGCCGAGACGTCGGTCGCCGGGCGCGATCTCGTCACCGGCCTGCTGCGGCGCGTGACGATCTCGGCGGGTGACGTGCGCAGGGCGCTCGAGGGCCCGGTCAACCGGATCGTGGCGGCCGTGAAGGACACGCTCGAGCGCACGCCGCCGGAGCTCGCGGCCGACCTCGGCGAGCGCGGCATCGTGCTCGCGGGCGGTGGCGCGCTGCTCCGTGGGATCGACGAGAAGCTGCGCGTGGAGGTCGGCCTGCCGGTGCAGATCACCGACTCGCCGTTGACCTGCGTCGCCGAGGGCGCGGGGCGGAGCCTCGATGAGCTCGAGACGCTCGACCGGGCCGCCAAGGCGCAGCGGCGTACCCGCAGCCGCTCGCGGCGTTAACGGGGCAAGAGCGCGCGCAGGCGGTCGATCGCCCGAGGCCGGCGCTGCGGAGTGGCCAGGAAGGCGGACAGCCGCTCGGCCTCCTGCTCCTCGACGGACACGGCGGCCTCGGCCACGCCTTCCGCGTTCCAGACGCTGAAGCGGACGTGGGGGTCCTCGGTCAGGTAGCGCGAGACCCGCAGCGCCTTGCCGGGGTCATGCGGGTGCGCGCGGAAGAACTCGACCAGCTTGCTCCGCTGCGGCGCCGCGCACCACGGGCAGAAGCGGTATGCCACCTCGAGCTCCCCGCCGCACTCGGCACAGACGCGCATCCTGCCTCCTTCGCTGGCCGCACAGTACTACTCCGTCACGTAGCGATGGGGCTCGGCCTCGAACTTCGCGCGGCAGCCGGGCCCGCAGAAGAAGTGACGCGTGCCGTCGTGGTCGGCCGACAAAGCGGTCCCGGGGTGCACGGTCATGCCGCACACCGGGTCGCGGGCGCCTCTCAGCGTCAGCGTGAACAGCGCCGCGGCGACCAGCGTGAAGACGATGTTCAGCACGGTCGTGTAGTTCCACGTGATCCCGCGCGCCGTGATCGAGTCGATCGACGGCCGCGTCTCCGGCACGAGCCCGGCCGCGCTGAAGAGCCCGTCGACCGCCAGCGCCGCGACGACCATCGCGCCGAACATCAGCCCGACGATCACTGCGGTCAGCCGCCAGCCGTAGTAACGGCGGTAGATGAGGACGAGCGGGATGATGATCAGGTCGGCGTAGATGAACGCGATCACGCCCGAGAACGAGATCCCACCCGCCCAGAGCACGGCCGCGAGCGGCACGTTCCCTACCGAGCAGACGAACGACAGCACGGCGACCAGCGGGCCGACGACGACGTTCTCCAGCAGCTGCACCCAGCCTCCCGTGCCGGTGAGGAAGAGCGAGTTGAAGAAGTCCATCGGCAGCAGCGCGATGAAGCCCGCGATCAGGAAGCCGGCGGTGATCTCCTTCCAGAGCATCTGCCAGTCGCTGCGGAAGTTGTGCGCGACGTCCGTCCAGCTCTCGAGCGAGAGCGGCCGCGCGCCGCCGGCCGACGGGTGCAGGTGACCGGTGTCGGCGGCGAGCGCGTGCTCCCGCGCACGCTCCTCCTCGCCGCGCGAGACGAAGATCCGGACGCCGATCCACATCAGCACGATCAGGATCAGGCCGCCGACGAACTCGGCCAGCGTGAAGTGCCACCCGAGGAAGATCCAGAGCACGATCCCGATCTCGAAGACGAGGTTCGTCGAGGCGAACTGGAAGACCATCGCCGACGCAAAGCTCGCGCCCTTCTGGAAGAGGGACTTCGCGATCGCTACCGCTGCGTAGCTGCAGGACGAGGAGGCAGCGCCGAGCCCCGTGGCCAGCGCGACCGTCCTGGGCCCTTCGCCGCCGAACGCCTGCTCGAGGCGCCGCCTCGGCACCCACGCCTGCACGATCCCGGAGAACAGGAAGCCGAGCACGAGCGCCCACCAGACCTCCCACGCCATCTGGAAGGCGTTCCAGAGCCCCTGGCCGATCTGGTCGAGAACGTCCACGCCCTCGACGATAACCAGCGACTAGCGTTCGACCGCCAGGCGGAGCCCGAGCGAGACGAGCACGGCGCCCGTAACGGCCTCCAGCGCGCGCCGCACCCGCGTTCGCAGCAGGAAGGCATGCGCTCTCGCGACCGCCAGCGCGTAGGCGGAGAGCCAGATAAGCGTCATGAGCGCAAACGCCACGCCGAGCGGAAACAGCGTCCAGAAGCTCGCGCTGTCCGCACTGACGAACTGCGGCAAGAGGCTCGTGAAGAAGACCGCCATCTTCGGGTTGCCGAGGTTGCTGAGCACGCCCTGGCGGTACGCCGTTCGCCCTCGCAGCGACAGCCCGCCGGTGTGCGAGCCCGTGCTTCGGCCGTGAACGGCCGAGACGAGGGCTGCGGCGCCGAGCCAGATCAGGTACGCAGCTCCCGCGAGCTTGAGCGCCGTGAAGACCGGCTGGGACGCGATCAAGAGCGCCGCGAGCCCGGCGCTGGTCGCCGTCGCCCACGCGAGCTGGCCCGTCACCACTCCGGCAGCTGTCCAGACTCCGCCCCGCCGGCCTGCGAGCAGCGTGTTCCGAATCGTGAGCGCCGTGTCCTGCCCGGGCGTGACGATCACGAGCGCCGAGACTCCGAGAAAGGCGGCGAGCTGGCCTGGTCCGATGCGGTGGAGCCTAGCTGGCGTCCCCGAGGAGCAGCCAGGGGAGGCCGGCGTGCCTGCCGACGGTGCGGCCCGAGCGGGCATCGACGATCACGCCGCCCGAGGACTCGGCTTCCACGTAGGCACGGCCTCGGTACACGAAGTCGACGTAGACGTTTTGACGCTTCAGCGTCCGGAAGCGAAGTGCTCCGTCCGGCCCGAGCCCGGCGAGCCCGATTGTCCGCTGTTCCTGAGTCTCGGAGCTCCAGCGCGTCCCTGTCGCAAGCAGCCAGGCGCCGGCGCGCGTGAACGAATCGGCCCCGGGCGCAATGGTGCGAAGCGACCAGGTGCTCGTGTCCAACAGTTGGAGGCCGGACGGCGTCGAGCTCTCCTGTCGCCCGGTGGCCGTTTCGTAGAGCCGCTCGTCCGACCCCGCCACCGCGACCAGCCCGTTCCCGAGCCAGCTCGCGTAGCGGCTCGGCCCGTCGGATCCCTTGGCCAGAGCGTCGGGCTCGAGCCAGCGGCCGAGGCGGGAGAGGAGCGACGCACGAGTGAGCGAGTGGTACGAGACCGTGAGCGAGTCGAGCGAGACCTCGGCGGCCGGCTCCCCGGCGCCGACGACGATCGCGCGCCTCGCATCCGGGTCGATCGCGAGCCCCGGTGTCCGGTGGTGGGCGATCGGCGTTTCCGGGCCCCCGTCAGGGGATCCCTCGAACCCCGCGTACGTCCGATCGAGCGAGACGGTGGTGAGGCTGCCGTTCGGGCTTGCGACGGCAAGCGTGGCAACGCCGATCCGACCGTGCGGCGCAAGCAGCAGGACGAGCCGGTCAGCG
>JBKPAM010000153.1:0-7622 GCA_046726435.1 Actinomycetota bacterium
GCTGCGAGGGCCGTGGAGCCCCGGCGACCTGGTCAAGATCGGCCCGACTGCGAACGACCTCTCGAAAGGCCTCTTCCAGTACCACCTCGACTTTCCGGGACGCGCGCTCGAGCCGGGCTGCGACTACCTGAACTGGGAGCGACGGCTCACCGAGGGGCACCGGCCGGCGGTCTACACGCGGGTCGCCACCGACCCGGCACACCCGGGCACGCTTGCGCTCCAGTACTGGCTCTTCTACGTCTTCAACGACTGGAACACCTGCACGAAGGCGACTGGGAGATGATCCAGCTCGTCTTCGACGCCGCGACGCCGGCGCAGGCGCTGAAGCAGCCGCCGGTCGAGGTGGGCTACAGCCAGCACGAGGGCGCCGAGCGCGCCACGTGGACGGACGGCAAGCTCGAGCGCGTCGACGGCACCCATCCGGTAGTGCGCCCGGCGGCGGGCTCGCACGCGAACTTCTACGACGCGGCGCTTTACCTCGGCAGCTCGGCCGAGCAGGGCGTCGGCTGCGACGACACGCGCGGGCCCACCTTCGACATCCGCCCGCACGTGCAGACCATTCCGAGCAGCCCGGCCCAGGCGAAGGCCGACTTCCCGTGGATCGCCTTCGAGGGTCGCTGGGGCGAGCTGCGGCCAGCGTTCTTCAACGGCCCCGAGGGGCCGAACCTGAAGACGCAGTGGGCGGAGCCGATCCGCTGGTCGGAAGGCTGGCGCGCACGCAGTTACACCGTCCCCGGCGGGAGCGCGTTCGGGACCGACGCGACCGACTTCTTCTGCAGTGCCGTCGGAACAGGATCGAGGGCGCTCGTCCAGCTCGTCGACAAGCCGCTCGCGTTCAGCCTCGTGCTGGGCGGGCTCGCCCTGGTCGTCGTGATCCTCATCTCGAGGGCGACCTGGCGCCCGACCGCCCCGTTCCGGCTCGCGCGCCGGCGCGCCTGGGGCCAGATCCTCTCGGCCTCCGCCCGGATGTACGTCCGGCGAATCCCCCTCTGGATCGGAATCGGCCTCGTGCTTATCCCGGTGTCGCTGCTGATCACGCTCCTGCAAGCGTTGATCCTCCACGCGACCAGCATCCTCGGCGTCCAGACCGGAGGCGAGAACAGCGGGCTGCTGGCGCTGTTCGTACTGGCGATCGGGACGGCCCTGACGCTGCTCGGCCTCGGGCTCGTCCAGGCGGCCACTGCGCGGGTACTGGTCGAGCTCGACCGGGGACGGTCGATCGGACCGCTCGGCGCCTACCGCCTCGCCTCCGACAGCGTCGCATCTCTCTTCGGAGCCCTCCTGATCGCGTCGATCATGATCTCACTGCTCGCGAGCTCCATCTACCTGCTGCCGATCGGGGTGTGGCTAGCCTGGGCGCTGATCGCACCTGCGATCGAGCTCGAGCAGGTATCGGCGACCGCGGCCCTGCGCCGGAGCGGCCGCCTGGTGAGGCAGCGCTGGCTGAAGGTCGCGTCGCTGATCGTTCTGGGGGGCACGATCGTCGTCGTCGCGGGCCCGCTCCTCGGCGCGCTCCTGATCTTCGTTACGAGCGCGCCGTTCTGGCTCGTCAATGTGCTAGCCGGCGCCGTCTACGCCGTGGCGATGCCGTTCGTTGCGATCACGACCGCGTACGTCTACTTCGACGCCAGGACCCGCGGCGAGCTGGAACCGGAAACCCGGCTCTCCGAGCTTCCCGCGGAGATCGAGCTCGCGCGGACTCCGACCTAGGATTCAGGTGTGGCCGATGCCCGGGATCCACTCGAGCCGCGCCCGATTGAGATCGACGCCGAGCCGACCGTCGCCGGCAGGCTCGCCCGCTGGGTCGAGCGCGGGCGAATCCTCCAGGGTCAAGCCCACGCCGCCCGGGAGCGGCACAAATCGGTCGACTTCGGCTTCGGTCTCGTCGAGCGAGACTCGGAGATCGGCGGGGGGCTTCTCGCAGGGGCGCTCGCCTACCGGCTCTTCGTCCTGTTGCTTCCGACCGCGCTGCTGTTCGTCTCCGGCCTCGGCCTGTATGCCGACACCGTGGACGAGAGCCCGTCGAAGATCACGCGCAACGCGGGCCTGCACGGGCTGATCGCCTCGCAGGTCGCCGCGACAGCCTCGGGCGGAGCCCGAACGGTCGTCTTCGTCCTGATGATCCCGGCGGTGCTCTACGCCCTCACCACGCTCTATCGCGCGCTCGCGAAGGTGCACGCGATCGCCTGGCTCGGCACGGGGCGCGGCGTGAAGGTCACGCCGAGAGGCGTCGCCGTGCTCGCCGGAGCACTCGCCGTGCAACTGGTCGCGACCGGGATCGTGGGCTGGATCCGCAGGGGAGACCAGTTCGGCGGGCTGGCGGCGTTGCTCGTGTACGTCGTGCTGATCGGCGGCGCCTGGATCTTCGTCTCGCACGAGCTCCCGCACCGCCGGGCCCGCTGGCCGGCACTCGTCCCCGGCGCATTGCTCTTCGGCGTAGGCCTGTTCGGAGTCAACGTCTTCAACATCTACGTCACCACTCGCCTCGTCGAGGACCGGGCCAACACCTACGGCGCGCTCGGGATCGCGACCGCGCTGCTCTTCTCGCTCGTGCTCGTCGGCCGGCTGATGGTGGTCTCCGCGGAGCTCAATGCCGCGCTGGACGAGCACCGCACGCGGCGCACCTGAGGGGGTGTCCTTTTCCCCGCTTCCCGTTCGTCTCAGAGGCGACCACGATCCACGAAAGGAGACGACGATGAAGTACGTGCTCTTGATCCACCAGGGTGACGCCCCGACGCCGTACTCGCCGGAGGAGTGGGCGAAGCTGTCCGAGGACGAGCGGCAGGCCGTCTACCGCGACTACCAGGCGATCAACGAGACCCCCGGGGTCACGCCCGCCGACGTCCAGCTGCAGCCGCCCGAGGCGGCGACCACGGTGCGGGTCGACGACGGCAAGACGCTCACCACCGACGGCCCGTTCGTCGCCGTCAAGGAGGCGCTCGGCGGCTGGCTCGTGTACGAGACCGACAACCTCGACTCCGCGATCGACCTCGCCTCGCGCATCCCGGCCGCGCGGATGGGGGGCGCCGTCGAGGTCCGCCCGGTGGTGGAGTACTGAGTCTCGAGGGCATCTTCCGCGACGAGTGGGGCCGCGTCCTCGCAGGCCTGATCGGCTTCCTCGGCGACTTCGACCTCGCCGAGGAAGCCGCCCAGGACGCGTTCGTGATCGCGGCCGAGCGCTGGCCCCGCGAGGGGACGCCGGACCATCCGCGCGCGTGGCTGATGACCACCGCGCGGAACCGCGCCATCGACCGCATCCGGCGCGACCGCACGCTCGCGGAGAAGACCCGCTTGCTCGAGGTGCCCGAGGCGACGGAGGACGAGATGGACCAAACAGAGATCCCAGATGAGCGGCTCGAGCTCGTCTTCACCTGCTGCCACCCGGCGCTGGCGCTCGACGCGCAGGTCGCGCTCACGCTGCGCACGCTGGGCGGCCTGACGACGCAGGAAATCGCCCGGGCGTTTCTCGTCCCCGAGGCGACCATGAACAAGCGGCTCGTCCGTGCCAAGAGCAAGATCAAGGCAGCCGGGATCCCGTTCCGTGTACCGCCGGCCCATCTCTTCCCGGATCGCCTCGCGGCCGTGCTGGCAGTCGTCTACCTGATCTTCAACGAGGGCTACGGCGGCCGCGGCGAGCTGGCGGCGGAGGCGATCCGGCTCGGGCGCGCGCTTGCCGAGCTGATGCCCGACGAGCCCGAGGTGCACGGCCTGCTGGCGCTGATGCTGCTCAACGACGCACGAAGCGAAGCGCGCTTCGCCGAGGGCACGGTCGTCCTCCTCCGCGATCAGGACCGGTCGCTCTGGGACTTCGAGGAGATCGCCGAGGGCCGCGCGAGGCTCGAGCGCGCGCAGGCGCTGGGCGGCCTCGGCCCATACGCGCTCCAGGCGGAGATCGCCTCCCTGCACGTGGACGAGCCCCAGGACTGGCCGAGGCTGGCCGAGCTCTACGGCGAGCTCGCCGCGCTCACCGGCTCGCCGGTCGTCGAGCTCAACCGGGCGGCTGCGCTGGCCGAGGCGGGCGAGGTCGGGGCCGCGTTGGCCCTCGTCGACACCCTCGACCTCGAGAGCTACCACTACCTGCACGCCACCCGCGCCGAGCTGCTGCAGCGGCTCGGCCGCACCGAGGAGGCGCGGGAGGCCTACGACCGCGCGCTGGAGCTCGTCCACTCGGACGCCGAGCGGCGCTTCCTCGAACGGCGGCTCGAGGAGCTACCGGCCTGACGGCGCCGCGCCCGCGCTAGCCCGCTTCGCCGCTCAGGTACAGAAGCGCGGCCTTGACGCGCCGGCTCACGTCCTCGGGCTCTCCGAGGTCGAGCTTGACGAAGATCGCGTTGATGTGCCGCTCGACCGCACGCTTCGTGATCCGGAGGCTTGACGCGATCGAGGCGTTGCTGCGCCCCTCCGCGATCAGCCCGAGGGTCTCGAGCTCGCGTGCCGTCAGCTTGTGCAGACCGGAGTGCCGCTCCCGGGTGGAAAGCAGCTTGTCCACGACCTTGGAATCGACGAGCGACCGACCCGCTGCGACGTCGTGGAGCGCACGGCTCAGCTCACTCTGGTCCTTGAGGCGTTCCTTGAGCAGGTATGCGCGGCGATCCGAGCCCGCCTTGAACAGCGCCATCGCGTAGCGGGGCTCGGCATGCTGGCTGAGGATCACGACGCCCAGCTCGGGGTGCGAGTCCCGCGCCTCGGCGGCGAAGCGGATGCCCTCGTCCGTGTTCGTGGGCGGCATCCGGATGTCGGTCAGCACCACGTCCGGAGAGCTTCGCTCGACCGCCGTCCGCAGCTCGTCCAGGTCGCCGGACATCTCGACCAGCTCGACGTCCTCGATGTCTCCGAGGATGCTCTCGATGCCCTCGCGGGCGAGGAAGCTGTCCTCGGCGGCGACAACGCGGATCCTCATAGTCCGAGTATCGCACTGGCTGCGTGCGTGACCCGACTTCGAGTCGTGGTGTGAGCACCAGCGAACGGCGGGTGTTTTGCAGGGCGCTCAACCGGATCGGGAATCAGGGAATCCCCGCCTTGCCGAACGGGCTCCGAGGGACGACACTCCTGGCGGAGAGCAACGCCGCTGCACGGACCGGATTGGGGGAACGGATGAGGGAGCAACGCCGCGATTGGCGCTCGCCACCCCTCGACGTGGTGGAGTCGAAGCTGCGCGTACCGCCGGCGCGAAGCGACGGCGTCTCGCGGACTGCGCTCGTCAACCGGCTTCGCGCTGCGGGCGCGTTCCCCATCGTCCTCGTGGTGGCGCCGGCCGGGTACGGGAAGACGACGCTCCTCGCGCAGTGGGCAGCGCGCGACGCGCGGCCGTTCGCCTGGGTCTCGGTGGACGAGCGCGACAACGACCCGGTCCTGCTGCTGAGGCACATCGCGGCTGCTCTCCACCAGATCGAGCCGCTCGGCCCGCGCGTCCTCGACGCGTTCGACCGTCCCGAGGAGACGATCTGGGACGCGGTCACGCCGGGGTTGACCGCCGAGGTCGCCTCCCGCACGTCGCCGTTCGTGCTCGTGCTGGACGGCGCGGACGTGCTCGAGTCCGCGGACGCCGTCGCAGCGATCGGCGTCCTGGGCGAGAACCTGTCCTCCGGCTCGATGGTCGCTCTATCGGGGCGTGTGACCCCCAGGCTCCCGGTGGCCGCACTCCGCGTCGCCGCGCCGTTGCTCGAGATCGGCTCGTACGAGCTCGCCTTCAGCCGGCGCGAGGCGGAGATGCTCTTGCGGGCGTCCGGCGTCGAGCCCGAGGAGGACGAGATCGTCGATCTCCTGCACCGGACCGAGGGCTGGCCGGCCGCGCTGTACCTCGCGGCGCTGGCGAGCCACGGCGCGCGGGACGAGCTCGCCGAGCCTCCGGAGCTCACCGACATCGGCGGCGACGACCGCTACCTGGCCGACTACCTGCGCTTCGAGTACCTGTCGCACCTGCGGCCCGAGGCACTCCGCTTCCTCCGGCGCACGTCCATTCTCGAGAAGCTCTCCGGCCCGCTCTGCGACGCGGTTCTCCGGAGCAAGGGCTCGGGCCTCCTGCTCGAGGAGCTCGAGCAGGCCAACCTGTTCCTCGTTCCGCTCGACCGGCACCGCGAGTGGTGGCGGTACCACCACCTCTTCCGGGATCTGCTGCGCCGTGAGCTCGACGACCACGAGCCGGAGCGCGTACCGACGCTGAACCGCCGGGCGGCGGCGTGGCACGAGGCGCACGGCGACCCCGAGTCGGCGCTCCTTCACGCCCACGCCGCCGGCGACGACGACACCACCGCACGGATCCTGACCTCGATCGCGATGGAGGTGCATCACAGCGGCCGGGTCGGGACGGTCGAGGGCTGGCTCGACCTGGTCGACGACGACCGGTGGCTGGACCGGCACCCGGCGGTCGCGATCAACGGGTGCTACGTCCACGCGGCCCGGGGGCGCGCCGCCGACGCCGACCGCTGGCTCCACGCGGCCGAGCGCGGCCTCGCCTCGCGGCGCAAGGGCGTCGGCTCGGTCCGGCCGTCGGTCTTCGTCATGCGCTCGGCGCTCTGCGCCGACGGGCCCACGCGGATGCGCGCTGACGCCGAGGCGGCGCTGGCGAGGCTCGCCGAAGACGACGCGTGGCTCCCCGGGGCGCTCCTGGCCAGGGGCGTTGCGAAGGTCCTGACCGGCGAGAGCGAGCAAGGCGACTCGATCCTCGAAGACGCCGTCGAGGCCGCCGCACGGCTCGGGTCCGCAGAGACGTCCGTGGTCGCCCTCAGCGAGCGTTCGCTGCTCGCAGCCGCCTGGGGCGACCACGGGCGCGCCGAGACGTTCGCCCACGAGGCTCACGACCTCGTCGAGAGCGGAAACCTCGGCAGCTATCCGACGAGCGCGCTCGCGCTCGCCGCCTCCGCGCGCGCGCTGCTCAGGCACGGGCAATGGGACAGGGCGCGCCAGCTGTTGACGGTCGCCGCGCGGCTCACCCGGGCGCTGACGCTCGCGCTCCCATGGCTCGCGATCCAGGTACGGCTCGAGCTCGGCCGTGCGTACGTGACGCTTCGGGATCGCGACGCGGCGGAGCGGGTGCTCGAGGAATCCCGCGGCATCCTCGCGGCGAGGCCGGCGCTCGGCGTCCTGGGCGACGGGGTCGACGGGCTCGAGGAGGAGATCGTCGCGATGCCGGAGGCCCCGAACGGCACCGGCTCGGCACTGACCGCGGCGGAGCTGCGCGTCTTGCCGCTCCTCTCCACGCACCTCTCCTTCCGGGAGATCGGCGAGCGACTCTACGTCTCGCGCAACACGATCAAGACCCAGGCGATCTCGGTCTACCGGAAGCTCGGGGTCTCGAACCGGAGCGAGGCGGTTGCCCGGGCGCGCGAGCTCGGGCTGGTCGAGGCCGTGGCTTCCGAGACCGGCCTCGAGGGCAGCGCGCTCCGCTCGGTCGCGTCCTAGGCGGTTACGGTCGGCGCGTCGGGCGGGGCCTCCGCGGCCGGCTCCTCTGCGGCCTGCTCCGCCGCGGCACGCGCGCGTGCCAGGTCGCGCGTGATGTGGACCGCCGCCGACGCGAGCGGCGCCGCGAGCACGAGCCCGATCATGCCGAAGATGCAGCCCGCGGCGATCGTGATCACGAGAACCGCGAGCGGATGGAGGTCGAGTGCGGAGCCCATGGCGAA
>JBKPAM010000154.1:0-11291 GCA_046726435.1 Actinomycetota bacterium
TCGCGGTCGACGTCGGCTTCGGGAACGTCGAGTACGACACGGTCACCTCGGTCGGCACCGCGGGTGCGACCGGGACGGGCATCGGGCTCGCCACGCCGCTCTCCGCGGCGCATGCAAGCGGCGATCCGGTCCAGGATCTCGGCAGCGGCATCACGCTGACGGCCGGGCTGCCGAACGCCCACCCGAGCGGAGCGCGCGTCATCGACACCTCTGCTCTCGGCACCGGGATCACGCTCTCGGCGCCGCTCGCCAAGGCCCACGGGTACGGGTCGACGGTGAACGGGTCGGCCACGGGCCTGCTCTCCGACAGCCCGCAAGGCCAGATCATCGGCGTCCTGAACAACGACCAGGACGGGCTCAACTACCCGGCCCACAAGTGGGGCACGGGCTACTACATGAGCAACCTCCTGGACGGCCAGGCAGGGCCGTGGTTCAACAACATCAACGCGACCCCGGTCTCGGCGGCGCCGAACAACGTCTACGGCACCGTCGGCATCCAGCGGCTCCAGCACAACCTGCCTGCTGTGCAGGCGTTCCGGGCCTCTGCTGCCAACGCCGTGACGCAGTCGCTGCAGGACCTCGGGCAGAAGTACAACTTCAGCATTCCGCTGGAGAACCCGCTCGTGTTCAAGAACACGGGCTCGGTGCCCGACACGCCGGGGATCCAGAGCGTGCCGGCGTACCTGCCGCAAGACCAGGCGCTCTATACGCCGGTGCTCGACGATCGCACCGGCCGGACCGATCAGGTCTCGTTCGGCGTCCGCGGCATCCCGTCGCTCGGCGACATCGGCCAGTACGACTCCAGCATCGACCCGCTCGTGGGCGGTGCGGACAACCCGTACCCGTCGAGCTACCCGAACACGCCCCAGGGCAAGCCGACCCTGGCCGGCGAGTACGGGCAGGACTCCACGAGCGACTACTTCTCGAACCTCAACTACTGGGCCTCCGGCACGGTGCACGGGCCGGGCGGCTTCGACAAGCCCTCGGAAGGGCTGCTGCGAGGCGTCGAGTTCATCGCGACCTGGTTCTCGTACGTGATCGCCTCCCCGGAGGAGGGCGGCGTGGTGGCCAAGCCGACCCGCCCGGTCGCGTACTTCGAGATGAGCCCGAAGAAGCCGACGGCACAGACCACCGTCACGTTCGACGCCGGCTTCAGTCGGAGGGACGACGGCAGCACGCACGGTCTCACGTACTACTGGGACTTCGGAGACGGAAGCCCGGTGGTCTCCACGACCGATCCGACGATCCAGCACACCTTCCCGACGCAGGCGGCCTGGCGTGACGTCAAGCTGCTGGTCGGGCAGGGCGGGAACAAGTGGGGCTCGTTCCGCCAGGAAGAGCCGATCGACTTCTTCCCGTCGTACTATCCGGCGCTCGTTCCGCCCACGGAGCCGCTGCCGCCCTCGAGCGGGCCGCCCGCGAACCCGTGCGGGACGCTGTCCGCCGAGGAGCAGAACGCGATGATCGCGGCGGCGGCGAACGCTACGCCATCGCAGGCCGACAGCCCGTCGCTCGACTCCATCGCGAGCTACGCGCTCAAAGGGAAGTAGCTTCGCGTTCGCAAGAGATGAGGGCGCCGCAAGGCGCCCTCATCTTGTTCGGAGTCAGCTCCGCGCGAGTAGGTCCGCCACGTACCACTCGTCGAGTGGATCGAAGCTGTCGTACGCCTGGCCGACGACCGCGATCTGCTCGAGCGGCTGCGGGCAGACCACCTCGTCCGCTTCCTCGCGCAGCCGCGCGAGGCCGCCGACGTTAGCCACCGGAACGGCCGCTACGACCCGCGCCGCACCCTTCGCACTGGCCCAGCGGCAGGCGGCCGCCAGGGTCAGGCCGGTAATGGCGCCGTCGTCGACGACGAGCGCCGTCTTCCCGCCGACCGCCAGCTGCTCGTGCTCGAGCCTGGCCTCGAGCGCCTCCGCCGCGCGCCGTGCACGGGCAACGGCAGCCGCGGCCTCGTCTTCGCGGACGCCCTCGCGGAGGTAGGCAGGGCCCGTCGCGGTCACCGCCCCGAGCCGCAGGCCGCGGTCATTCACGCGCTCGACGTCGACGGCTGTCAGAGGCGCCTCGAGTGCCTGCGCCACCTCGACGGCCACCGCGACTCCTCCGCGCGCGACCCCCACGACCACCGCGTCGTCGTGGCTCGCCAGCGCCTCGGCGAGCGCGCGGCCGGCGGCGGCCCGGTCGCGGAAGAGCGGCGGAATCCAAGGCACGATGCGCACGGAGAGATTGTTCCCGAGCACAGCCGGGCACACCTGCCGTATGGCAGAAGAGGAGCAACGCCTGATCGAGGAAGCCCGTCGCAGCCGGCAAGAGACGGAAGAGTTGCGCAAGGAGGGCGAGGAGGAGGAGGCCGGAGAGGAAGCCGGCGACGCCTCGGCGGAGAGCTCGATCGGCGACGCCGATACCGCCGAAGACGACTGACGCCGAGCCGGCTGGAGGCTTCGAGCTCCGGGAGCGCTTGCATTGCTCCCGGTCGAAGGGGATGCTTCAGCCGATGGCGCGCGCCGCTCGTCCCATCGTCTTCCTGAGCGACTTCGGGCTCGGGAACGAGTGGGTCGGTATCTGCCATTCGGTCCTCGCCGGAATCTCGCCGGAGAGCCCGATCGTCGACCTCACGCACCTCATCCGCCCGCTCGAGGTGCAATCGGGCGCGCTGCTGCTCGCCGACTCGATGCCCTACATCGCCGAGGACGCGGTCGTGCTCGCCGTGGTCGACCCGAACGTCGGGAAGGACCGCGAGGTCGCGATCGGAACGGGTTCGGGCCGGCTCCTGGTCGGGCCCGACAACGGCCTGCTGTCGCTGGCCTGGGAAGCTGCGGGAGGAGTGGCGACGGCTGTCGAGATCGCCTCGCCGGACGTCGTTCGGCCCGCCCGGGCAGAGTCGTTTCGCGCACCCGACACGCTGTGCCCGCCGGCGGCGCACCTGGCGGCCGGGATGCCGCTCGAGCAGCTCGGGCCAAGTGTCGATCCCCAGACGCTGGGCGCGCTTGCCTTGCCGGAGCCCGAGATCGCGGACGGCGAGATCCGCGGCGAGGTGCTCGACTTCAACCGCTTCGGGAACATCCAGGTCAACGTCCGAGAGGAGGATCTCGCGCGCGCGGGGCTCGAGGACGCGCGCTGCCTGGCGATCAAGGCCACCTCAGGGTCGGCGGAGGCCAGGCGCGGTCGCACGTATGCCGACTTCAAGGCGGGGGAGTACGGCGTCCTCTTCGACGAGCGGGGCTGGCTGGAGATCGTGCGCGGCAATCCGGAGAGCGCGCTGGAGGGGCTAGGCCTCTCACCGGGCCATCTCGTGTGGATCACCCGCTCGCGGCTGCCGTAAGCCGGCCGCGTAAGCCGGGCTTGGATCCCCACGACGATCGGCACGCCCGGCACGCGCCGTCGTCGTTGAACAGGGCGGCCTTTGCCGCAACCTGGCACTGCCTGACGGGCTGCGCGATCGGCGAGGTTCTCGGCCTGGTCATCGCCACGGCACTCGGTTGGGGCGACGTCGCCTCGATTGCGATCGCCGTCGTCCTGGCCTTCATCTTCGGCTACGCGCTGACGTTGCGTCCCCTGGTCAGGGCCGGAGTCCCGCTATTCCAGGCAACACGCGTCGCACTCGCCGCGGACACGGTCTCGATCGCCGTGATGGAGATCGTCGACAACGGCTTCATCCTGCTCGTCCCGGGCGCGATGGCGGCGGGCCTCGGCGACTTCCTCTTCTGGTGGAGCCTCGCAGTCGGGCTCTTCATCGCTTTCTGGGCGGCTTTTCCGGTCAACCGTGTGCTGATCGCTCGCGGCCGCGGCCACGCCGTTGTGCACGCGTACCACTAGCGACGAATCGACCACGATTGGAGACACTGGTCCTGGGTAGCGAGCACACATGGCGACCAACGTCTCAGTAGAGCTCGACGCTCAAACGACTGACTGGGAGTTCGCTTCCGGTCGAAGCATCCCCGGCTTCGGCTACGACGGCCGAGTTCCGGGCCCGGTGATCGAGGCGCGTGTCGGCGACACGGTCGAGGCCCACCTGGTCAACGACCTGCCGCAGGCAACCACGATCCACTGGCACGGGATCCGGGTTCCGGCCGAAATGGACGGAACCGACGCCGTCCAGGCTCCGGTCGAGCCGGGCGGCGAGTTCGAGTACCGGTTCGTGGTTCCCGACGCCGGGACCTACTGGTACCACTCGCACACGAACGAGACCGAGCAGCTCGAGCGCGGCCTCTACGGCGCCTTGGTCGTGCGTGGCCCGGACGAGCCGGAGCTCGATGCGGAGCGGACGCTGCTCTTCGACGACCTGAAGCTCGGCCCCGATGGGGATGTCGCCCCCTTCGGCGACGAGCACGAACACCACGCCGGGCGGGAGGGCGACGTTCGGCTGGTCAACGGGCGACAGGAGCCCGAGCTCCAGATGCCCGCCGGCACGATCGAGCGCTGGCGAATCGTCGATGCCGCCAACACGCGCTTCGTTCGCCTGTCGATCGGCGAGCGGCCGTTCACGATCATCGGCACCGACGGCGGCCTGCTGCCACGACCGCTGCCGGCGACGGAGACGCTGATCACTCCGGGAGAGCGCGTCGACGTCGCCGTCGGGCCGTTCGAGGAGGGCGAGCAGCTGACCATCGAGGCGCTCCCCTACGACCGGGGCAAGGGCGAGACTCCTCGCGAGCCTTTCGCGACGCTACGAGTCGGTGCCGCAGCCGAGTCGCGGGCGCGGATTCCGGGCTCGCTGCGGCAGATCGAGCCGCTCGCCGGCCCCGAAGCCGAGCCCACTCGCACGATCGACCTGAAAGCCCTCATGCACGGTGGCGAGCACCAGCGCGACGATCCCGTCCGTGCGGGCGACCTGCAGGTCTGGGACCTGGTCAACGAGACCGGCCAGGATCACCCCTTCCACCTGCACGGCTTCTTCTTCCAAGTGGTGGAGCAAGACGGCGAGGAATCGCCGCTGCCAAGCTGGAAGGACACAGTCAACGTGCCCCGCAAGAGCCGCACGAGGATTGCCTGGCTACCCGACGATCGACCCGGCGAGTGGATGTATCACTGCCACATCCTCGAGCACCACGCGATGGGGATGATGGCCCACTTCGCCGTCGTCTCCTGAGACTTGCGTCGCTTCGACGTCGTAGTGATCGGCGCGGGCCAGGCAGGGCTCGCAATGGGCTACTACCTGTCGCGGCGCGGGTTGCGGTTCCTGATCGTGGACGCGGCCGATTCGGTCGGGGCGGCCTGGCGCGAGCGCTGGGACTCGCTGGTCCTATTCACTCCGAGGCGGTACAGCGGCCTGCCGGGCCTTCCGTTTCCGGGCGATGGCGATGGCTATCCCACCCGAGACGAGGTGATCGCCTATCTCGAGCAGTACGCCGAGACGTTCGGCCTCCCGATCGAGCTGAGCAGCCGCGTCCAGAGGCTCACTCGAGATGACGGGACGCTCGTGCTCGACGTGAACGGCTCGTTGATCGCCGCGGATCAGGTCGTCGTCGCGACCGGCCCCTTCCAGGTCCCGCGCGTGCCGGAACTGGCGGGGCAGCTCGCACCCGAGGTCGTCCAGATGCACTCGACCAGCTACCGGAATCCGGACGGCCTGCCCGGAGGAGTCATCCTGGTCGTCGGCGGCGGCAATACCGGTTTCCAGGTCGCCAAGGAGCTTTCCGCAACGCGAGAGGTCTACCTCTCGGTTGGCTCGCGGCAGACGCCCTTACCGCAAAAGATCCTCGGCCGCGACCTCTTCTGGTGGTTGACGCAGACGCGGCTTCTCTCGACGACGGTCGAGTCGCGTCTCGGCGGGCGCCTGCAGCACAGGGAGACGCTGATCGGCTCGAGCCCGCGGGAGCTCGAACGGCACTACGGCGTGCAGCTCAGGCCACGAGCGGTCCGGGCATCCGGGCGAAAGGTCGTCTTTGCCGACGGCAGTGAGCTCGAGGTCGACGCGGTGATCTGGGCGACCGGGTACCGGCCGGACTACTCGTGGATTGACCTCCCCGTCCTCGAATCCGACGGACGCCTGCGGCACCGGCGCGGGGTGACCGAGGTTCGCGGCGTCTACTTCCTCGGCCTGACCTGGCAGCACACGCGGGGGTCGGCACTGATCGGTTGGGTAAAGGACGACGCCGAGTTCATCGCCGAACAGATCTCGCAGCCCGCGCACGCGCATCGGAGTAGGAAGGTTGCGGACGTACGGTAAGGCTCACGAAGCGTCCCTACGCGCCGCCGGGAGTTGACCGAGGAGGCGGGTTGCTGTGCCGTTCCTGCTCGGAGTGAGTGGGGGCGGGAGGATTCGAACCTCCGTAGGCTGAGCCGACGGGTTTACAGCCCGTTCCCTTTGGCCGCTCGGGCACACCCCCGGGGCGGCAATTGTAGCGGCGCCCCGCGCGGCCGATTCCCGCCGTTGACCGGGGTTCTACCCTTAGCCGAATGATCACGTGCCCGAGCTGCGGCCAGGAAAACCCGGAGAACGCCCGGTTCTGCCTCGCCTGCGGCCGGGAGCTCGCGCCGAAGGGGGCGGCGCCGCGGGAGGAGCGGCGAGTCGTGAGCGTGATCTTCGTCGACCTCGTCGGGTTCACGGAGCGCTCCGAGCGGCTCGACCCGGAAGACGTCCGCGCGTTTCTCGCCCCTTATCACGACCTCGTGCGGAACGAGCTCGAGTCGTTCGGCGGTGTCGTGGAGAAGTTCATCGGCGACGCCATCGTCGCCCTCTTCGGTGCGCCGACTGCGTTCGGGGACGATCCCGAGCGCGCCGTTCGGGCCGCCCTGGCCGTGCGCGATGCCGTCGCGGATCTCGACCAGCGCGAGCCGCGTCTCGACCTGCGGCTACGCATCGCCGTCAACACCGGCGAGGCGCTCGTGACACTCGGAGCGCGACCCGAGCTCGGCGAGGCGATGGTCGCCGGAGACGTCGTCAACACGGCTTCGCGGCTCCAGTCCGCGGCGCCCGTGAACGGGGTGATAGTCGGCCGCGAAACGTACGCGGCGACCCACACCGCGATCGAGTACGAAGCGTCGGAACCCGTGCGCGCGAAGGGGAAGGCCGAACCGGTCGAGGCATGGGTGGCCCTACGGCCGCTCCATCCCACGGGCGAGCGCCGCCTCTCCGGTCAGCTAGTCGGGCGGAATCGAGAGCTCGAGGTACTACGCGGCGTCTGGGAGCGCGTCGCCGGCGAGGCGGTCCCGCACCTCGTCACCGTCCTCGGCCCTGCAGGCATCGGCAAGACGCGACTGGCGCAGGAATTCTCGGCCCTCGTGGCGGGATCGGGCGGCCGGAGCGTCCACGGGCGGTCGCTGCCGTACCGCGAAAGCAGCGCCTACTTCGCCTTCGCTACCCAGGTGAAGGCGCTCTGTGGGATCTTCGAGAGCGATCCACCCGACGTCGGCCTGCGAAAGCTGCGCGAGCGGGTGAAGGGCGAGCTGCCGCAGGGGGCGAGCGCGGAGATGGTCACGCAGCACCTCGCGATCCTGCTCGGGCTCGACCCGGCTGGGAGCGTCGACGACCGCGAGGAGCTCTTCTTCTCCGTGCGCTGCTTCATCGAGTCAGTGGCGCAAGAGCAGCCGACGGTGCTCGTGCTGGAGGACATCCACTGGGCGGACCGCGGCCTGCTCGATCTCGTCGAGCTGTTGGCGGCGCGGCTGCGCGATCTGCCTGTGCTCCTGCTGACGCTCGCGCGGCCCGAGCTGCTCGACTCGCGGCCGGCGTGGGGGGGTGGCCTCCCCGCCTACAGCGCCCTACCGCTCGCGCCGCTCAGTGCGGCGGAGGGGCAGGAGCTCGTGTCTCTGCGACTCCGCGACCTCCGGCACGACGACGCCGTCCGGGTGGTCGAGACCGCGGGTGGAAACCCGCTGTTCATTGAGCAGCTGGCGGCGACGATGGCGGAGTCGGGCCCGGCGGCTCCCGGCACGCTTCCCAACACGATCCGCGGGCTCGTCGGTGCGCGGCTCGACGCGCTACCGGCGGCGGAGCGTTCGCTCCTGCTCGACGCGGCGGTCGTCGGGAAGACCTTCTGGCGCGGCGCGCTGGAGCAGATCGCGCGCGAAGGCGACGGCCTCTCTGAGCTCCTCGGCGCGCTCGAAAGGCGGGACCTGATCGCGCGCGAAACCGCCTCGATGATCGAAGGTGACCAGCAGTTTGGCTTCAAGCATGTGCTCATCCGAGACGTCGCGTACGAGCTCCTCCCGCGGGCCGATCGACGCGAACGGCACGCGCGGGTGGCGGAATACTTCGAGGAATCGACCGCTGAGCTTGGCGAGGCCGTGGCCGCTCTCGCCCGCCACTGGCGCGGCGCGGGCAACGCGGAGCGCGCGCTCGGCTACTTCATCAACGCGGCGGAGCAAGCCGAGCGCGGCTGGGCGAAAGACCAAGCCGCGATCCTCTACCGCGAGGCGCTCGACCTCGTTGGCAAGGAGGACGGCGACCGGCTTGCGCTGCTGCGGCGCCGTGTCGCGATCGCGCGCACGGCGGCCATGCACATTCCCGACGCCCGGCAACTCATGCGCTGAGCTGGCTAGGAGGCCGCTGCGGCTGGGAAATCGGCAGGGCTGACGTCGCCGGCGATCTCGTAGAGAACTTGGATGCGGTGGTCGCCGAGATCCACGGCGTGCGCCCGCACAGTCTCCTCGTCTGGTGCGTCGTAGACGCAGTAGGTCAGCACCGCTCCGTCCCCGTCGACGATCACGTGGCTGTGCTCCCAGACGATCTTTGGGTACTTCTCGTCGATCACCGTGCGCGACCGACGTCCGACCTCCGGCATCTCTTCCTCACCGACGTCGAATCTTCGTACGACGAGATATCTCGGCATGTCCTCTCCCTCTAGTCCGCAGATTGATGTTGTGGTCTTGCTAGGTGGAAGACGGGAATCTGGTTCAAGGATCGTACTTTGTCGAAATTTCCGCAAGCTTTGCTCAGTTTTTACCATAGCTTCCGCCTCTCGACTTAGAAGACGGCGGAGCCGGCAACTTTCTTCCCGCTTCGACTCGTACGATGGGCCCGTGGAGCGGTTCGATGCGATCGTCGTCGGCGCTGGTCCCGCGGGATCGACCGCCGCCCTCCGTCTCTCGCGCGCGGGGGCGCGGGTGCTACTGCTCGACCGTGAGCGCTTTCCACGCGACAAGCCCTGCGGCGGTGGGCTCACCTACAGGGCGGTGCGGCAGCTGCCCGTCGGTGTCGAGCCGGTCGTCGAGGACACG
Source organism: Actinomycetota bacterium (assembly GCA_046726435.1). Lineage (GTDB taxonomy): Bacteria > Actinomycetota > Thermoleophilia > Gaiellales > Gaiellaceae > AC-32. The sequence goes on from JBKPAM010000154.1 coordinate 9,163, forward strand.
GTGCGCCGGTTCGAGCTCGGCTTCCGTTACGGGCGGCGGTTCGAGCGGCGCAGCTCGGAGCCGCTTGTCCTGATGACGCAGCGGCGGCGGCTCGACGCGCACCTCGCCGAGCAGGCCGCCGATGCAGGCGCGGACTTTCGGGACGGCGTTCGCGCGACCGCGCTGGAGCTGGAGGAGGCCGGAGGGACGGTGCGGTTCGACGGCGCGGCCGCCGCTGCGCCGGTCGTGATCGGGGCGGACGGCGTGAACGGCTTGACAGCGCGGTCTCTGGAGCTGGCGGGAGGGCGCAGCTACGGGGTGGCCCTCGAGGGGAACGTCTCTTATGTTCACGCGCGCGAGGGCTACCGCGGGCGCGCGGTGGTCGAGCTCGGGGCCGTGCCGGGCGGCTACGCCTGGGTGTTCCCGAAGGGCGATCACGTCAACGTCGGGGTCGGCGGGTGGGAGTCGGAGGGGCCGCGGCTCCGCGAGCATCTCGAACGGGCCTGCTCCGAGTACGGGCTTCCCGCGGAACGCCTCCAGTCGCTGCGCGGCTACCGCCTGCCGATGCGTCTGGTCGGGGCCCGCGCACGTCGCGGCCGTGCGCTGCTCGTAGGCGATGCGGCCGGGCTCGTCGATCCGCTCTCCGGGGACGGGATCTACGAGGCGCTGGTGAGCTCGCGACTCGCGGCCGAGAGCGCGCTCGAGCTTCTCGGGGGCGGGAGCCTGGACGGGTACGAGCCGAAGCTGGACGCCGTGCTCGGCCGGACGCTTTCCGCTTCGTGGAAGGCGAAGCTCGCGCTGGAGCGCGCTCCGCGGCTGGTCTTCGGCGTGGCGCGGCTGCCACTCGTGTGGGGGTTCACTGCCGCATTCCTGCGAGGCGACCTCGCGCATCCGGGCGAGGCAAAGGGCCTCGTCCGCGCACCGCTGCGGCTCGTCGAGGCGCTGGGCCGCCAAGCCTGAGCGTCAGGCGGGCGCCTTAAGCTCGGCGATTCCTGCTGCCGATAGCACACCGGTGGACGTCGCCCTCGGCCTGGTTGCCTTCTGGCCCGCGCTCGCGCTCGGCAGCTTCATGAACGTCGTCGCGGTAAGGGTGCCCTTGCGCCGTTCCGTCCTGCGCCCGAGCTCGGCCTGCACGAGCTGCGGCACCGTGACCGCGTGGTACGACAACGTGCCCGTCGTCTCGTGGCTGCTCCTGCGCGGACGCTGCAGGTCGTGCGGGATGCGAATCAGCCCCGTCTACCCGGCCGTGGAGCTCGCGACCGCGGGCCTCGTCGCCGGTTGCTTCGTCGCCTTCGGACTGAGCGGAGAGGCGTTCGTGGCCGCGTTCTTCTGCGTCGTGCTCGTCGTCCTGAGCGCGATCGATCTCAGGCACCGCATAGTCCCGAACCGCATCGTCGTGCCGGCGGCCCTCGTCGTCCTCGTAGTGCAGACCGCGCTCGAGCCGAGCCCCGAGTGGGCGCTCGGAGCGCTCGCCGCCTCGGGTTTTCTCTTCCTCGCGGCCCTCGCCTACCCGGCCGGGATGGGCATGGGCGACGTGAAGCTCGCGCTCCTCCTCGGCGCCATGCTCGGCCGCCTGGTCGGTGTGGGGCTGATGCTCGGAATGGTCGCCGCGCTCCTGCCGAGCCTCGTGCTGGTTGCGCGCCACGGCTCGACGGCGCGGAAGATGGGGATCCCCTTCGCGCCGTTCCCGGCCTTCGGCGGAATCGTGGCGCTCTTCGCCGGCCAGCCGCTGCTGGACGCCTACCTCGGCAAGTTCTAACGGCCGGAGGCGCGGGCCTCGTTACCCGGCACGGCCGCGCGGACGTTCGCCTGCCCGGCGGAGTTGTTCGCCCCGCTGTGGAATCTCAGGTACGAGGGGATCGCGATCGAAAACAGGATCCCCAGGAGGATGATCACGACGAGGAGCTCACTCAGCGTGTAGCCGCGATCGTCTCTCGGCAGACCCTGCCGCGGGTGGTGCATTTGCGTGGCACCGTTGAAGCCGCACACGCGCAATGGATCGGCGGCCAAGGCCGGGCCGAAGACCCCTCGAACGAGGGATGGGGCGGTTTGCTTGCCCAAGAGGGCCGAAACCCGCTTCGTTAGGCGGGCTTCGGCGTCTCCGATGTGGTTGGGTCAGACGGCCGCGGGCACTGCCGCTGCCTCCAGGA
>JBKPAM010000155.1:0-23953 GCA_046726435.1 Actinomycetota bacterium
GCACCGGATGCGTCCAACGATCCTCGTCATGCCGATGGGGTCGAGCGGGGTCTTCACCGACAAGGAGTGGGCGAACGGCATCCACCGCAACGAGGGTTGGGAGACCTTCCTCGCCAGGGACGTCGTGCGCGCGATCGACCAGCGGTACCGGACGATCCGGAGCGGCGCCGCCCGTGCGCTCGGCGGCCTTTCGGAAGGCGGCTACGCCTCGCTGAACATCGGCCTGCACCATCCGCAGGAGTTCCACGTCCTCGAGAGCTGGTCGGGCTACGAGAAGGCCGACGACATCGAGTCGATCTTCGGCGGGCGACAGGCGCTTCTCGCCCGAAACAGCCCGCTGCTCACGGTGCGTAGCGTCGCGCCGCAGCTGCGGAGCGAGGACGCGTTCGTCTGGTTCTACTCGGGCACCCAGGACGGACTGAAGAGGCAGAACGCGCGCTTTGCCACGGAGCTGGCGCGCCTTCACGTCCGGCACAGGTTCTTCCTCTCGGACGGCGGCCACACGTGGGCCGTCTGGCGAGGGAACGCGTGGCAGGCGGAGATAGCCGCCTCGGCCCACCTCGCGCATGGTTAGCGCGCTTCGAAACGCGGCGCTGACGCTCACGGGGCTGCTCGTCGTCATCACGGCGGCCGGCTGGCTCTACCTCGTCCGCCCCGAGCTCGGCTCGGACCGGCCGATGGTGCCCGACGCGCTGCCACTCGAGGAGCTGGCGAAGAGGGCCGGCGTCTCCGTGTTCGCCTTCGTGGCGGTCTGGGGGGCCGCGGCGCTCCTCCTCGGCCTGCTGGCGCGGGCAGCACGGCTCGAGCGGTTGAGCGCCGCTGCCGTCCTCGCGGTCGGCGTGGCGGCCTTCGAGTTCCTCGCCGCCGGCGTCTCGTTCGCCGTCGTTCGCCAGGTCTCGTTCCACGACGCGTTCGTGGCGGCGGTCGACGTCCGCGCCGTCTCGATTCCGGCGGTGCTCGCGGCCCTCGGCGGCGCGATCTGCGGCCGCGTGCGGTCGGGCTCGAGCTCGCGCGCCCCGCTGCTGCTCGCGTGGGGAGTCGCGGCCGCGGGAGCGATCGGGCTCGCGGACGCGATCCTGCCCTCCGAGGACCGGACGTTCCTCGCCTCGCTCGCCCCGGACGCGGTGCGACCCGTCACCAGTGCACTCGTCGGCCCGCTGGCGCTCGCGCTCCTGGTCGTCGCGCGCGGGCTCGCGCACCGGAAGCGGCGCGCGTGGCAGGTATCGCTGGGCCTGCTGGGAGGATCGACGGCGCTGCACCTCCTGCACGGCTTCAACGCCGGCGCTCTCGTGACCGCGCTGCTCGCCGTGGCACTCGTCGCGTACCGCCACGAGTTCGACGCCCCCGGCGACCCGACCTCCCGCCTCCGTCTCGTCCTGCGCGCGCTCCTCGTGATCGGGGGAATCGCCCTCTACGGCGGCGTCGCGCTCTGGCTGAACCAGCTCGCCATCGACCAGCCCGTCTCGTTCGAGCTGGTCGTCCGCGAGACCGGCGCCGCCCTCGTGGGCGCTCGCCTGCACGGCTCGGCGCACCTCGGCGGCAGCTTCGCCGACTGGTTCCCGCTCTCGGTCTTCGTCGCGGGCCTCGCGGGCGGCACGTGGCTCCTGCTCGGCTGGATCGCGCCGTGGCGGTACCGGCTGCTCCAGGAGGCGCGCGACCGGGCGCTGGCGCGCGAGCTCGTCGCGGCCTGGGGGGCGGACACGCTCTCCCCGTTCGTGCTCCGGGCGGACAAGTCGTACTTCTTCTCCGAGAACCGGCGCGCCTTCGTGGCCTACCGGGTCGTCGGTGGGGTGGCGATCGTCTCCGGCGATCCGGTGGGCGCGCCGGCGGAGTACGGCCCGCTGCTCGACGGCTTCATCACGTTCGCGCGCGAGCGGGGCTGGCGGCTCGCCATCCTCGGCGCCTCGGAGCGCACCCTAGGCCTGTACCGGCGGCGCGGCCTCCATGCGCTCTACCACGGCGACGAGGCGGTCGTCGAGACGGAGACGTTCTCCCTCGAGGGCAGGCCGATTCGGAAGGTGCGGCAGTCGGTGCACAGGCTGCAGCGCGCCGGCTACCGGGTGGAGATCCTGCGGCCCCGCCAGCTCGACGCCATCCTCCGGCAGGAGCTCGAGACGATCGCGCACGGCTGGCGCGGGACCGAGCCGGAGCGCGGGTTCGTGATGGCGCTCGACGCGCTCTTCCGGCTGGGCGACGACGACGCGCTCTTCGTGGTCGGCCGCAAGCCCGGCGGGGCTCCGGCGGGCTTCCTGCGCTTCGCGGTCTGCCGCGCCGGGGCGGCGCCTCTCGCTCTCTTCCATGCCGCGCGAGCGTTCGACGCCGAACGGCTTCAACGAATGGCTCATCTGTGAGACGGTCGAGTGGGCGCGCGAGAACGGCTTCGCGCGGATCTCGCTGAACTTCGCGCCGTTCGCGGCGCTCCTCGCGCCCGAGGCCGAGCTCTCGCGCCTGCAGCGGCTGGAGCGGCACGCGCTCCTCCGGCTGAAGGGCCGCTTCCAGCTCGACAACCTGCTCCTCTTCAACCGGAAGTTCTTTCCGCGCTGGCAGCGGCGGTTCGTCGTCTACGAGCGGCGCCTGGACCTGCCGCGGGTCGGGATCGCAGCGCTCGCCGCCGAGGCGTACCTGCCGTTCACCGGGCGCAACGGGAGATGACTCCTGAGCTGGCCGGCGGGCTCCTGCTCGCGCGCGTCGGCGGCCGCGCTGAACTGGGGCTACTTCGTCCAGCACGGAGTCGCCTCGGAGCTCCCTCCGCTGACCCTCCGGAGGCCTGTCGCCTCGCTGATGCTCCTCTTCGGGAGCCCGCGCTGGCTCGTTGGGTTCCTGGTCGGGATCGGCGGCTGGCTCCTCTACGTGGCCGGGCTCGCGCTGGCGCCGCTCTCGCTTGTCCAGGCGGCCTCCGCGGGCGGGATCGGGCTGCTCGCGTTGCTCGTCTCGCGTACCGCCGCGCTGACGAGGTGGGAGCGGCGCGGGATTGCGGTCTCGATCGCGGGGCTCGTGCTGCTCGGTGCGTCGTTGACGGGGCAGACGACGAGCAAGGTCTCGGGCGCCTGGCCGGAGGTCGTGGCCTGGGTCGCGGTGTCGCTCGCCTGCGCCGGGCTCGCCGCGCTGCGGCCGGCGCGGTGGCTCTCCGGCGGTGCGGGCCTCGGGATCGCGGCCGGGATCCTGTATGCGGCCGGCGACGTGTCGACGAAGGCGGCCGTGCCCGGCGGAGCGAGCCTGGCGTTCGTGCCGGTCCTGCTCACGTGCCACGGGCTGGCGTTCGTCGCGCTCCAGCTCGGGTTCCAGCGCGGCAGCGTGCTGGCGACTGCCGGTCTCGCGACATTGCTCACGAACGCGCTCCCCATCGCCGCGGGGACGACGCTCTTCGGCGAGGGGCTGGGGTCGCTCCCGGTGCTGCGTGTGCTCGCCTTCGCCTGTACCGTGGTCGGCGCCACGCTGCTCGCGCGGCCGGGGCCCGCGGAGCACGGGGAGGGCGCCTCCTTGTCGCGGCCGGCGACGCCGATACCATTTGACTGACTAGTCAATCAACGAGGCGAGGACGGCATGGCGACGGCAACCGAGACCGGCATCTCCTTCGCGCTGACCGACGAGCAGCGCGCGCTGCGCGAGCTCGCGCACGAGTTCGCGGAGAAGGAGATGCGCCCGAAGGCGGCTGAGTACGACGAGCACCACACGCACCCGGCGGACGTGATCGCGAAGGCGCACGAGGTCGGGCTGATGAACCCGCACGTGCCGGAGGAGCTCGGCGGAGCGGGGCTCGGGTCGATCGAGGGCGCGCTGCTCGGCGAAGAGCTCTGCTGGGGCTGCTCCGGGATCGCGACGGCGATCGTGGCCAACATCCTCGGCACGCTGCCGATGGTCATCGCCGGGACCGAGGTGCAGCAGCGCGAGTGGCTCCCGCCCCTGCTCGAGGAGCCGATCCTGTGCTCGTTCGCGCTGACGGAGCCGGAAGCGGGATCCGACGTTTCCGGGATCCAGACGACCGCCGTGCGCCACGGCGACGAGTACGTCCTCAACGGCTCGAAGATGTTCATCACCAACGCCGGCCAGGCCTCGTGGTTCATCGTGTTCGCCTCGACCGACAGGAGCGCGGGGCACCGCGGCCTCACGGCGTTCGTCGTTCCGCGCGACTCCGAGGGCGTCACGATCGAGAAGCATCTGGACAAGATGGGCCAGCGGGCCACAGACACCTCCGCGATCGCGTTCCAGGACGTGAAGGTGCCCGAGGCGAACCGCCTCGGCGAGGAGGGCCAGGGCTTCAAGATCGCGATGCAGACCCTCGACCACACGCGGCCGGGCACGGCCGCCGGCGCGGTCGGGGTCGCGCGAGCCGCCTTCGAGTACGCCGTCGAGTACTCGCGCGAGCGCGTGCAGTTCGGCCAGCCGATCGCGATGAACCAGGGCGTCAACTTCCTAGTCGCCGACATGGCGGCCGAGATCGAGGCCGCGCGCCTGCTCGTCTGGCAGGCCGCCTGGCTGCTCGACCGCGGCGACCGGGCCACGCTGCAGTCGTCGTACGCGAAGCGCTTCGCCGCCGACACGGCGATGAAGGTCACCACCGACGCCGTGCAGGTCTTCGGCGGCTACGGCTACATCAAGGAGTACCCGGTCGAGAAGCTGATGCGCGACGCGAAGCTGTTCCAGATCTACGAGGGCACCTCGCAGATCCAGCGCCTGGTGATCGCGCGCGAGATTTACTTGCCGCGGGAATGAATCCCTGCGCGTCGACCGGTCGGTTCAGACGGATGCTCGGCAGAGCCGACCATCCTGACAACGGCACCGCAAGCGGCGCCTCAGTTCCACGTGGCGATTGAGATCGACCTCACGGGACGGGTCGCGCTCGTCACCGGGAGCTCACGGGGGATCGGGCGCGCGGACGCGCTCGCGCTGGCACGGGCCGGCGCAGACGTGGTGCTCGCAGACATCCAGCTCGAGTCCGAGCCCGGCGCCGACGAGTTCGGGCCGCTTGCGCAGGCGGCGCGCTCGCAAGGCCTCGTCTACACGGAGCAGACCGCGGACGAGATCCGCTCGCTCGGCCGCCGCGCGCTTGCCGTGCGCTGTGACGTGACCGATCGCGCCCAGGTCGACGCCGCTGCGGCGACCGAGCTCGGCTCGCCGGACATCCTGGTCGCAAACGCCGGCACGCTCGACCACATCGCCCGCCTCGAGGAGCAGTCGCCGGAGCTCTGGGAGCGCGACCTGCGCGTGAACCTCACCGGCGTGTTCAACTGCGCGCAGGCGGTCTGGCCGGCGATGGTCGAGCGAGGCTGGGGGCGGATCGTGACGATGGCGTCGGTCGCGGGGACGCTCGGCGGCTTCGGCCAGGCGAGCTATGCCTCGACGAAGGCGGGCGTCGTCGGGCTGACGAAGACGCTGGCGCTCGAGGGCGCGCGCCACGGCATCACGGCGAACGCGATCGTCGCAGGGATCATCGGCACGGAGGCCTTCGGGTTCGGCAACCCGGAGATGAACGAGCGGATGGTGCGGCGGACCGCGTTCCGGCGGACCGGGGAGCCGGAGGAGGTCGCCAACGTCGTCGCCTTCCTCTGCTCCGACCTCGCCTCGTACGTGACCGGGACCGCCCTGCAGGTGAGCGGCGGAATCGAGCTCTTCACGTTCTGAGAGCCGGCTTGCAGCCCCGCTAAACTCCCTCTCTTGCGCGTCGAGGCAGGGACTGGAGCGGCCCGGGTCCGCAGTCGTCGTCGCCGCAGTCGCTCCAGGAAGCTGCTCGCTCAGCGGCTGGGAGTGCTCGCGGTCGTCGTCGCGGGCGGCGGTGCGCTGGTCGGGCTCCTGTACGCGGGCTCCGGCGACAGGATCGCGAAGGGCGTGCAGATCCAGGGCGTCGACGTCGGCGGGCTGACCGCGGGTCAGGCGCGTGCCAAGCTCGAGCACCGTGCGGCGGCGCTGGCGCAGGTGCCGGTCACGTTCACCGCCGCCGGTCACGAGTGGCGCCTGCGGCCGGTGAGCCTCGGCGTCGAGGCCGACTGGGACGCCGCCGTGGAGCGGGCGCTGAACCAGGCCGACGGGATCGGCCCGATCCGCGGCTTCCGCCGGATCGGCGTGCGGGTCTTCGGCGCGGACGTCTCGCCGCCGACGCGCGTGCTCGAGCGCTCGCTCGCCTACGAGGTCGACCGCATGAGCGCGGCGGTCGACAGGTCGCACCGCGACGCCGCGCTCGTCCTGCGCCGTCTGCGAGCGGTGCTCATCCCGGCGACGTCCGGCCGCGTGCTCGATCGGGAGGCCGCGCGCGCCACCATCGTCCAGGCGCTGGCCGGCTTCCAGCGCGGACAGGTGGTCGCTCTGCCGGTGCGTGTCGACATGCCGACGGTGCGCGCGGCCGATCTTCGCCCGGTCGCCGCGCAGGTGCGCACCGCTCTGAACCGTCCGGTGCGGATGGCGCTCGGCGTCTCGTCCTGGTGGCTCCCGAAGGGACAGCTGGCGGCCATTCTCGACCTCCCGCACGACGGCACCCGCACGCTCTCCGTGCGGGGACCGGGAGCGACCCGCTACTTCGCCCGCCTCGGCCGCGGGATCGACAGACCGGCGCGTGACGCGACCTTCCGGCCCCTTCGCAGCGGACGCGTCGTGGTGGTCCCGGCAAGGCCCGGCCGCGTGATCGCCGCGGCGCCAACAGGCCGCAACATCCTCGCGGCCGCGCTCTCGCCGACGTCGCGCACCGCACGTGTGGTCGTGACCCTCCAGCAACCGCACCGGACGACGGCGCAGGTTCGCGCGATGGGCATCACCAGGCGCGTCGGCAGCTACGAGACGATCTACGGCGGCGAGCCGAACCGGATCCACAACGTCCAGCTCGTCGCGCGCCTGATCGACGGGAAGCTGATCCCGCCCGGCGCGACCTTCTCGTTCAACGGCGCTACCGGTGCGCGCACCGCCGCCAAGGGCTTCCGCGAGGCGCCGGTGATCATCAACGGCGAGCTGACCACGGGGCTCGGCGGGGGCGTCTGCCAGGTCTCGACCACCGTTTTCAACGCGGCCTACGAGGCCGGCCTCAAGATCACCGAGCGCACGAACCACGCGCTCTACATCAGCCACTACCCGCAGGGCCGGGACGCGACCGTCGACTACCCGAGCGTCGACCTGAAGTTCGTCAACGACACGCAGCACTGGCTGCTCCTGCGCACGTACGTCGGCTCCTACTCGCTGGTGGTCGACCTCTACGGCGGGCCCCTCCATCGCCGCGTGGTGAGCGAGACGCGGCCGCTCGTCGAGACCGGCCCGCCGCCGGTGCAGCGGGTTCCGGACCCGGATCTCTACGTCGGCTCGACGGTGGTCGAGGAGAGCGGCGAGCCTTCCCGCTCCACGAGCGTGCGACGGCGGGTCTATTCGGGCGGCGCGCTCCTGTACGACAACTCCTGGTATTCGTCCTATCGAAGCGAGCCACGGGTGGTCGACGTCGGGACGAAGCCGAGGCCCAAGCCCAAGCCGCTGCCGAAGAAGGGCCCGAGCGGGCCCACGGGCCCCACCGGTCCGAGCGGCCCGAGCGGGCCGACCGGCCCGACGGGCGTCACGACTCAGCGGTGACGATCTCGTCGGCGAGCCACGCCGGCACGCGGGTCGGCCGGTGCGTCTCGGCATCCACGCACGCGTGGCGCGTCCAGCCGTCGGCGACCGGCTCGCCGTCGCGCCGAACCGCGTAGTCGAAGCGGAAGCGCGCGCCACGCAGGTCCCCGCAGCGGACGCCGATCGCGAGCCGGTCGTCGAACCGTGCCGGCGCGAAGTAGCGCACGTGCGACTCGACGGTCAGCGCCTCGATCCCGCCGGCGCGCAGGCCGGGGTAGCCGTCCCCGAAGCGCGCGAGGTAGTCGATCCGGGCGAGCTCGAACCAGACCAGGTAGACGGCGTTGTGCGCGATCCCCTGCGCGTCGGTCTCGGAGAAGCGCACGCGCACCTCGGTCTCGAAGCGGAACTCCACGGCGCGAACTTTCTACGATCGCAGGCCAAGGCGCCGCTTGCGGTGCCGTTGTCAGGCGACGCCGGCTTTGCCGGCGCCGCCGTCTGAAATGACCGGTCGACACGCTGTCAGCTAGAAGATGCGGCCGTGAGTGCGCAAGAGTTGGCCGAGCTGATCCGCGGGCGGCAACCCTGTGTGGTGTTGACCGGCGCGGGTGTCTCGACCGAGAGCGGGATTCCCGACTTCCGCTCGCCTACCGGGCTCTGGGCGCGGTTCGACCCGCTCGAGTACGGCTCGATCGAGGCCTTCCGCCGGGACCCGTTGAAGGTCTGGAGCTTCTACAAGCCCCGCGTGAAGATGCTGACCGAGGCCGAGCCAAACCCCGCGCACCGAGCCCTGGCCGAGCTGGAGCGGCTCGGCTACGTCGAGGCCGTGGTGACGCAGAACATCGACCTCCTGCACGAGCGCGCCGGCGGCCGCGAGGTGGTCGAGGTGCACGGCTCCATCGGCTCGGCGACGTGCCCCGGCTGCGGCGAGCGCTACGGGCTCGAGCGCGTCCTGGAGCTGCTCGCGGAGGCCGATGCGCCTGCGTGCCCGGCCTGCGGGAAGCTGCTGAAGCCCGACGTCGTCTTCTTCGGTGAGCTGCTGCCGACCGAGAAAATCGACCGCGCCTTCGAGCTCGCCCGGAGGGCGCGCCTGCTGCTCGTGGTCGGCTCCTCGCTCGAGGTGCACCCGATCGCGGGACTACCGCGCGAGACGCTCGGCGCAGGCGGCGAGCTCGCGCTCGTGAACCGCGGGCCGACGCCATACGATCGCGAGGCCAGCTTGAGGATCGACGAAAGTGCCGGCGAGGTGCTCCCCGCCGTGGTGGAGCTGCTGCGCCGCTAAGGCGCTCGCTTGCGACGCCGACCAAAGAGGCCGTGCCGGCTCTGCCGGTGCGGCCGTCTAAAAGGCGCTCGCTTGCGACGCCGACCAAAGAGGCCGAGCCGGCTCTGCCGGTGCGGCCGTCTAAAAGGCGCTCGCTTGCGACGCCGACCAAAGAGGCCGTGCCGGCCCTGCCGGTGCGGCCGTCTAAGCCGCTGCGCGCTTCAGGGGCCGCTCGTCGAGCACGCGTCTGCACTCCGAGCAGACGGTGCGCTCGACTTCGTAGGGGATGCCGAGCCGCTGGAGCAGCACGTACGTCCGCACCCCCGTGTGCCGGTGAAGTCGCTTGCGATAGGTGGAGAGCTGAGTCATCGTCCTCTGTTCGAGCGTAACGCCGGTCTCGGAAGCTACGACGCCCAAAGGGGTGAGGAAGTTGTGCCGATCCGGTAACTGCGTGCGGTCGCGGGGATCGGGTAATACTCAAGGCACACGACGAAAGGCGGATCGATGGCTCAGGAGCGGGGACAGGACCTCTTCAGCAAGCTCGCGGCCCAGGGGGAGGACGTGATCGGCCGGATCACGGAGCTACCCGGCGCGCAGAAGCTCGTCGAATCGACCAACCAGCTCAAGGAGCGGGCCGACGAGATGCAGCGGCGGCTGCGCGGCCTGGACGCGCTCGAGCGGCGCGTCGACGCGCTGGAAAAGAAGGTCGACGAGCTGTCGCGGTCGGCCGCAAGCGCCAGGACGGCGACCAAGCGCGCCGCGCAGACGAGGCGGAAGCCGAAGCCCAAGCCGAAGCCGCAGGCCCCGAGCTAGGCCGGCGCCCGAAGCCGGAGCGCGCGCGGCACGATCTCGAAGCTGACGGGCGTCGTACCCGGCTGCTCGCCGTCGAGCTCGATCGGCAGCGGCTCGGGGGCCTCGACCTCGACGCTCGCCCCGCGCAGCACCGTCGCCTTCGGGTGTGGCAGGTGCTTGCCGCGGTAGGTCTTGGGCAACGTGAGCAGCAGGTCGCTCTTGGTCAGGTCGCCGATGAGGAGCACGTCGAAGACCCCGTCGTCGGGCTCGGCCTCCGGGCAGATCATCATCCCGCCGCCGAAGTAGCGGCCGTTGGCGACGACGACGTCGTGCATGCGGCCCGAGTGCTCCTCGCCGTCGACACGCACCCTCACCTCGTCGTTGCGCCAGCGGGAGAAGACCGCGACCGTCGACCAGAGGTAGGAGGCCTTGCCGCCCAGCGCCTTGGAGCTCTCGTTCGCCCGCTTGGCGATCGCGCCGCTCATCCCCGCGCTGGCGATGTTGGCGAACAGCGACTCGCGCTCGGAGCCGTCCCAGGCGCGGTAGCGGGCGAGGCCGAGATCGATCTCTCGTGTCCGCCCCTTCAGCGCGACCTCGACTGCCGCCTCGAGCCGCCGCGGGATGCCGTAGGTGCGGACGAAGTCCCAGCCGGTCCCGCGCGGGATCACCGCGAGCTCCGTCCCGAGCCCGGCGATCCCGTTCGCCACCTCGTTCACGGTCCCGTCGCCGCCGACCGCGACGAGCAGGTCCGCGCCGCCTGCGGCCGCCTGCCGCGCCATCTCCGCCAGCTGTCCGGGACGCTCCGAGAGGAGCGCGTCCCCTTGCAGCCCCAGCGCGGCGGCGCGGTGCGCGAGCTCCGGCCAGTGCCGCCCCGCCGCACCGTTCTCGGCCGCGGGGTTGACGAGGAAGACGGTGCCGCTAATGGCTCGCGCCGGTCACGGTCGCGAGCGCGACACGTGTCATCCGGTCGACCGCCGCGCGCAACTCGTCGTCCGAGATTCGCGTGAACTCCTCGCCGATCACGATGTCGCTCACCGTCAGCAGGCAGCCCGCCTTGACGCCGCGTAGCGCCCCGATCGTGAACAGCACCGCGGCCTCCATCTCGACGCCGAGCACGCCTCGCTCGGACCAGCGCCGGTGCCGCTCCGGGTCGGGGTCGTAAAAGGTGTCGCTCGAAGCGATCGCCCCGACGCGCAGCTGCTGGCCGAGCTCCTTCGCCGCGTGGACGGCCGCGTGGACGAGCTCCCAGTCCGCAGTCGGAGAGTGCGGCTCGCGGCGGACGTAGTTGGCTGCCGTGCCGTCCGCGGCGACGGCAGAGACGGCGACGATGAGGTCGCCGAGGCCGAGGTCTTGCTGCAGCCCTCCGCAGGTGCCCACGCGAAGGAACCGCTTCACGCCGAGCTGGACGAGCTCCTCCATCACGATCGCAGCCGACGGGCAGCCCATTCCGGTCGCCTGCACGGAAACCGGCTTGCCCTCCCACTCGCCGGTGTAGCCGAGCATGCCGCGCTCGGCGTTGCGCTGCACCGCGTTGTCGAAGTAGGTATCGGCGATGTACTTGGCGCGGAGAGGGTCGCCGGGGAGCAGGCAGGCCTCCGCATACTCACCAGGCTCGGCGCGGATGTGGATCGGCACGCGCGAAAGCCTAAAGTCTCGCTTGCTCATGCCTGCGTTGAACGAACCGAGGCTGGACGAGATCCTCGCGTTCTGCGCGCAGGACCCGATCGAGCGGGTCTTCCTCGAGGACGTCGCGCGCAGGGGGCTCGGCCGCTTCACCGGGCTCGCCGACGGCGGCCGGCTGCTCGCGCTCTGCCACGTCGGCACGAACCTCGTCCCGTCGGGGAGCGGCTGCGGCGCCTTCGCAGGCATCGACGGCGCGAGGCGGGCGCGGCTCGTGATCGGTGAGGAGCATGCGGTCGGTGACTTCTGGTCGGCCGCCCGGGACCGGCTGCCGCAGCCCCGGGAGGACCGTCCGGGCCAGCCGGTCTACGTGCTCGACCGGCCGCCCGAGCCGGGCGGCACCGCGATGCGGCCGGCGACGCAGGACGACTTCGACCTGCTCGTCCCCGCGTGCGCCGAGGCCCATCGCGAGGAGCTCGGAGTGAACCCGATGGAGCGCGACCCGGAGAGCTTCCGCTGGCGCACGCGCATGCAGATCGAGGACGGCCGGTCGTGGCTCTGGGTCGAGGGCGACACGATCCTGTTCAAGGCCGAGGCCTCGGCGTGGACGCCCGCGGCGGTCCAGCTGCAGCAGGTCTGGGTCGACCCACGCGTGCGAGGCCGCGGCTACGCCCAGCGCGGGATGCGCGACCTCTGCCGGGTGCTGCTCGAGCGCGTCCCGGCGGTCTGCCTGTTCGTGCGCGCCGACAACGCGCCCGCGATCCGCGTGTACGAGCGAGTCGGCATGCGGCACACGATCTCCTACCGCAGCCTCGTGTTCGTGCACTAGGCGAGACTGTGCGCATGCACAGTCCCGAAGTCGACCCTCGTGGCCTTCGGCAGCGGGTTGCCGAGCAGGTCCGGGCACACGAGCTGATCCCGCCGGGCGGCGAGGTTGTCGCGCTCGTCTCGGGCGGCGCCGACTCGACCTGCCTCTGGCACGTGCTCCGAGAGCTCGGCTACCGGGTCTCGGCGTTGCACGTGAACCACGGCCTGCGCGGCGCTGAGTCGGACGAGGACGCCCGCTTCTGCCTCGAGGTGCTCGGCGCCGAGGTCGTCGAGGCGCCGGTACCCGAGCGCCCGACCGAGGACGCCCTCCGCGAGCTGCGGTACGCGTACGCGGCCGACCGGCTGCGCGCGACCGGCCACACCGCCTCGGATCAGGTCGAGACGGTGCTCTACCGGCTGGTCTCCAGCGGCACGGCCAAGGCGATCAAGCCGAAGCGCCAGGACGGCATCGTCCGGCCGCTGCTCACCCTCTGGCGCCAGGAGACCGAGGCCTACTGCCGCGCCGTAGGGCTCGACTACCGCGTCGACAGCTCCAATCCGGAGACGCGGCGCGGCCTGATCCGGGAAGAGATCCTGCCGCTGCTGCGCCGCCTCCACCCGGCGGCCGAGCAGAACCTCCTCCGCCTGGCCGAGCAGCGGCCGACCAGGCTGGACGACCTCCTCGCCTCGACGGAAGGCTCTCGGCGCGTCGACCTCGGCCAGGGGCTCACCGCCGTCCGCGAGTACGACCGCGTCTGGCTCGAGCAGACGCCGGTGGCGCTCCAAGGCAGCGTCCGCTGGGGCCCGTGGACCATCGAGTCCGAGCTCCCAGGCCTTAAGGTACGAAGCTGGCGACCGGGCGACAGGCTCGCCGGCCGCAGCAAGAAGGTTCAGGACGTGTTCGTCGACGCCAAGATCCCGCGGTCGGAGCGCGAGGCATGGCCTCTCGTCGTCCGCGGGCGCGAGGTCGTCGCCGTCCCGGGCCTGGTCGAGCATCCAGCTGTGTCGGCGAGGCGAGAGGAATGTGACTAGAACGCGTAGCGTTCAAACTGAGCTCGAGCAGGCGATCGGCGAGGTCCTGATCGACGAGGAAACCCTGGCGGCCCGCGTCGCCGAGCTGGGAGCCGAGGTCTCCGCCGACTACCTGGGCCGAGACCTGCTCCTGATCGGCGTGCTCAAGGGCGCCGTCTTCTTCATGGCCGACTTCATGCGCCACCTGACCGTCCCGTGCGAGGTCGACTTCATGGCGATCTCGAGCTACGGCGACGCGACCGACTCCTCGGGCATCGTCCGCATCCTCAAGGACCTCGACATCAACATCGAGGGACGTGACGTCCTCGTCGTGGAGGACATCATCGACTCAGGCCTCACGCTCTCGTACCTGATCCGCAACCTCGAGTCGCGGGAGCCCGCGTCGCTCGAGGTCTGCGCGCTCCTGACCAAGCCGTCCCGCCGCGAGATCGACGTTCCGGTCCGGTACGTCGGCTTCGAGATCCCGAACAAGTTCGTCGTCGGCTACGGCCTCGACTTCGGCGAGCGCTACCGAAACCTGCCTTACGTAGGCGTCCTGAACGAGCATCTGATCCCAACAGGGCTCTAGGACGAATCACGTTTCGGCCACCCGGGAATCAAATCCGCGTGCCGGTAACGCTCATACTCGTTGGTACCCTTTGCCGATAGAGGGCCTGTGAACCGATTTTTCCGATCCGCACTCTTCCCGCTAGTCGTGATCGTGCTGCTCGTGTGGCTGGCGAGCCAGACGCTGATCCCGCATTCGAAGAGCGAGAAGAAGGTCACCTACTCCGTGTTCCTTCAGCACGCGAGTGCCGGCGACGTGTCCAACGTCGAGTTCAACCCGAGCAAGCGCTCGATCACCGGCACGATCCCGAGCGACGGCGACAAGAAGTTCACGGTCCACTACCCCGCCGACCAGTCCGTGCCGTATATCACGAACGTCCTGCAAAGCAAGGACGTCGAGTTCGACTCGAAGGGCACCGGCGGCTTCTCGTGGGTCAGCGCCTTCTTCTCGCTGCTGCCCTTCATCATCCTGATCGCCTTCTGGATCTTCCTGATGAACCAGGTCCAGGGCGGCGGCTCGAAGGTGATGAGCTTCGGCAAGTCGCGCGCGAAGCGGATGGCGCCCGACTCGCCGAAGATCGGCTTCAAGGACGTAGCAGGCGTCGACGAGGCCGTTGAGGAGCTCCAGGAGATCAAGGAGTTCCTCGAGAACCCGAAGAAGTTCCAGGCGCTCGGCGCGCGGATCCCGAAGGGCGTCCTGCTCTACGGCCCACCCGGGACAGGTAAGACGCTGCTCGCTCGCGCGGTCGCGGGCGAGGCCGGCGTGCCGTTCTTCTCGATCTCCGGCTCCGACTTCGTCGAGATGTTCGTCGGCGTCGGTGCCTCACGCGTGCGTGACCTCTTCGAGCAGGCCAAGCAGGCGGCGCCGTGCATCGTCTTCATGGACGAGATCGACGCTGTCGGGCGGCACCGCGGCGCGGGCCTCGGCGGCGGCCACGACGAGCGTGAGCAGACGCTCAACCAGCTGCTCGTCGAGATGGACGGCTTCGAGCTGAAGGACAACATTATCCTGATCGCCGCGACGAACCGGCCCGACATCCTCGACCCGGCGCTGCTGCGCCCCGGCCGCTTCGACCGGCAGATCGTCGTCGACCGGCCCGACCGCGTCGGCCGCCGCAAGATCCTCGAGGTGCACGCGAAGGGCAAGCCGATCGCGCCGGAGATCGACCTCGACACGCTTGCCGCCGGCACGCCCGGCTTCACGGGCGCCGACCTCGCGAACCTTGTCAACGAGGCCGCGCTCCTGGCCGCGCGTCGCGGCAAGAAGACGATCGAGCAGGAGGAGCTCGAGGAAGGGATCATGCGAGTGATCGCCGGTCCGGAGAAGAAGACGCGCCTGCTCTCCGAGGAGGAGAGGAAGATCACCGCCTACCACGAGCTCGGCCACGCGATCGTCGGCCACTTCCTCGAGCACACCGACGACGTGCACAAGATCTCGGTGATCAGCCGCGGCCAGGCGCTCGGCTACACGATCTCGCTGCCGCGCGAGGACCGGTATCTGACGACGAAGACCGCGCTGATGGAGCAGCTCGCCATGACGCTCGGCGGGCGTGCCGCGGAGGAGCTCGTCTTCCACGAGGTCACCACCGGCGCCGCGAACGATCTCGAGAAGGTCACGTCGATCGCGAAGCAGATGATCATGCGCTTCGGCATGAGCGAGAAGCTCGGCCCGCGAGTGCTCGGGCGGAACCACGACATGCCGTTCCTCGGGCGCGAGATGGGCGCCGAGCCGGACTACTCCGAGGAGATCGCTCGTGAGATCGACGACGAGATCCGGCGCGTGATCGAGGAGGCGCACGACCTCGCGGTACGCGTGCTCAAGGAGCACATGGACCAGCTGCACCGGATCTCGGGGATCCTGATCGAGCGCGAGACGATCGACAAGGACCAGTTCGAGCGGCTGCTCGCCGATGAGGACGAGCTCTCGGTCTTCCCGGAGGAGCCCACCGAGCCCGTCACGGAGCCGGCGCAAGAGCGCCGCCGCCGCCCGCAGCCGAAGCCGATCCCGAGGCCGTTCCCGGGCGCGACGATGCAGCCGCCGCCTGAGACGACGTAAGTCCGGCTCGCGCTGCCCGCCACCGAAGGCTGCGAACCCGCGCTTCCGGCATCCTCTTGACGTGGGCGAGAAGCGTGACATCTGGGCCGAGTGGCTCGCCGTTCACCGCTACGGCGGGGATCCGGATGTGCGGCGGCGGATGCTGGAAGAGACCGCGGCCTATCGGGAGAAGGTGCTCGACCGGGCCGGGCTCGCCGTTGGCGAGACGCTGCTCGACATTGGCTGCGGCGAAGGGCTGATCGCCTTCGGGGCGCTCGAGCGAGGGGCCGGGCACGTCGTCTTCTCCGACATCTCGACCGATCTGCTCGAGCTGTGCCGCGAGACGGCCGGCGCGCTCGGGCTCGTCGATCGCTGCAGCTTCGTACGCGCCAGCGCCGAGGAGCTCGCGGGGATCGAAAGCGCCAGCGTCGACGTGGTCACGACGCGCTCGGTGCTGATCTACGTCGAGCAGAAGAGCCGGGCGTTCGCGGAGTTCTTCCGCGTCCTGAGACCGGGAGGGCGGCTGTCGCTCTACGAGCCGATCAACAGCTTCGGCGCCGAGAAGCGGGCACAGGGCTTCTGGGGATACCCGAGCGACGGGCTGGCAGAGCTGGCGGAGCGGGTCGAGGAGGTCTACACGGCCATCCAGCCGCCGAGCGACCCGATGCTCGACTTCGACGAGCGCGATCTCGTGACGCTCGCCGAGGAGGCGGGCTTCTTCCCTGTGGAGCTCGAGCTGCGAGCCGAGATCAGGCGGTCGGAGCCCCGGCCATGGCAGGCCTTCCTCGACAGCTCCGGGAATCCGAAGATCCCGACGATCGCCGCGGCGATGGACCAGGCGCTCAGCGCCGAGGAGCGCGACCGCTTCAGCGCGCACCTTCGCCCGCTCGTGGAAGAAGGCAAGGGCGTCTGGCGAATGGCCCACGCCTATCTCAGCGCGGAAAGGCCTCCGAGCTAGACGCTGTCCGGCGACGAACCCCGGGGTCAGATCTTGCATTGCCACATCGGCGTGCCGGAACTGAGACAACTCGTCAACAGCCAGGAAGTCGTGACAGATTCGTCACTCGGCGCCAGGCCGATCGTCGGCTCGTGTGTCATTGCAAGATCTGACCCCGGGGTACGCGCCCGCCTCGTCAGTACGTCCCTGGCCAAACGCTAAGCTCGCCCAGCCGCGACGCCCGCCTGCCACGAAGCCCATAGGCGCGCGTAGCGCTCGCCCTGCGCGACGAGCTCGTCGTGCGAGGCCACCTCGACCACGCGGCCGCCGTCCATCACGACCACCCGGTCAGCGCGCTCGGCCGTCGAAAGGCGGTGGGCGATGATGATCACCGTTCGGCCCTCGACCACAGCCGCGAGCGCGCGCTCGACGGCCGCCTCTGTGGCCGGGTCGAGGCTCGACGTCGCCTCGTCGAGGACGATCACCGCTGGGTCGGCCAGAGCCACCCGGGCGATTCCGACCAGCTGCCGCTCGCCCGCCGAGAGCCGGACGCCACGGGTCTGGACGTCCGTGTGGATACCCTCCGGGAGCGACTCGAACCGCGCACGGGCGCCGATCTGGTCGAGCGCGTGGCGGACGGCGTCGTCCGAGGCCTCAGGATCGGCGAGCCGCACGTTGTCGGCGATCGTGCCGCTGAACAGGTGCCCTTCCTGCGGCAGCATCACGATCCGATGCCGGAGGGACGCCAGCGTCCCGTCGCGCAGGTCGAGCCCGCCCAGGGCGATCGAGCCCTGCTGTGGGTCGTACTGGCGGGTGAGCAGCTTCGCGAGGGTGGACTTGCCGGCTCCGGTGACGCCGACGAGCGCCACGTGCTCGCCGGTCTCGAGCCGCAGCGAGACGCTGCTCACGACCGGCCGGCCTCCGTCGTAACCAAAGGTGACGTCGCGCAGCTCGACAGCGCCGTCGGCCGGGAGCTCGACCGCGGTGTCCCGCTCCGCAACCGCATTCTCGGTCTGCAGCACGCCGACGATCTTCCCCAGCGCCGCCAGCCCCTGCCGGAAGTCGCCGAGCCACTCGCTGAAGCGTGCGATCGGGTCGAAGAGCTGGATCAGGTAGAGCACATACGCGACGATCGTTCCCTCCGAGATAGAGCCGTCGCGATACATGGATGCCGCGACCAGCAGCACCGCGACCAGCGCGATCGTCTGCGCGAGCGGGATCACCGTGAAGAGGCGGATGTTCACGTACGAGGCACTGCGCCACGCACCGATCTGCGCCCGGCTGCGCGGCTCGTAGGCCGCGAGCGTCTGGCGCTCGCGACGGAAGGCCTGGACGACCCGCACGCCCGAGAGCCCCTCCTGCAGCGCGGTCAGCGTCTCGGCGACGCGGTCGCGAATCGCGTGGTAGACCCGGCCGGCGCTGTGGTGGAAAGCCCAGCTCGACGCGGTCAGCAGGGGCAACGCGACGAGCGAGACGGCGGCCAGCGTGGGCGAGAGGATCGCCAGCACCGTCGCAGTGAGCACGATCTGCAGCGCGCTCCCGACCACCTCGACCAGCGCCTCGCGCAGGAACTCGGTCAGGGCCTGCACGTCCGACGTGAGCCGCGAGACGAGCGTGCCGGTCCGCTCCTCCTCGAAGTAGCCGAGCGGCAGCGCCTGCAGCTTGTCGAACGCGGCCGTCCGCAGCGAGTGGAGGAAGCGCTCGCCCGCCGTCGCCGCGAGCAAGGTCTGCGCGCGCACCACGAGCGGCTTGACGACGGCAAGGCCGAGGATCGCGAGGGCGGTTACATCGAGCGTATGTTGGTCCCCGTCGGCGATTCCGTGGTCGACGGCGTAGCGCACGAGCGCCGGCGCGGCCAGCGTGATCAACGTCGAGACGATCACCGCTACGGCGGCCCAGAGGTAGAGCCGCTGGACGCCGCGAATCTGGCCCCGCGTCTCCCGCCACACTTCGCGTGCGGTCGCCCGCCTGGTCATGCCGCCTCGCTCTCGAGCGCGAGCAGAGCGCGATAGCGGGGCGAGCGGCGCAGCAGCTCCCCGTGCGTGCCTTCCTCGGCGATCCTGCCGCCCTCGAGCACGGCGACCCGGTCTGCGAGCGCGATGGTCGCCGGGCGATGCGCGATCACGAGCGTCGTGCGGCCGCGCATCACCTCGCCGAGCGCGGCCCGGATTTCGTGCTCCTTGGTCGCGTCGACCGCCGAGGTCGCGTCGTCGAGGACGAGCACCGCCGGGTCGGCGAGGATCGCACGCGCGATCGCGATCCGCTGACGCTGGCCTCCGGAGAGCGAGAATCCGCGCTCGCCGAGGACGGTGTCGAAGCGGTCCGGAAGATTGGCGATGAACTCGGCCGCGCCCGCAAGCTCCGCGGCCCGCTCGACGTCGGCGTCGGCGGCGCCGGGCCGGCCGACGCGGATGTTCTCGCGGACGCTCTCGCTGAAGAGGAACGTCTCCTCGAAGACGAGCGCCACCGCGCGGCGCACGTCGGCGAGCCGGAGCTCCCGCAGGTCGTGCCCGTCGAGCACGACGCGGCCGCCCTCGGGGTCGTAGAGCCGCGCGAGCAGGCCGGCGACCGTGCTCTTCCCGGAGCCCGTGGCGCCGACGAGGGCGAGCGACTCGCCCGGGGCGACGTGCAGGTCGAGGCCGTCGAGGACCGCTTGGTCGCCCTCGTGGCCGAAACGGACCTGATCGAGCCGGACGTCGCCGCGTGCCGGTTGCTCCAGCTCTTCCGGGTGCCGTGGCTCGCGCAGCCTCGGCTCGGCCTCCAGCACCTCCGTGATCCGCCCGCTCGCGGCCAGGGCCTTCTGCAGCGTCGTGACGCGCTGGCCGAGCACCCGCAGCGGCCAGATGAGCATCACCACGTACGCGTTGAAGGCGACGAACGACCCGGTGCTCAGGTCGCCCGCGATCACGCTGCGGCCCCCCAGCCAGAGCACCGCGGCGATGCCCAGCAGCGGCAACATCTCGAGGAAGGGGTTGAAGACGGCGTCGAGCCGCGCGAGGTCGAGCGCGCGGTCGAGGACCTCTCCGCTGCGGCTCCGAAATCGCTTCGAGAGGGCGTCGCCCGCCCCGAGCCCCTTCACGACGCGGATACCGCTCACCGTCTCCTCGACGAGCGTCGACGCGTCGCCCCAGGCGGCCTGCAGCCGGCGCGTGCCGACGTCGTACCTGCGTGAGTAGCGCCAGCCGGCGAGGGTCACGAGCGGCACAGGGATCAGGACGACGAGCGCGAGCTCCGGGTCGAGCACGAACATCACGACCGTGACCGCGATCACGGTGACGACGTAGCCGATCGTGTGGCCGATCGCGTCCATCATCCTCGCGACGTGCTGCGAGTCCGACGAGGCGCGGCTGAGCAGCTCTCCCGGGCCGACGCGGTCGTGGTAGGAGGCATCCAGGCGCAGGGCGTGCGCGAAGAGCGCATCCCGAACGCGGGCGTCCGAGCTCGAGCGATTGCGGATCGCGAAGATGTGGCGGAAGCCCCCGCCGACCACCTCGAGCAGGCCGACGCCGAGCAGTGCGAGCAGCCAGAGCAGCAGCGCATGGTGGTCGTGCCCGACGACGCCGTGGTCGATCGCGTACTTGACGATCAGCGGCGCGGCAACGGCGCCGACCTGCCAGAGCAGCCCCGAGACGACGGCGCCCGCGACGCCGCCACGCTGCTCGCGCACGATTGCGCGCACGAATCGCCACGCCGCCGCGCGGCGTACCTCGCCTTCGCCCATGCCTCAAACCTACCCAGCGCGTGTCCGAAACGGCCATGTCCTAGGGACAGTCCCTGGGCCAGGTCCGAACGGACGGTGCTCGTAGCCACTACGGCGTTTGCCAAGCGGTAGGACCGCCTCGCCGGGCCATGTCCCAGGGACTGTCCCTGGGACTAGGCTGCGGCCGACATGAGGCCGCCGATCGAGCAGCGGTTCCCCCGGCCCTCCGTGATGGGTGTCGTGAACGTCACGCCGGACTCGTTCTCCGACCCGGGCGCCAACCTCGATGCGGCCGATGCAGTGGTCTCGTCCCGCCACATGCTCGCCGACGGTGCGGCGATCGTCGACGTCGGCGGCGAGTCAACGCGCCCCGGCGCGGAAGGCGTGAGCGCCGAGGAGGAGCTGGCCCGCATCGTGCCCGTGCTCGAGCGACTCGAAGGGGAGGTGCCGGTCTCGATCGACACGTCGAAGGCACAGGTCGCCCGGATCGCCCTCGACCTCGGAGCCGAGCTCGTGAACGACGTGACCGCCTTGCGGGGCGACCCCGAGCTAGCCGGAGTAGTCGCCGAGGCAGGCTCCTACCTCTGCCTGATGCACATGCAGGGCGAGCCGCGCACGATGCAGGCCGACCCGCGCTACGACGACGTCGTGTCCGAGGTCGCCGCCTTCCTCGAAGACCGCCTGCGGGCCGCCGTCGCGGCCGGGATCCCGGAGGAGCGGATCTGCCTCGACCCGGGGATCGGCTTCGGCAAGACCGTCGACCACAACTTCGAGTTGATCCGCCGGCTCGACGAGCTGGCTGCGCTCGGCCGCCCCGTCCTGGTCGGCTTCTCGCGCAAGAGCTCGCTCGGCAAGCTCCTCGGCGACCCAAACGCCACCACCGGCTCGCTGGCCGCGAGCGTCGGAGCCGCCGTCGCGGCCTACGAAAGAGGCGCGACGATCCTGCGAGTCCACGACGTACGCGAGCACGTGGAGGCGCTGACCGCCGCCCGCGCCGTCTACGCATGACCGTGCTGGTCGAAGTGACGGGCCTCGAGCTCCCCGGCCGCCACGGCGTCGAGGACTGGGAGCGCGAGACCGAGCAGCCGTTCATCTACGACGCCGAGCTCGAGCTCCCCGAGCCGTCGGCGGACGAGCTCGAAAGCACGGTCGACTACCGCGAGATCGTCGAGCTCGTCGCAAAGATCTCGGAGCGACGCGAGTTCCGGCTACTCGAATCGCTGGCCGCCGCAATAGCGGACGCGCTCCTCGAACGCTTCCCGGCCGAACGGGTCCGGGTCCGCGTGCGGAAACCCGAGGTTCGGCTCGGCGCGCCCGTCGAGCACGCCGCCGCCACCGTCGAGCGTGCCCGCTAAGGCGCTCGCTTGCGACGCCGACCATGGAGGCCGTACCGGCTTTGCCGGTGCGGCCGTTCTAGGCGCTCGCTCGCGACGCCGACCATGGAGGCCGTACCGGCTTTGCCGGTGCGGCCGTTCTAGGCGCTCGCTCGCGACGCCGACCATGGAGGCCGTACCGGCTTTTGCCGGTGCGGCCGTTCTAGGCGCTCGCTTGCGACGCCGACCATGGAGGCCGTACCGGCTTGCCGGGTGCGGCCCTTCTATCTGACCGGCGCGACGGTGAGCGTGTACGACGCCCGAACGACCCTCTTGTTCGGCACGACGTCCACGTAGACGAACTGCGGCGAGCCGCGCCCCTGAATGGTCACGCGCTCGAAGCGATTGCCGGCATGCGCCGAGAGGCCGAGCAGGTCGCGCCTGGCCGCGGCGCCGCGCTCGAAGACCGTCCGCGTGCGCCGGCCCCACACCTCGAGGTCGATGTTCGCCGTCGGCCTGACCGTCACCCGCACCCGCCCCTTCGCAGGGAGGAAGATGCGGTACACGTCCTCCGGGTCCTCGCGCCGTTCCACCTGCGCGCTGATCGTCGTCCGAGGACGCTGCTGGCTCGTGAGCGGCGGCTTCCCGGTTCGCGTGAGCCCGTTCGGCTTGACGAGGTAGACGTCGTCGTTCGGCTCGCCCGGGTCGGGCGGCGGCGCCTTGCGCTTCAGAGCCGCCGGCACGTTGAGGATCCCGTAGCCGGTGTTGGCGTCCCAGCCGCGCTTGCCGACGTCGCGTGCCGAGCGGCGCATGATCTCGAAGAGCTGGTTGTTCGTGAGCTTCGGCCGCAGCGTCCACACGGCGTCCGCGGCGGCCGACACCAGAGGCGCCGAGAAGCTCGTACCGTCGACGGAGGCGTAGCCCGTGCCGGTCGGGTCCCAGATCTTCGGAATCGCGACCGGGATGTCCTGGCCGGGCGCCGCGAGGTCCATGAACGGCGAGGCGCTCGAGAAGCTCGCGACGCGGTCGGCCTCGTTGGTCGCGCCGATCGTGAGCACGTGAGGGAAGCTCGCCGGGTAGGAGAGCGGGCTGCCGATGTCGCGGCTGTTCCCCGCCGACGCGACCACGAGCGATCCCTCGCCTACGAGGTTCATGATCGCCCGCTCCTCGACCGCGATTCGGAAAGGACCGCCAAGGCTGAGGTTGACCACTCCCGGCCCGTGCTGCGCCGCTGCGGTGAGGCCCGCGATCTCGTCACCCACGGGGATGTCGATCTCGCCGTTCGGGGTCGCGTCCCAAAGCTGCAGCTTGGCCTGCGGGTAGAGGCCCACGATGCCCTTCCCGTTGACGGGCGCGGCGGCCAGCGACGCAGTCGCGGTGCCGTGCAGCTCGCCGTCCTGGGCATCGAAGGTCTGCCGGTTGAGCGGGGTCGTGTTCGGCCGTCCTAGGAACTCCTCGTGCGTCAGGTCGACACCCGAGTCGATCATCGTCAGCGGCCTTCCCGGGCCGGGCGCCACCCAGTTCCGGACGCCGACATCGGAGGTCCACCACTCGGAGGACGCGAGCGGGTCGGTGAACATGCCCAGGAAGCCGCCGGCGCTACGCGGGTCGGTGCCGACCGGCACGTCAGGAGTCACCGACCGGATGAGGCCACGGCGCTCGAGGCGCGGCAGCAGGCGTTCGGCGGTCCAGCTCGGCAGCCGCCACAACGCCAGCGAGGGCGCGAGCAGCTCGCCGCCGGCCCGGCGCAGCGCCGGCACGGCCGCTCCGCCGCGGACACGATCGAGCTCGACGAGCGTCCGCGGGTACGCCTGGAGCCCCTGGAGCGAGCGTGTGCCCGGCAACACGGGCTGTCCCGGGTGGGCGAGCAGTCCCGCCTGGGCGGGCGAGCAGCAACAAAGAAGGACGACCCCGATCAGCCCAAGCCGGCGCACGAACCGCACAAGGTAGCTGGGACGGCGCCTCGATGTCCGAGAATCCCCCGGAATGGTGAGGAGCTTCGTTGGCCTGGGCTCGAACCTCGACAACCCTCGAGAGCAGATTCGCCGCGCACTCGATCTGCTCCGGGCGGAGGCCGGCGTCGAGCTCGTCGCGGTCTCGAGCCTGCGCGAGACCGACCCGGTCGGTTACGAGCGGCAGCCGCGCTTTCTGAACGGCGCCGCCGAGCTGCGCACCGAGCTCTCGGCCCGCGACCTGCTCGGGCGCCTGCTCGCGATCGAGCGCCGGCTCGGCCGCGTGCGTGGCAAAGGCCCGCGCTTCGGCCCGCGCACGATCGACCTCGACCTGCTGCTCTACGGCGACGAGGTTCTCCACGAGCCGGGCCTCGTCGTTCCGCATCCAAGGCTGCACGAGCGGCGCTTTGCGCTCGAGCCGCTGGCAGAGCTGGATCCGG
>JBKPAM010000156.1:0-7749 GCA_046726435.1 Actinomycetota bacterium
TCTCGTACCTCGTCTCCTTCGGGTTCGTCTACGCCACGCGCCCGCGGGCCGCCGAGCGCGCGGCCGCCGAGGGCACCTTCCGCGAGATCGGCGCCGGCTTCCGCTACGTGGCCGGGATTCCGTGGCTCTGGCTGACGATCATCCTGTTCGCGTTCGTGCTGATGTTCCAGTGGGCCCGGATCCAGGTGCTAACGCCGAAGCTCGTGCGCGAGCACTTCGGCCTCGGTGTCGGGGCGTACGGCCTCGTCTTCTCCCTCATCGGAGCGGGGATGATCGTGGGCGCATTGCTGCTCGCACAGCTGAACCCCAGGCGACGGCGCGGGCTGCTCTCCTACCTGATCTGGATCGTGAACAGCGTGCTCGTGATCGTGTTCGCACTCTCGCCGTGGTATCCACTGGCCGTGAGCGCTGCCTTCGTGCGCGGGATCTGCATCGGCTTCGGGATCGCGGTCTGGGATACGATGCTGATGGAGCTCGTGCCGCAGCACATGCTCTCGCGCGTCGTGAGCCTCGACTGGTTCGGGTCGCTGGGCCTGACGCCGTTCGGGCTGCTGCTCGCAGGCGCGATCTCGGGGCTGGCCGCGCCGGGAACGATCATCGCCCTCGGCGCGTGCATCTCGATCTGCATCATCGCGTGCGGCCTCTTCTCGCGGCAGATAAGGACCAACGACTGATGCCCGTGTACTGGAAGCCGAAGTACGGGACGCGTTCCTCCCGCCACCGCGCGTGGGTCAAAGAGGAGGCGAAGCGAGAAGCGGCGGCAAAGCGCGGGAGCGGCCCGACCCTGCCCGAGCGCCTGAAGCGCTTGTTCAAGCGCTGACCCCGGGGTCAGATCTTGCACTGCCACATTCCTGCACCAAGTCAGTAACGAAGCATCCCCAACCGGGACGATTCGACACGGAATCGGCACACCGGCTCTCGCCCTTCTCCGGGCGGATGCGTCAATGCAAGATCTGACCCCACGCGCCATGCAGATCCGAGTCGCGCGGCCCACGCGGGACCTCGACGCCGCGACCTCCTTCTACCGTCTGCTGGGGCTGCATGTCCTCACGTCCTTCGATGACCACGACGGGTACAGCGGAGCGATCTTCGGCCTTCCGGACGCCTCGCGTCAGCTCGAGCTCGTCTCGCACGAAGGAACCGTTCCGTCGCCCACGCCGGAAGACCAACTCGTCCTCTACCTCGGCTCGGCTGAGCGAGTCGACGAGACCGGAGCTCGCCTGTGCGCCGTCGGCTTCGAACCGCGCGAGGCGCCGAATCCCTACTGGGCTCGGAACGGAGCCGTCTGCTTCGTCGACCCGGACGGCTACTGGATCGTTCTCTCTCCCGATACCCGGTAGGTCTGTCACCGGGTGTGACGGCGACTCAGGCGCTAACCTGTCTCCGCTCGGGGTGTGGCGCAGCCTGGTAGCGCGCTCCGTTCGGGTCGGAGAGGTCCCCAGTTCAAATCTGGGCACCCCGATCGAGTCGCGGGGGAGCCGCCGGTTCCCCCGCGAGAAACTCCGTGATCGCGTCCGCGCAGGCCTCGGGCCGCTCGGCGATCAGGAGGTGGCCGCAGTCGGCGATCACCCGCAGCCGGGCCCGCAGGCGGCGTGCGTAATCGAAGGCGTCCTCGACCGAGAGCTGGTTGTCGCGCGCGCCCCAGAGCACGAGCGCGGGGCAGCGGACGCGATCGAGATCGGGCCGCAGGTCGTCGCGCACGAGCGCCTTTGCGGCGCTGACGGTGTCGGTGTGCAGAGCGGGGCCGGCGAGGAACGCCTCGACGAGCTCGGGAGGCAACGCGGGCGGGTCGGCTGCACCCCAGCGCCCGAAGACGAGCCGCTTCAGCGTCGCCGAGCGCGCCACCATCCCGCGATGCGGCGCGATCCTCCGTGCGGGCTTCACGATTCCGGTGACGGTCAGCGCGTAGCGCGCGCTCCGCCTCGCGGACGAGATCCCGGCCGCCCCGGCAAGCACGAGCGCGCTGACGAGATCAGGCCGTCGAATCGCCAGGCGCAACGCGATCGCGCCGCCGAGCGAGTGGCCGACGACCGGCGCCGGCGCGAATCCCTCCCGCTCCATCGCGACCGCCACGCGGTCGGCGAACGCGTTCAGCGAGGGCGCCGCCGCCAGCGGCGAGGAGCCGCAGTGCCCCGGCAGCTCCGGCACGAGCAGCCGCCGACCGGGCAGCAGCAACGGCACCAGCGCCAGCCAGTTCGCCGCGGCGCCGCCCAGCCCGTGCACGAGCACGAGCGGATCGCCGACGCCGCCGACGAAGTAGCGCACGCGGCAGCCTCGTGCTTCTGCGAAGCGCTCTTCGAGGCCGCCCAAGTCTGTCTTTGCGTCCGTCACCGAGGCCGACTATTCTGGGGAGTGATGGATCGCTCGGGGAGGCAGGACCCCTGATTCCTGTCGCACACCGAAGAGGAGAAGTCGGCTAGCCCGTCGGCGCTGAAGCGCAGGCGGGTTTTTTGTTACCCGGAAGGAGCACGATGGCGAACCACCTGACGCCCGAAGAGCTGTCGAAGGAGCTGGGGATCGACCGGACCGAGGTGATCCGGGTCTGCGTCGAGGAGGGGATCCCGATCTACCAGGGCAAGATCGACAAGACCCTCTTCCAGGCGCAGCTCGAGGCGCTCGGCGCCCTCCCGCAGCCGCACTAGTAAGGCGTCACTTCGCTGCGGCGCGCTTGCGCGGCGCGGACTTCTTGCGAGCGGCAGGCTTCGCCCCGTCACCCGAGCGTGGCTTCGACGCGGCGACGCTCTGCTTGAGCGCCTCCATCAGGTCGACCACCGGCGCCTCAGGCGCGGGCTCCGGCATCGCGATCTCCTCGCCGGCCAGCTTCGCCTCCAGCATCTCACGCAGGTTCTCGCGGTACTCGCTGTGCAGCTCGCTCGGCTCCCACTCGCCGATGAGACTGTCGATCAGCTGCCGCGCGAGGTCGACCTCCGGCTCGTTCACCTCGATGCCCTCGACGGCCTCGTCGATCTCGGCCTGTGAGCGCACGTCCTCGGCGAGGAAGAGCGTCTCGAGCACGAGCGCGTCTCCCTTCGGCCGGATCAGGACGAAGTTCTCGTTGCCGCGAATCACCATGCGGCCGATCGCCGCCATCCCGGTCTCCTTCATCGCGCTTAGCAGGAGGACGTAGGGCCGGCGCTGGGCCTCGGCGCTCGACGGCGCGAGGAAGTAGGTGCGGTCGAAGAACAACGGGTCGACCTCGTCGAGTGGGACGAACCGCGAGATCTCGATTGCCCGCGAGGTGTCGCGCTGGGCGATCGCCTCGAGGTCGGCATCCTCGACGATCACGAACTGGCCCTTCGAGACCTCCCAGCCCTTGACGAGCTCCTCGTTGGAGACCTCGCGCTCGTGGACCGGGCACCACCGCTTCTGCTTGATCGGCGTCTTGCACTCGCGGTGGAGCGTGCGGAAGCTCACGTCCGAGGCGCGGGCCTTCGGCGCAGTGGCGGGCGCCAGGCCGACGGGGATCGTGACCAGGCCGAAACTGAGGGATCCGTTCCAGGTAGTTCGCATGGGGCCGCTCGGAAAGTCTAGTGGGACCGGGCGGTTTCGCCGTAGCCTCGCACTTCCCTCCCCCGGTTGCGTGTGCGTAAGCTGACAGCCTGAGCGAGACGACGGCAACTGCGCCGCCCGAGGCCACCCCCCGGGCAAACGGAGGGCGCACGATCGGGCGGCTGTGGCGCGATGCGACCGGCGCGGGCCGCACGAGGCCCGCGTACCTTGTCGAGGGCCCCGACGGCTGGCGCGAGGTCTCCTGGGAGGAGGCCGGGGAGGCGGTGGACGAGCTCGCGAACGGCCTGCTCGCGATCGGCGTGCGCAAGGGGGAAGCCTTCGGGATCCTGGCGCAGACGACCCTCGAGTGGGCGCTCTTCGACTTCGCGCTGGCGCTGATCGGGGCCGTGGGCGCCGCGATCTACGCCAACAGCTCGCCGAAGGACTGCTGCTACGTGCTCGAGCACTCGGATGCGGTCGGCGTGCTCGTCGAGGACGAGGACCAGCGTGCCAAGGTGGCCGGCCTCGGCCTCGAGCACGTGATCTCGTTCGCGGAGCTCGACGAGCTGCGGGCGCGCGGCCGCGACCACGCCGCCTCCCATCCGCGTGCGCTCGCGGAGGCGGAGGCCGCGGTGGGCGAGAACGACCTCTTCACCTTCATCTACACGTCAGGCACGACCGGGCCGCCGAAGGCCTGCATGATCCGGCACCGCAACTACTACGAGATGGCCTCGTGTGTCGACGGTGTCGAGGAGTTCGCGATCTCGGCCGACACGATGCTGCTGTACCTGCCGCTGGCGCACAACTTCGGGCGCCTGATGCACCTGCTCGGCGCGCACGTCGGCTACACGATCGCCTTCTGCCCCGACCCGCTGCGCGTAGCCGAGGCGATGCCTGCCGTGCGGCCGACGCTCCTGCCGAGCGTGCCGCGGCTCTACGAGAAGGTGCACACCGCAGTCCTCGCGCAATTCGAGGACGTGCACGGCCCCCGCAGGCGGCTGCTCGACTGGTCGCTGGGCGTGGGCAGACGCGCGAGCAAGGTACGGCAGCAGGGACGTCCGATGCCGGCGGGGCTCGCCTTCCAGTACCGCCTGGCGGACAGGCTCGTCTACCGGAAGATCAAGGACCGCATGGGCGGCCGGCTCCGTCTCGGCGTCTCCGGCGGTGCACCGCTCGCGAGAGAGATCGGCGAGTTCTTCCACACGCTCGGCGTCCTCATCATCGAGGGCTGGGGGCTGACGGAGTGCACGACCGCGGCCTCGGTCAACCGTCCCGGCCGCTTCCGCTTCGGCACCGTCGGGCCGGCGCTGCCGGGCTTCGAGGTCCGCGCGGACGAGGACGGCGAGCTCTTGATCCGCGGCCCGACGATCTTCGCCGGCTACTACAAGGACGAGCGGGCGACGCGCGAGGTGCTCGGCGAGGACGGCTGGCTCCGGTCGGGAGACGTCGGCTCGATCGACGAGGACGGCTTCATCACCATCACCGACCGCAAGAAGGACATCCTCGTCACGGCGGGCGGCAAGAACGTGTCGCCGCAGAACCTCGAAAACGCGCTCAAGACGGCGCCGCTGATCTCGCAGGCGCTCGTCGTCGGCGACCGCCGGCCGTACGTGGCCGCGCTGATCACCGTCGATCCGGACCTGGCCGAGGGACTGTCCCCGGGACAGGTCCAGGAGCGCGTGCAGGCGATCGTCGACCGCGCCAACGCGGACCTATCGCGCTTCGAACGGATCAAGCGCTTCCGCGTCCTCCCGCGAGACTTCAGCGCTGAGGAGGGCGAGGTGACGCCGACGCTGAAGCTCAAGCGCCGCGTCTGCGCCGAGCACTTCGTCGACGAGATCGAAGCGCTCTACGCCTAGTAGCTAGAGCCTGCGCCCGCCGACGAAGGTCGACGCGTACCAGCCGGTCATGCTCGAGATCTTGACCACGTCGCCCGTGTGCGGCGCGTGGATGAAGCTGCCGCCGCCGACGTAGATCCCGACGTGGCCGAGGCCGTCGAAAAAGACCAGGTCGCCGGGCTGGAGATCACCGCGCGAGACGGGGGAGCCGTAGCCGTACTGCGCGTACGAGCTGTGCGGCAGCGAGACGCCGACCTGCGCGAAGACGTACATCACGAAGCCGGAGCAGTCGAACCCGGAAGGAGACGCGCCGCCCCAGACGTACGGCGTCCCGAGGTACTGCATCGCGATCCCGACGACCCCGCCGTGCGACGGTGCCGGCGGTGGCGCGACGGTCGGAGTACTCGGGGAGGTTGAGGGGGCGGCCGTCGGAACCGAGGGTGCCACGGCCGCTTGCTGGGCGGCGGCCTGCTGCTGGGCCTGCTGCGCCTCCAGCTGCCTTTTCAGCGCGGCCTGCCGGGCGGCCTCCTCCGCCTTCAGGTGCTCGATCTCGCCGCGGATCGAGTTCAGCAGCGCCTTGCGCTGTCCGAGCTGGCTCTGGATCGACGCGCGAGCCGCGTTACGCTCGGCCACCACCTGCACCTGCTCGGCGTGTGCGTGCTTCAAGTACTGCTGCCGGTGCTTCACCTCGCGGCGGAACCGGATCACCTGGGTCAGCACGAGCGTGTCCTGCTGCGAGACCCTGTCGGCCGCGTCCATCCGGCTGAGCATGTCGTCCAGGCTCGAGGCGCCCAGGAGGACGGCGAGCCCAGGGTTCTGGTCGCCCGACGTGTACATGTCGACCATGCGTGCCATGAGCTGCTTCTGCGCGTTCTTCAAGCTCTTTTGCGCGACTCCGAGCGCATGCGTGTTCTCGGAGAGGTCGCGCTTGATCCTGTTCAGCTTGACGTTCGCCAGGTTGTACGCCTCGATCGCTCGCTCGAGGCTCGAGTCGAGCTCCTGAATCTGACCGAGCACGCTCTGCGCCTCTGCCTCTTTCGAGGAGATGCTGGTGGGGTCCGCGACCGCGGGAGCAGCAGCCAATGCGAAGGCCGCTGCCAACGCAATGACCAGTGCCGGCGCCTTTCGTCTAGTCGAGCAGAAGGGGGGCTGGAGGCTCGACAGGCGCCCTCGAAAGAGGGGCCGGTGCGTCACTGGCGCGGCACCATAACAACCCGGCCGGACGACCGCAAACACTTTGTGTAACCCATATGGGTGAATTCCAATCTCGCGTCCGTGCCGGCACGAAATCGTTTGCTACGGTGCCGCGTCGTGTTCGGGGAGAAGCGCATGCTCCGCTATTGGCCGCTGCTCCTCGGAGGCCTCCTTACGCTCGTCGCGCTCGTACCGGCGACCGTCGCCGCAGACTCCGCTTCCGACCTTCGCGACAAGGCTGCGCAGCTCCAGCAGCAGAACGTCAATCTCGCGGCGCAGTCCCGCGGGGCCGTGCTCGAGCTCTACTCGCTCGACTCGCGGCTCGCACGCGAGCGGGCGCGACTTGTCGAGCTGAGGATGCGGACCGCCGAGGTGAAGGCCGACCTGGCCGAGGCACGGACGCAGCTACGCGTCGCACGGCGCTCGCTCGAGGCCGAGCAGCGCTCCCTCGCGCGCCGCCTGCAGCTTCTCTACGAGCAGGGAGATGTCGACCCCGTCGCGATCGTCCTCGGGGCTTCGTCCGTCGCCGACGCGCTCGGGAGCCTCGACTCGCTCAATCGGATCGCAGACCAGGACCGCGTCGTGATCGCTCAGACGCGGAGCGCGCAGCGACGGGCGCGCTCGCTTGCGCGGGCCTTGCGTGCGAGGGAGCAGAAGCTCCAGGACCTGACCCACGAGGCAGTGCAGTCGACGCAGGTCCTCGAGCAGGCGCGCTCCCAACGGGCCTCGTACCTGGCCCGGCTCGCGGGGCAGCAGCGGACCAACGCGGCGTCGATCGCAGCGTTCCAGCAGCAGGCCCTGGCCGTCGAGGCTCAGGCGCGGGAGGTCTCCGTGACCTCACAGGCGGTGCCGTCGACGGATATCTCGCCCGGAGGACACACGATGACGGTCGTCGCCACCGGCTACTCGATGAACGGCAGCACCGCGACCGGGGCACCGACCGGCTGGGGCGTCGTCGCCGTCGACCCTGGCGTGATCCCGTTCGGCACAGGAATGACGATCCCGGGCTACGGCTCGGGTGTCGCCGCAGACACGGGGTCGGCGATCCAGGGCGCGACGATCGACCTCTGGTTCCCCACGCTCGCGCAGGCGCGTGCGTGGGGCCGCAGGACAGTCACGATCACGCTGCACTAGACTGCTCCCGTCTAGCTCGAAGGGGGGCTTACGCGCTGAGCGAGACCGCTGAGATCGAGAACGAGCGCAGCGCGACCAATGTCCGGGTCCTGCT
>JBKPAM010000157.1:0-9787 GCA_046726435.1 Actinomycetota bacterium
ACTCGCAGTCGGGAAAGCCCGACCCCGGCCCACCCGACCTCAGCGCGGTCGAGGCCGAGGCGGCCGCCGCAGCCGACCGGGCGCTTGCGCTCGGAGACGGCTACATGCTCGACCGTGCCGCGGCGCTCGACCTGGCCGACCAGCGTGCAGAGAGCTGGCAGCGGGCGGCCGAGCGGGCAGCTGGAGCAGGCGACCACGAAGCTGCTCGACTCGCTCGACGCGGCCGCGGCCCTGCACGACGATTGGCTTGCGGCGCGGCAGCAGGTGTTGCTCGCCGCCTCCGCCGAGATGAGGCGGCGCACTAGCCCGAAACTGGACGTGGCGAGGATCACCGCGCCGCTTCCAAAGGACCCCACCGTCGCAAGCCTGCTCGCTGTTACACGGGCGACGATCGTCGCCAGATCGGCCGACGACGAGCACATCGGCGCCGAGGCCGAGAGGGCCGCCGTCAGTCGAACACCGCACCGACCCGATCGTGTCGGCGTCAGATTGGAGCGAGCGGCCCACGCGCGTGGTGAGATCGTCCCGGCTGAGGCTGAGGGCAACAACCCCCCTCAGCCAACGCGTTCCGAAGACTCGACAGAAAAGAGCCCCCGCGACGCGACACCGCGGTTCCGGTTCGGCATCGCGCCTTACCGGCTCCGTCGTCCACCGCGAAGACTAGAGGCTTGATGTGAAACGGGAGAGCGGTTGACAGCTTCCTGGCAAAGGCGAGACACTCCCAGGCAGCCGCGCACTTGTGCGGCTGCCTGGTAACGAACTTTCGCTCAGTGCCTTCCGGGGGAGTTAAGGAGGAGCACCGTGCGCAAACTTGCGCTACTTCTGAGCATCATCGCCCTGCCCCTCGCCCTCACGGCGACGGCGGCGGCGAACACCACCCAGACCACGGTTGTAACGATCCATGACACCTTCGACTTTGGTGATGCAACCGATGCCTGCGGTTTCCCCGTCGACCTCCGCGTCGACGGGTCATTCAAGATTACGGACTACTTCGACAACAGCGGCACCCTGTTCAAAGAAGTCGTTAATAACTTCGGCGGCCCCTTCACGCTGACCGCGATCAACCCGGCTAACGGGAAGTCCACAACCACCCAGTCCCAGACCGTCGTCGCCATCACCAAGTTCAACCCGGACGGCTCGGTTGCATCATCGAGCAGTAGCGGCCTCACCTACAACTTCGTCGTTCCCGGCCTCGGCATGATCCTCCAGTCGACTGGACGTTTGGTGTTCGACTCGAACTTCGACGTCGTCTTCCAAGCGGGGCCGCACGACTTCGAGGACGGGAACAGCGCCGCCTTCTGCAATTACCTGGCCGACTCGTAGAGTCTTTGGCCGCGTATCCGCGCAGTGGAGGGCGCCCGCCGACAGGTGGCCGCCCTCCACGTGGTCACCGAAAACAGATTTCACATTAAGCCTCTAGCTCGCAGACCGGCCCATTTTCGAGGGGGCACCGGGGGGCACGATTCGTACAAAGGGGCCCGCCTGACCCATCTGACCCACGGGACCATGCGATTTCCGCTTGGCTCCGCAGGTCGAAATGGGCGTGCCTGGGATTGAACCAGGGACCTCCCGCGTGTGAAGCGGGCGCTCTCCCGCTGAGCTACACGCCCTCCGCGGCTCAGGTTATCGGCTTCCGTGGCTCCTCGTGCCGCGCGTTAGAGAGGCGTTAGCGGCGATCGCGAGCCTGCTCGCACCAAGTCCATCAACCTGGAGGCGGGAAAGCGATCACCGGAACCTAGGTGAGCCGTGGGAGAGCGGCCGTGCGAGGTGGCCGCCCTCCGCTGCTAGCATCGACGGCCGCGCCGCGGGCTCGGGCCGGGCCCGTGCGGTGGGAGCTTGCGAACCGCGTCAGATCCGGGAGGAAGCAGCGCTAAGCAATCCCTCCCAGGCGCACGATCTGCCCGGCCCGAGCCGGCGGCGCGATCTGCTCGAGCCCCTTCGATAGAGTCGCCACGTGGCCGCGCTGTACCGGAAGTACCGCCCGCAGGACTTCGACGAGGTCGTCGGCCAGGAGGCGGTGACACGGACGCTCAAGAACGCGATCGCGCACGGGCAGATCCGGCAGGCGTACCTCTTCGCCGGCCCGCGTGGGACCGGCAAGACCTCGCTGGCGCGCATCCTTGCCAAGGCCCTGAACTGCGAGCAAGGCCCCACGCCGACCCCGGACAAGACCTGCCACGCCTGCCGCGCGATCGCCGAGGGCACGTCCCTCGACGTGATCGAGATGGACGCGGCCTCCCAGCGCGGGATCGACGACATCCGGGAGATCCGCGAGCGCGTCGTGCTGCAGCCGGTCGAAGGGCGCTACAAGGTCTACATCCTCGACGAGGCGCACCAGCTCACGGATGCCGCCTTCAACGCACTGCTCAAGCTGATCGAGGAGCCTCCGCCCCACCTCGTGTTCGTCTTCTGCACGACCGACCTCGGCAAGATGCTGCCGACGGTCCGCTCGCGCTGCCAGACGTTCGTGTTCGCGCGCCCGCGGCTGCCCGAGCTCGTGCAGGTGCTGCGCCGGGTCGCGGACGGCGAGGAAATCGAGGTCCCGGACGCGGCCTTGTCCCTGATCGCGCGCTCGGCACGCGGCGCCTACCGAGACGCGGTCTCGACGCTGGACCAGCTCGCTTCCGCGACCGAGAAGCAGGTGACCGTGCAGGCCGTCCTGCAGCTGCTCGGGGCGGTCGAGGAGGAGGCGCTTTTCCGTCTGTGCGACCTCGTGGTCGACCGCGACACGGCGGGTGCGCTGACGTTCGTCGAGGAGCTCTCCGAGCAGGGCCAGGATCTCGGCCGGCTCGTGACCGACCTGCTCGAGCACCTGCGCCACCTGCTGCTCGTCCAGCACATGGGCGAGGTGCCGGAGTCGTTGCCGGTGACCGAGGAGACGCGCGAACGGCTGCGGGAGCAGGCCAACCAGATCGGCGAGGCAACGGTGCTGCGGCTCTGCGACCTGCTCGCCGTGGCCGTCGAGGACATGCGCCAGGGCGGCGACCCGCGGCTGCCGCTCGAGCTCGCGCTGGTCAAGGTGACGCGGCCGGCGGCGGATCTCTCCCGCGAGTCGACCGCACATCGGTTGGAGCTGCTGGAGCGGACCGTCCATTCCGGCCATGTCGCGGGGACAGTCCCTGGGACACGTCCCGAAAAGACAGGTCCGCAGGAGGAACCGGCGCCGGCGCCCGCACCCTCCCTGGAGCTCGAGCAGCTGCAGGAGGCCTGGCAGCGAACGATCCTGCCCGCCGTCGAGGAGAAGTCGATCCCCACGGCGTCGGTGCTCCGCGAGGCGCAGCCGAAGGACCTCGCCGGCGACACGCTCACGGTCGAGTTTCCACGCGCTGCCTCCTTCCACCGCCGGCTCGCCGAGGAGCCCAAGAACGCGACACTGCTCGCCGAGGCGCTCTACGAGGTCACCGGCCGCCACCTGGAGCTCGCGTTCGAGGTCGGCGAGAACGGCGGCGACGCACCGGAGGTCGAGGAGCGGCCCGCGAGCGAGGAGGAAATCATTGAGCTGATGAAGGGAACCTTCGACGCGCGCGAGGTGGAGGACGAATGAGAACGCTACGCGTCTGGCAACGCCCTAAGCGTCTCCCGCAGGTCCCTTGGCACCGAGTCCGCACAAAGGAGAAAACCCGGTGAGCGGAATGGACTTCAACAAGATGATGGAGCAGGTCCAGCAGATGCAGACGCAGATGCAGAAGGCGCAGGAGGAGCTCAAGAACGAGACCGTGCAGGCGACTGCGGGCGGCGGGATGGTCACTGTCACCGCCACGGGAAGCGGCGAGATCAAGGAGATCACGATCGACCCGAAAGCGATCGACCCCGACGACCCCGAGATGCTCGCCGACATGGTCGTCGCGGCGGTGAACGAGGCTCTTCGTTCCTCGCAGAGCCTGATGGAGTCCAAGCTCGGCCCGGCCCTAGGCGGGCTGCACGGAATGGGCCTCCCCGGCCTTTAGTAGTGGCCCTCCAGGTACCAAACCAGCATCACCTGGAGGGACACTAGTGTCTTCCCACGTCGATGCCCTGCGGCGGGTGCCGCTCTTCTACGGCCTGGACGACGAGGACCTGAAGGGCATCGCCGGCGCGGCCCAGGAGGTCGAATTTCCGCCCGGCCAGGTGCTCACCCAGCCGGGGGCGACCGGCAGCGGCATGTTCTTCATCATGGACGGCACCGCAGTCGTCCAGACCAGGCGCGAACAGGTCGAGCTCGGCCCCGGGCAGTTCTTCGGCGAGCTGGCGCTGATCAGCTCGGACGCGACCCGAACCGCGCGCGTCCGCGCGAAGACGACGCTGCGCTGCCTGGCGCTCGACCGGGCCAGCTTCCGCTCGCTCGTCGCCGACTACCCGGACGTGGCGGCCGCGTTGCTCGAGGTCGCGCTGGGCCGGCTAGCCGAGAACGCCGGCGTCGGCGACAGGTAGTCAAGGCACAATGGGCGCGTGTTCAGCCCTTCGGTCGACAACCTCGTCGCGCAGCTGACCCGACTGCCGGGGGTAGGCCAGCGCACCGCCCAGCGGCTCGCGTTCCACCTGCTGCGCGTGCCCAAGGACGAGGCCGGCGCGCTTGCGGCTGCAATCGCCGAGGTCAAGGAGCGCGTGCGCTTCTGCCGGGAGTGCGGGAACCTGACCGAGGAGGAGACGTGCGAGATCTGCCGCGACACACGGCGCGACCACTCGCTGGTGTGCGTCGTCGAGCAGCCGGCGGACCTGATCTCGGTCGAGCGCACGCACGAGTACCGCGGGCTCTACCACGTGCTCGGCGGAGCGCTGTCGCCGATCGACGGGGTCGAGCCGGAGCACCTGCGCATCGACGAGTTGCTGGGCCGCGTCGAGCGCAACGGCGTGCAGGAAGTCGTGCTCGCGACGAACCCGAACATGACCGGCGAGGCGACGGCGGCCTACCTGGCCGACCGCCTGCGCGGCCGCGTGCGCGTGACCCGCCTGGCAAGCGGCCTCCCGGTCGGCGCCGACCTCGAGTACGCCGACGAGGTCACCCTGGGTAGGGCACTGTCCGGCCGGCGCGAAATGTAGACCTACACTGTCCGCCGTGGCGACAACGGAATTCGAGGCGCTCCCTGCGGTCGAGCGCGCGGAGCCGCGGCTCGGGACGCTCGTGATGAAGTTCGGCGGCACTTCGGTCGCCGACCCGCAGAAGATCAAGGGCGTCGCGCGCCGGCTTGTCGAGGCCCGGCAGGGCGGCAACCGCGTAGTGGCGGTCCTCTCCGCTATGGGCCACTCCACGGACGACCTCGTGCGGCTCGCCTACGAGGTCTCGCCGCGCCCCAAGCCGCGCGAGCTCGACATGCTGATCTCGGTCGGCGAGCGGATCTCATGCGCCCTCGCGGCGATGGCGATCCACGACCTCGGCGCCGAGGCGATCTCGCTGACCGGCTCGCAGGCCGGGATCGTGACGGACACCATGCACGGACGGGCGAAGATCGTCGACGTCCGCGCGCGGCGGATCCACGAAGCGCTCGACCAGGACCGAATCGTGCTGGTCGCCGGCTTCCAGGGCGTCTCGACCGACTTCGACATCACGACGCTCGGCCGCGGCGGCTCCGACACAACCGCTGTTGCCCTCGCGGCCGCGCTCGGGGCGCAGGTCTGCGAGATCTACACCGACGTCGAGGGCGTCTACACCGCCGACCCGCGGCTCGTCCCCGAGGCGCGCAAGCTGCACGCTGTCACGTACGAGGAGATGCTGGAGATGGCCGCCTCGGGCGCGAAGGTGCTGCAGGTACGCTCGGTCGAGGTCGCGCGCAACCACGACGTCAAGCTGCACGTTCGCTCCACGTTCTCGGCCGAGGACGGCACCTGGATTCGCGAGGAGGACGATCGCATGCTCGAGAAGGCGCTCATCTCCGGGGTAACTCACACGCGCGAGGAGACCCTCTACCGGGTCGAAGGCACAACGGCGTCGCGCCTGTTCTCCGCGCTGGCCGAGGCCGGGGTGAACGTGGACACGATCGTCCAGACGGGCCCCGA
This sequence comes from Actinomycetota bacterium, assembly GCA_046726435.1. Lineage (GTDB taxonomy): Bacteria > Actinomycetota > Thermoleophilia > Gaiellales > Gaiellaceae > AC-32. The sequence goes on from JBKPAM010000157.1 coordinate 5,974, forward strand.
GATCGTCTTCTCGGCGCCCGCCGACGACCGGGACGCCGCGTCGGACGTGCTCGAAGGGCTCGGCGTCCACTGGAACGCACGTGACGACCTGGGCAAGGTCAGCGTGATCGGCGCGGGGATGAAGAGCCACCCCGGCGTGGCGGCGAAAGCGTTCGAGACCCTGGCCTCGGAGGGCATCGAGCCGGAAGTGGTGACGACCTCGCCGATCAAGATCGCCTGCCACGTGCGTAGCGACGAGGTCGAGACCGCGGTCATGGCGCTGCACAAGGCGTTCGAGCTCGACGCACCGGAGGCCGAGCGCCAGCATGCCTAGGGTCGGGGTCGTCGGCGCCACCGGCGCGGTCGGACGCGTTGTCGTCCAACTCCTCGGCGAGCGCGGCTTCGACGACGTGCGGCTGTTCGCGTCGGCCCGCTCGGCCGGGACCGAGGTCGCCGGCCGAAAGGTCGAGGAGGCGACGCCCGAGGCGCTGGCCGCGGGAGATCTCGAAGTCTGTCTCTTTTCCGTCGGCTCCGGCGCAAGCCGCGAGCTCGTGCCGCACGCGGTGCGCGGCGGCGCGGTGTGCGTGGACAAGTCGGAGGCCTTCCGCTTGCAGGACGGCGTGCCGCTGGTCGTCCCGGAGGTGAACGGCGAGCGCGCGCTCGAGCACGACGGGATCGTTGCCAACCCGAACTGCTGCACGATCCCGCTGACGCTCGTGCTCCAGCCGCTCCACGAGGCCGCAGGCCTCCGAGCCGTGCGCATCGCGACCTACCAGTCGGCCTCGGGCAAGGGCGCGCGGCGCCTTCAGCGCCTGCTCGACGAGCCACAGGTCGAGCACGACCTCTCCACGGACTGGGAGTTCGACGGCGAAGAGTTCGACGAGGAGATGAAGCTCCGGGAGGAGACGCGCAAGATCCTGGAGTTGCCCGACCTTCCGGTTGCCTCGACCTGCGTTCGCGTGCCGGTACCCGTAGGCCACGCAGAGGCCGTCTGGGTCGAGACGGAGGAGCCGCTCTCCCCCGAGCAGGCGCGCGAGCTCCTCTCCGCAGCGCTGTCGGTTCGCGTCGAGGACTTCCCGACTCCCGGGCTCGCAGTGGGCCGCGACGAGGCGCTGGTCGGCCGCATCCGCCGCGACCCGGCGGCCGAGAACGGCCTCTCGCTCTTCACCGCGTGCGACAACCTGCGCAAAGGGGCGGCGCTCAACGGCATCCAGATCACCGAGCTCGTCCTTTCGCAGCGGCCCGTCGTCGCCTAAGCATCCCCCGGTCGAGGGATAGGCGTGGCTTCGCGAGGGCGGTCAGCCCCATTTGAGGGGTTGGGTTTCCGCGCCGTGCAGACGATGTCCCGTCTGTCGTCAGAAGGGAGAACACAATGTCTGACCGCATCGCGATGATCGTGGCGGTCGTCGCCGCTCTAGCTCTAGCCGCCACGCCGGCTCTCGCCGGCAAGGGAAGCAACGGCGGAAGCGGTACCGTCTCCCGCATCACGATCGCAACAGTCGACGGCGCCAAGACCGGCGAATCGACGAGGCCGGCCCCGAAAGCTGGGCGACGCCGTCACGTTCGCCACGACCGTCGAGCCGCTGGCCGGCTGGGAGTACCCGATGGTCGCCGTCTCCTGCTACCAGGATGTCAACGGGGACGGGACCGTCGACACGAATCTGTTCGGCCCCGACGTCGTCTTCACCTGGCTCGACAAGCCGAGCGCGACCTTCACCCTCGGCGGTTACTCGTCGATCTGGACGCTACGCGGAGGCGGCGATGCCGTTTGCCGCGCCGAGCTCGACGCGTACGGCTGGAAGGGCGGCAAGGAATCGACCCGGGTTCTCGCCAGCACCGCCGACTGGCTCGCTCAGGGATAGGCCAGGAGATACGCAAGGGCCCGGGCGACGGCTCCGGGCCCTTGCCCTCAGGTCAGCTTCGAAGCCCAGCCGACCGAGTAGCTGACGGCAGGACGCGCGGTCGGCGCGCTTCGCACCGAGCCGTAGATCGCGACCGCCGCTTTTGAGCGACCTAGGCGCCGTTTCGCCTCTCGCGTGAGCACGAACCGCATCTCGGTCGGCGTCCGGGCCTTCAACACCGAGTTGTTCCTCGCGATCACGACGTACTTCCCGCTGATGTGCCTGAACCCGAGCCGCCGCGCCATCTTCGCCTTGATGCGAACGGTCGTCCCGACCTTGCACGCCTGCCTGCAGGTCACGGTCTCGGTGAACTTGGCGGTACCGAAGCGATCGAGCCGTCCCTGCTGCGGCACTTTGACCTTGAGCGGGAATGTCTTGGCGGCGTTGGTGGACGCGGCGGCAACGCCTGCCAGCACCGCCAGACAGACCCCGACGAGAACTTGCTGCTTCACCTCTGTGCCCCTTTCGGACAGGAGGGCCCGGTGTTACCCGGGCCCTCCTCTTGATTCCTGTTCTCGCTCTCCCTAGGGAAGCGTGTTCCAGAACACCAGATCCGCGATGGCTCTGGCGTTTTTGCTGTCTGCCGACGTCCCGGGCGTGAAGGTGCTGTTGTCGCCCTGGGTGTTGAAGAACGCAGCAGCCTGCTGCGCGTTCTTGATCGCGGTCTGGTTGGTACCGCAGTACGCGGCCTCCCAGGTTGCGAACACGCTCAGGCCACCGCTCGGCACGCTGCCGAACGCCGAGGTGTTCAGCTCTGCCGCCAACAGCTGCTGCAGGAGCTGCATCCTCGCCTGATCCAGCGCTGACCGCTTGGCCCCGGTCGTCGTCTTGGAGACGTCGGCCCAGAAGCCACCCATCAGCTTCGCCAGGGTGTCGATGTTCCGGCCGCACGGGTCGAGCGTCGTGTTGCCGAGCACGGAAGCGACTCCCGGGAACGTGTGACCGAAGGCCGTCCCGCCGAACCACGCGATGTTGGCCAACGGCGAGTGCGTCGCCCAGAAGCCCTGGGTGCGGGTCGTGCCCTGCCCGGTGTTCTCGAAGACGCAGGTCACCGTGTCCCCGTTCTTGAGGACGATGGTGGCCTTCATCGCGTTGAGATCGCCGGTGCCCGAGCTCCCGCCGGAGCCGGTGACGCCGCAGGCGAGCGGGTTGTTCGGGTCAGCCGGATCCTGTCCGATGCCGGTCAGGATCCACCCGAGCTGCGTCGACTCGGTCACGGTGTACGTGCTCGCGTTCAGGGTCTGGCTGTTCTGACCGCCACCCGGAATCGTGAAGCCGTTGTACCCGGCGCCCGTCGTGCTGAAGGCGAAGCTCCCGGTGTTCGCCGGCTTGGTGATCTTCTTGATGATGATCGTTCCGGGCTGGTCGTCATTCGTGATCGTGCACGTGGCCTCTCCGCCGATCCCGACGGAGATGTTGGCGCCGTTCTGGTTACCGCCGACGCAGTTCCAGGCGCTGGCCGAGTAGCCGTAAACGTTCGTCTCGGAGAGCGCCCAGGTGTCGGCCTTCAGGCCGGCGCCCGAGTCGACCGGGCTGGTGCCCGAGATGTCGTTCGAGCCCGTGCCGTTGGCCGTCAGGGTGAAGTCGGCGACCGTCTTGGTGCCACCGTTGTCGTTGATGACGACCTTGCGCAGGTGCAGCTTGGGCGCGATGTCGTCGTTGGTGATCGTGCAGGTCGCCTCGCCGCCGATCCCGACGGTGATGTTGGCACCGTTCTGCGTGCCGCCGACGCAGTTCCAGGCGCTGGCCGAGTAGCCGGCCGGACCTGACTCCGAGAGCGCCCAGGTGTCGGTCTGGAGGCCGGCACCCGAGTCGACCGGGCTGGTGCCCGTGAGGTCGTTCGAGCCGGAGCCGTCGGCGTTCAGGTTGAAGTCGGCGACCGTCTTGGTGCCACCGTTGTCGTTGATGACGACCTTGCGCAGGTGCAGCTTGGG
>JBKPAM010000158.1:0-5917 GCA_046726435.1 Actinomycetota bacterium
AGGCGGTGAGCCAGCAGGTCAAGGCGCTCGAGCAACTGCTCGGCGTCAGCTTGCTCGAGCGCAGCTCACGACGGGTCAAGCTCACGCCCGAGGGAGCGGTGTTTCTCGCCGACTGCCGGCGCGTGCTCGCCGGCGCCGACCACGCCGCGCGGCGTGTGCAGGCCGCCGCCCGCGGCGAGGCCGGAACGCTGCGCCTCGTCTACACGCTCGTCAGCGCCTTCGAGACCGTGCCACTGCTCCTCGACCGGCTCGACCGGGACTATCCACTGCTGAGGGTCGAGGCTCGCGAGGTCTTCGGCCGCGACGTCACGGCCCTCTTGCGCGACGGCGGGGCCGATCTCGCGCTGGCGCCGCTGACGACCTATCCCGAAGACATCCGTCAGCGAACGGTCAGGCGAGAGGTCGTGCGCGTCGCGGTCGGGGAACAGCATCGCTTCGCCGACCGGGAGCAGATCGAGCTCGCCAGGCTGCGCGACGAGACGCTGGAGCTGTGGCCGCACGAGATGGCGCCCGGCTACTACGACGCGATCATCGCCGCGTGCCACCTGGCCGGCTTCGAGCCCAAGATCGACCAGCACGGAGCCGGCTCGCCCGTGTGGGGCTACATCGCCGACGGCCGCGGCGTCGGCCTCGTCGTCAGCTCGTTGATCGAGCAGCTGCCGCGCGGGGTCAAGCTGCTCGACCTCGCTCCACCCCGGCCGATGCTCACGGTCAACGCCGTTTGGCGGCCGGACCACGAGCTCCCCGCGATCGAACGCTTCTTCGAAACCGCGAAACAGCTCGCCCAGGAGCGTCACTGGGCCTAAGTACTTGCCGTCGCGACCGCAAGGTGGATTCGGTGGCACGGGTTCAACGGCCCATCCGCGTAGGGCTGGGCACGCAACCGCATCGACCACCGGACGGGGTCCGCCTGACCAGCGCACATTCACTCCGCCCCTGCACGGCGTAGGGTGCGCGCGATCGCAGCGCTGAGCTTCTGGGACGAAACCGGTCCAAGGAAGCCAGCGACGACGCGGCCACGCGGCGAGATCACGAACGTCGCCGGCAGGGCTCCGATGCCGTACGTCCGAGCCGTCTGTTCAGAGCCGTCGTAACCGACGGGGTACGAGATGTGCGCGCCGTGCGCAAACGCCCGCCCGTCCCCCTTCGCGTCGCGGGTGTCAACGCCGATGAACGTCACCAGGTGGGACTTCCAGTGCTGCCAGGCGCGGTTGAGCACCGGCGTCTCGGCGCGGCAGGGGCCGCACCACGAGGCCCAGAAGTTGACGACGATCACGCGCCCGCCATAGGTCTCGAGCTTGATCGAGCCGGGGTGGCTTAGCGATTTGAGCGTGAAACTCGGTGCGATGGGCGTCTTGCCCTGGTCGAGTGCTGCTGCGACTCCGCCGTTCAAGTGGGTCAACATCCAGACCAGCAAGACGAGTAGGAACGTCACGAGCGCGACGGCAAGCTGCCCGCCGATTTGCCGCCGACTGACGCCGATGCTCAACTCTGCGCCGGCCTGACGACCGGCAGTCGACAGGTCCGCGGGAGGTAGAGATGAAACCGTCTGTCGGCCGTCAGCGCCAGCGCCGAGAACGCCGGCGGCTCGCCCATCTCATCGGAGCAGGGAAACAGGCGGCGAAATTGCGATCCGGAGATCCGGCTGCCACCGCGCCCGGTGATCAGAACCTCGTTCTCGCCTCTCGTCGGCGCATCGAGCGGGACACCGTGGCGGACGCCGCAGGCTCGATAGCGCCGCGCCCAATGCAGAAGCGTCGTCATCTCGGCACCGGAGAGGGGCTGCTTGTTGTCGCGCAACGACAACCGCGGCAGCTGCAGCGGCGTCGCCCGCGACGACGGCGGCCAGGCGCCGTTTGCGATCACCAAGGCAGCCGAGACGGCTCCCAGCGAGCCGCCGGCAAGCAAAGCCAAGCGACCCCGCAAGGCGGCTGGGTTCACCTCCCGCTCCATGGAAGCCGGCCGTGGAAATGCGTCGACGGCGGGTCTGGATCGGGGCGATTCGCTCCCGGGACGGCGTCAGAACCGAAGGCAGCCTTGAGACAGGCATCGCCACCGCCTCTGACGACGCACGGGACGAGTCCGGTCGACGGGCCCTGCCGGAAGTCCGGGAGCTCAAAGGCCGAGGAATCGCGCCGAAGTTCGTTGCCGTTGGCATCGCGGAGGATGAGCAGCGTCGGGCGGGCGCCGACGCGCAGGTGCGCAGCGGGCACTTCGTAGCCGAAGAAGCCGGCATCGATCGGTGCCGACACCCAGACGACGGGAACAGTGACCGAGCTCCCGTCCTCGAACTGCACCTCGACGCTCGCCGCATCGTCCAGCGTGGTCGAGCCGTCGATCAAGACGGGGCCGTTCTCGATCACGCCCTTGCGCGAGAAATCGCCGCCGATCGAGAACGTCGGCCAGAACCTGAGTGCCCGGGCGACATCACATTGGCCTCCACCGCCTTCGATGAAAAGGCAGAACCCGCCTCTGCTCGTCGGCGCGAGCCAGAGCGCCACGTTGCCCGGCAAGAGGATCTTGCGCGTCTGCGAGGCGACGACTCCAGTCGCAAGTCCGGGAGGCGCTCCCGCATCGAGAGCCGCGAACGACCGCTCGATCGGCGCCGGCGCCGGTTCGCCGCTCTCGAAGATGCGCACGAGTTTGCCGCCGACACCGAAGGCCGGGGCTGAAGCAACGACTGCCGCCACCGCCGCGGCGACCGCGAGCACGAGGCGAGGACGGAGCCGGCGCCGGCGCTCCCGACGTGCCAGGCGCCCGACCTCGAGCCAGTCCGGATCATCCGGCGGATGGCTCAGGCTGGCGAACCGTTCACCTAGCTCATCGACTTCCACTGCTTGTCACTCCTTCCGTCAATGCATCGCGCAGCGCCGCCCGCGCCTTGTGGAGCGTCGCCGCGACCGTTCCTTCGCTGATGCCGACGACGTCGGCAATCTCGGGGTAGGAGAGGTCGGCGAAGTAGCGCAGAAAAACGACAAGCCGCCGGCGCGGCGGGAGCGCTCGGAGCGCGGCCGAAAGCACCGGGTCGCTCGTTGGCTCGACGAGGCCGGGGTCGAACGCGCCGTTGAGGTTGGCGTCGGCGAACTCCTCGCGCAGCGCGAGCGCCTGCCTCAGAGCGATCTTCCACACCCACGCGCTCAGCGATCCCTCGCGGCGGAACCCTGCCCGCTCGGCAATCGCTTGCGCGAACGCCTGCTGGACGGCGTCGCGCGCCGACTCGTAGCTCCCGGTGACCGTCGCGAGGGCGTTTCGGTAGCGCGAATACGACGTGCGGTAGAGCGATTCGATCTCGGCCAGCTCTGCGCCCATGTCTTTAAGACGCAGATCAGCCGGGATTGCTTTATCGCGTGGGTGCCTCCGCAAAGGAACTCGGCCGCACTAACTCCTCGCCGATCTCTTCAGCCGGGCAACCTCCAAGCGTCGGCGAAAAGTTGAGAGGGCGGCGGCGCAGACCGCCGCCGCCCTCTCGATTCCGACCCTCGTGGAAGGAGACGCTCTATGCGCTCCTCAAGGACGAGCCGGAGCCGAGCACAGCATCGCCACGATGGTCGCGCCCGTGTCGTTGTGCAATCCGGGAGCACCGTCCTGGGGGCCGAGCGTGTGCACGGTGCCGAAGCCCGGCACGAACGAGTGGTGGACGTTGTGGTGGAACTGCTCGAACGCCGGCATCAGTTCCGGGTGCTCGCACACCTGCGGTCCGACCGGAACGAGTTGGCCCTACGGATTCTGGATGAAGTGCCGATGCGGCGGAACTTGAGCGATGAACAGGTCCGATGGATCGGCGAAGCCCGGGCCAGCGAGAGCAACCAGCGCGATCGCTGTGCCTGCCACGGACGCCGCAAGGAGAAGTCGAGTTTTCATCCGCTTCCCTTCTCCCCCCGGGTTTCCCCCTTCTTCCGGGCAAACGGATGGTCTCACCTCGTGACATCGATGTAAATCCGCGCTGACCCAAACGGTTAACGGTCGGACCTCGACAGCCGACCTCTGTAGGCCCCGGACCCAGACGGTCTCAGCCGAACAATCCCTCGGGGTCGTACGTTTCCTTCACGCGCCGGACGCGCTCAAGGTTGCTGCCCCAGTAGGCGCGGTGCTGGTCCGGTAAGTCCAAGTCGGGGAAGTTCGCGTACACACCGCCCGAGCCGGAGGGATGCACGAGCTCCCACGAGTCCGACAACCAGGCCCGCGCGGCCTCAGTCGCGCCTCCGTCGAAGCCGGCGGGGACGACGGCGGAGTGCTCGAGCAGGAACAGCTCCTCGCGGTGTGGGAACGCGGTGGCGTCCGCAGACATGCGGTTGTAGGCGCCGCCCCAGGGCATGAAGTCGAGCTTTCGCGCCTCCCCGGGCCGGCGTCCCCGCACGAAGAGCTCGACCAGCGCCTCGACCGCGCCGGCCGGCAGCGGCTGGCGGAAGAACTCCGACTTCATGTACGGGCGGCCGTCCTCGTCTTCCTGGTCGCCCGGGCCGCGCTCCGTCAGGTAACTCTTCAGCGAGCCGTAGCGCATGTGCGAGCGCTCCGCGGAGGCGGGGTCCGCGCCTGCCATCGACACGAACTCGTCGAGCAGCGCCGCGGTCTCGGTTTCGCTGCCGATCATCGAGCCGAACAGGTGGAGCACGGGTTCGGCGCCAGCCTCTCCGCCGACGGTGAGCAGCAGGCTCGCGGCGAGTGCGTCGGGTCCCGTCGGTGACCACTCCTGCCAGGCGGCGATCAACGCCGATGCGCGCTCGTAGGGCCACTTGAGGTGGAACGAGGTGGCCGCGGGCTCCGGCACCGTGCGGAGTGTGAGGCGCGTGACCACGCCGAGGCCGTAGGCGCCTGCGCCGCGCAGCGCCCAAAACAGCTCGTCGTGGCGCTGCTCGTCACACTCCACCACCCGCCCGTCGGCCAGCGCCACCTGTGCCGCGACTACCTGGTCGGAAGTGAGCCCCCGGCTGCGGCCAAGCAGGCCAAGCCCGCCACCCAGCGCCTGGCCGCCGATCCCAACCGTGGCGCCGCAACCGGCCGGGATCGTGACTTCGTGTTCGGCAAGGGCGGCGTAGAGACCGCCGAGCCGGAAGCCGGGCCCCACGGTTGCCAGGCCGTCCGCGACCTCCAGGGAGTGCATCGCCGTGAGGTCCAGCACGATCCCGGGGCCGGTCGAGCGCCCAGCGAAGTCGTGCCCTCCGCTCCGGACCGTGACCGCGATACCCGAGCGATTCGCAAACGCGATCGCCTCAACCACGTCCGCCGGCGTCAGGCAAAGCACTACGGCCTGCGGGCGAACGTCGTGGAAGCGCGGGATCGGCGGCTTGCGAACCTCGTCGTATCGCCTGGAGCCGGGGAGGACGACCTCGCCCTCCAGCGCCGCCGTCAGCTCCCGCCAAGCCGTCTCGACAGTGGCCATGTCAAGCCCCCTGCGAACCGATAACGGGCTGGCCCGCCCTGAGCGCCGCGCCGTTCGGGTTGGTCAAGACGGCCGGCAGGAAGCTGGGGTCGGGTCGCTCCCTCGCGCTCATGCCGGGACAGTATCGGGCATGTCACGCGACACCCGCTGCGACGCGATTCGCTCTTGCATCTCCTCAGACGCTCTGCCTGGCGCCGGTAGGTGCCGTCCTGGTTGACGCGCGGGTTTCCGTTGCTCGTCCGGCCGCCGCTGGGCAGAGGCTTCCGCGGCGGCCGTTCGGCTCGGGCGCCCGTGGTTTGCCTGACTCTCAGCGGCGCCGGCCGCGGCTGACGACCACGCTTACCCGGGTGCCGTTCGCTAGGCGGCGGCCTGGCTGCGGGCGCTGCTTGATGACGAGACCGCGTCGGAGGCGTGTCGAGTAGGCGAGCGTGACCCGGCCGAGCCGGCAGTGGGCGCGGCTGATCCTTCTTCGCGCGGAGCGCAGCGTCTTCCCGGCGAGCCTCGGCACGAGGCACCTCGACTGCTTCGCCGGCGGCG
>JBKPAM010000159.1:0-12583 GCA_046726435.1 Actinomycetota bacterium
GCTCCCGGCTCGGCCGTGATCGCGCACGGCACGAACACGGCCGGCACGGCACGGGTGACCGTCTACGCGATGAACCCGCTCTACCGTGCCGACCCGGAGCGGGAGTGGCCTTCCATCTCGACGGCCGCGTACTGGGAAGACCAGTAGGAAGATCCCGAGGGGGGCGGGCTCGGGCTTCGCCGCCGCCCCCCTCTCGTTTCCGCCGCTAGCATCGCCGCGTGCTGCCTGAGCCGCTCGACCTGCGCCACCTGGGGCACGAGCGCGTCATCGGCTGCTACCTGCTCGAGACCGAGGACGGATTCGCGCTGCAGGACTGCGGGCCCGCGAACTGCGTTCCCGAGCTGAAGGCGCGCCTGGCCGAGCGTGGCCTCGACCTGCGCGACCTGCGCCACCTCCTGCTGTCGCACATCCACCTCGACCACGCGGGCGCGACGGGTGTCCTCGTCCGCGAGCACCCCGAGCTGCAGGTACACGTCTCCGAGGTCGGCGCGCCACACCTTATCGATCCCGAGCGTCTCGAGCGAAGTGCCCGCCGGCTCTACGACGACGACTTCGACCGGCTCTGGGGCGAGCTCGCTCCCGTCCCGGCCGAGAACGTGCACATCGTCGGCGAGCGCGTGCTCGGGCTCGAATGCTTTCCCTCGCCCGGCCACGCCTCGCATCACGTCTGCTTCCTCGACGGCGACGGGACCCTCTATGCCGGCGATGCCGCGGGCGTGCGCATCCGGCCGAGCGCGTTCGTGCTCCCACCCACGCCGCCGCCCGAGCTGGACCTCGAGGCCTGGGAGCACAGCATCGACGCGATCGCCGTCCGCGAGCCGCGGCGTCTGGCCCTGATTCATTTCGGCGCCGCCGATGATGTCGGCCCGCACCTCGAGCAGCTCCGTCTGCGGCTGCGCGAGTGGGCAGAGCGTGTCCGCGAAGGAGCGACCGAGGAGGAGTTCGAAGCCTCCGCCGCAGCCGACCTCGGCCCCGAGCGGGCCCCCTACGAGCAGGCGATGCCGTTCTGGCAGTCCTACGCAGGGCTGAAGCGCTACTGGGAAAAGCGCGAGGCCTGACTACTGGACGACGGCGGCGACTGCGGCGACCAGGGCGCTGAGGCCTCCCGCGAGCAGCGACAGGCTGACGAGCACCGTCAGCGCGACGACCGTCGCCACGACGCCGTACTCGGCCATGGTCTGGCCGGTCTCGCTGGAGAGCCGATGTGCGACGAGCCTCCGCATGGCGGACTCCTTCGGAAGCGGCAGGGCAGCAGTCGCATCGGAACCAGGCGCGAAAGGGCACATCCCTCGGTCTAGGCTTTTCGGCAGTGCGACCAGGGAGGGATCGGTGAGGGGCATCAGGCACTTCCTTCGGAACTTCACGGCCACCGCCGTGAAGGAGCACCTACGCTCGCAGCTCGAGGACACCGGTGGCAAGCCGGACTTGACCCCGAAGGAGATCGAGCTCGTTCGCTTTATGCGTGAACGGTCCCCTGACTGGGGCCGCATCCTCTCCGAGTGACGAAGGTCTAGCCACGCGCGTACCCCGGGGTCAGATCTTGCACTGCAACATTCGCGTCACAAATTCGGACCTATCTCTCCACAGCCCTCGTCTCTGCGCAGGTCTCTGCGCAGATGGCACCGTTTTGTTACACGCCTCGAGAGCGATCGCGGCGGGCATGTGGCAATGCAAGATCTGACCCCCGGGGTTCGGCTGGGGTCTCGCTACGCGCGGTCGGCGATCGCGGCCTCGTAGGCTCGCTCGTAGTCACCGACCATCCGCTCGGGAGCGAATCGCTCCTCGACGTAGCGCCTGCACTCCAACGGGTCGAGCGCGTCTGCTCGCTCGAGCGCGGCGGGGAACTCGCGGTAGGTGTCGACCACGACACCGCTGACCCCGTCCTCGATCACCTCCGGCACCGCGCCGTGCCGGGTCGCGACCACCGGCGTACCGCACGCCAAAGACTCGATCATCACGAGCCCGAACGGCTCCTCCCACTCGATCGGGAAGAGGGTCGCCCGCGCGTTCTGCAGCAGCTCCACCTTGGTGCCGTGGTTGACCTCGCCGAGGAACTCGATCCCGTGGCCCAGGTGGGGCTCGACGAGGTCGGCGAAGTACTCCTGCTCGCGCCGCTCGCGCATCTTCCCGGCGAGCTTCAGCGGCAGCCCGAGCTCCATTGCCGCCGCGATCGCCCGGTGCGCGCCTTTCTCGTGGTTCATCCGCCCGAGGAAGAGCAGGTACTCGCCACGATGCGGGTTGCACGGATAGTGCTCGAGGTCGAGCGCGTTCGGGACGTTCGCGACCCAGTTCAGCTCGGGTTTCGGACGGCGCTGGTTGAGCGAAAGCGAGATCAGCCCGACGCTCGGGGCAACGCGTGCGAGCGACTCGTAAACCTTTCCCGGCTCCCCGTCGAGCGGCCCGTGGACGGTGTGCACGACCGGGGTTCCGACGAGCTCGCCGAGCGCCGCCCCGACCGGCCCGGTGTGGTCGTTGATCACATCGAAGTCGTCCGCCCGCTCGAGGCCCGCGAGGATGTGCCGCAGCTCCGGCATCGACCGGCCGATCAGCTCGCTCGGCGCCTGCTCGTAGACCGCGGCGAGATTCGCCTTCGTGCGCGAGTCGCCCGATGCGAAGAGCGTCACCTCGTGCCCACGCTCGACGAGACCGTCGGCCAGCAGCCACACGATCCACTCGATCCCGCCGTAGCCGGTCGGCGGGACCGGGAACCACGGCGGGCTCAAAACGGCGATCCTCACAGCGCCACTTTCTCACGGACGGCGCATCGACCAGTCGTCTCAGACGGACGCACGGGCAAAGCCCGCGCGCCCTGAGATCGGCATGGCAAGCGACGCCTCACGCTTCGTCAACCATGACGCGCCCGTGCTCCACGCGCACGTCCCACTGGCGCTCGAAGGCGCGGATCCCGGCAAGCCGCAGCGATCGGCCGGCCCACGAGGGCAGCTCCTCCGGCGCGCGGGTCACGAGCTGGTGCCGGCGCCGGTCGGGCTCGAGCCCGAGCAGCACCTGCAGCAGAAGCACCGGCGTCCCCGCGGCCCACGCCTGCGGGCGCGCCGCCGTGGGGTAGGCGATAGGGAAGGGCGTCTGGGCGCGCGGGAGGCCCGCGAACACCTCGGGAAGCTGGTAGTCGAAGTACGACGAGGCACCGAGCATCCGGCGCACGATCCGCTGTGCCTCGGGCCAGCGTGCGCTGCGGGCGAGCCCGTGCGCGATCAGGGAGTTGTCGTGGGGCCAGACGGTGCCGTTGTGGTACGAGAGCGGGCTGTACCCCGCGTCGCCGGTCGACATCGTCCTCACCCCCCAGCCCGACCATAGCTCCTCGCCCATCAGCCGGTCGACCACCGCGTCGATGCGCTCGCTCGGGACGATCCCACTCCAGAGCAGGTGCCCGATGTTGGAGCAGAGCGAGTCGATCTGCCGCTTCTCGCCGTCGAGCGCGAGCACGTAGAAGCCGCCGCGCTCGTCGTTCCAGAAGCGCTCGTTGAACGCGCGCCGTAGCTCCTCGGCCTCGCGCTCGAGCCGCTCCGCGAGCGAGCGGTCGCGCCACACGTCGCGAGCCAACTCCGCGGTGCGGAGCTTCGCGTCGTACACGTAGCCCTGCACCTCGACTGGCGCAATCGGCGCGCGCGCGAGCGAGCCGTCGTGGAAGCGCTGCGAGTCGCCGGAGTCCTTCCACGACTGGTTTTCGAGCCCGCGCGGAGTTCGCCGCTCGTACTCGACGAAGCCGTCGCCGTCGCGGTCGCCGAACTCGTCGATCCACCGCAGAGCCGCCATCGCCGGCTCCTTCAGCGACCGCGCGAAGGCGGAGTCGTCCGTCCAGCGCCACACCTCGGAGAGCAGCACGAGGTAGAGCGGGGTCGCGTCAACGGTTCCGTAGTAGGTGCGGAACCACTTCTGCGCCGCCTTGCCAGACCGCAGCTCGTGGACGATCTTCCCCGGCTCCGCGTCGACGTCCGGGTTGTCGTCGCGCGCCTGGAGCTCGCTCAGCACCTCGAGCGCGGTCCGCGCCAGCTCGGGGCCGAAGAGCAGCGTCTGCAGGCACGTGATCAAGGTGTCCCGTCCGAAGACGGTCATGAACCACGGCATCCCGGCGGCCGGCATGCGGCCCGTCCGCCCCGCGCCGCGCATGCGCAAAGACGCCAGGTCGGAGACCGACTGGAAGAACGAGTGGTCGAGCAGGTCCCAGTCCGCGCGGATCTGCGGCACCCGTAGCTGCCACGCAGCGAGCGACTCGCGCACGCGCGTCAGCTCCTCGCCGAAGCGCCTCTCGGCCGTCCGTGGAGTGACCGAGTCGCCGTCGATCGAGGCGAGGATGTCGAGCCGCAGCTCCCAGCTCTCGCGCGGCTCCAGCTCGAGGCGGTAGACGACCTTCTGCTCGGTGACCTCGCCGCGCCGGGAAAGGATCACTTGCGTGCACCCCGCTCCGCCGCCGTCCCCTTCTTTCAGGACGAACTGGTTGTCCTCGCCTTCGTAGTGGCCGACGACCGGCCTCGGCAGCGGGTCTGCGCGGGCCGGGTCGCCGAGCGCGAAGTCGTGCTCCTTGACCGAGAGAATGTCGGCGAAGTCGGTGCCGAGCTCGAGGGCGACGTCGAAGGCGAGCGGCTCCATGCCCTGGTTCTGCACGGTGATGGTGTCCTGCATGCCGTCGCCGACGAAGCGGCGGCGGATGACCGAGAGCGAGTCCTGCGGGAGACCTCCAGCGACCGGGTTGCGGAGGAAGAACGCGGCAGAAAAGTACTCGACCTTCCCCGACGAGAGCAGCAGCGGCTTCGCACCGTTCAGGGTCAGGCGCAGGAGCGAGAGGAAGCGCGTGTCGTCGGCGAAGAGCCCCTGGGTCTCGCCGTCGATGTCGCCGCGCTCGTCACAGATGCAGAAGGTCGAGCCCTCGAGGATCGTGAGGACCATTACTGCGAGCGGACGATCCTGACCGGGGTCGACTGGGCGAGCGCCTTGACCACGAGCTCGTCGATGTTCACCCGCGGCGGCCGCGTGACGACGAAGAGGATGCACTCGGCGACGTCCTCCGGGCGCACCGGCTCGACGTTCGCGTAGACAGCCTTCGCCTGCTCCTCGTCGCCGCGGAAGCGGACGCGCGAGAAACTCGTCTCGACGAGGCCCGGATCGACGGTCGTGAGGTGAATCGGCCGGCCCAGCAGGTCCTCGCGCAGCGCGTAGGTGAAGCCGCGCACCGCGAACTTCGAGGCGACGTAGACGGCTGCGTTCTCGTAGGCCTGCCGGCCCGCGATCGAGCCCATGTTCACGATGTGGCCCCCGTCGCGGACGTGCGGCAGACAGAGGCGCGTCATCCGCAGCAGCCCGTGGACGTTCGTCTCGAGCACGGTCTCCTCGTCCTGCTCGGTGCTCTCGTCGAAGGGGTCGCGGCCGAGGCCGAGGCCGGCGTTGTTGACGAGGATGTCGAAGCCGCCGAGCTCGCTCACGGTCTGCTCGACGAACCGCTCGCAGCTCGCCGGGTCGGTCACGTCGAGCTCGAGCGCGACCTCCGTCTCGAGCTGCTCGACGCGGCGCGCCCCGCCGGCAACCCTGGCGCCCGCGTCGGCGAGCACGCGGGCAGTCGCGGCGCCGATCCCGCTCGAGGCGCCCGTGACGACAGCGGTCTTCCCCTCGAGGCCTGCCACGAGAGTCGGACTCTAACGTCGTGCCAGGGGAAGGCCACCCTGCGGCGCGCGGGCCGGCGTGTGCTCGACCTGCAGCGTCGAGTGACCGAGGCCGAAGCGGTCCTGCAGAAGCGTCGCCAGCTCGAGCCTGATCGCGTGGCAGTCGGCTCCCGGCTCCACGAGCACGTGGGCCGAAAGTGACGGGAAGCCGCTGCCGACCGTCCAGACGTGCAGGTCGTGCACGTCCGCCACCCGCGGCACGGCGAGCATGGCCTCGGCGATCTCACGCGGCTCGCGAGGCGCGACCTCGAGCAGGATCCGAGTCGAGTCGCGCAGCAGCACGAAGCTCGACCAGAAGATGAGCGCGGCGACCACGAGGCTCGCCAGCGGGTCGAAGCGGTCCCAGCCGGTCGCGAGCACGAGGGCGCCCGCAACTGCGGTTCCCGCGAAGGCGGCGAGATCGGTCGCGATGTGAAGGAATGCGCCGCGCACGTTCAGGCTCTCGCGGCTGGGCCGGGCGAGCACCGCACCCGCCGCAAGGTTGACCACGATCCCGACCAGCGCCACGACGAGCACGATCCCGCCCCGCACGTCGGGCGGGTCGATCAGCCGCCCGACCGCCGTGTAGACGATCACGACCCCGATCACGAGCAGCGTGATCCCGTTGATCTGCGCCGCGAGGATCTCGAGCCGGCGGTAGCCGAACGTCCAGCGGCCGCGCGCCGGGCGGAGCGCGAACGTGGCTGCGACCAACGCAAGCGCGAGGGCGGCCGCGTCGGTGAGCATGTGCCCCGCGTCGGCGAGCAGCGCCAAGGAGCCGGCGACGACGCCGAAGACGACCTCGCCGACCATCAGCACGAGGATCAGCGAGAGCGCAAGCGCGAGTGGACGGCGCGCGTCGCTGCGGTGGTGGTGCGAGTGGCTCACGCCTGCATTCTTGCCGCCGCGATCCGCTCGGGCGGGGTCGGATGCGTGAACAGGAGCGCGTAGAGCAGCGGCGGCGGGTCGAGGTCGGCGAGGTTCGCGAGCGCGAGGCGGCGGTGCATCTCCTCCATCGCCGCGCCGTCGGCGGTGAGGTCGAGGGCGAAGCGGTCGGCGGCACGCTCCCAGCGGCGCGAGAGCCCGGTCTCGAACGGCAGCGCACCGAGCTCGAGCAGCCAGAGGACGAGCAGCACGAGCGGCACGACGCGAGGATCGCCCGGCCCCGACGCCGAAGCCGCCGACAGCAGCCACGGCCAGGACAGCAGCCCCCACAGGATCAGCACCGCCGTCGAAGCGCCCGCCATCCCGAGCAGCGTCCCCAGCGCAACGTGCCGAAAGCGGCGGTGGCCGAGCTCGTGGGCCACGACGCCGCGCAGCTCACCGACCGGCGCGTCCTCGAGCAGGGTGTCGAAGAGGACGAGCCGCCGCGTCGGCCCGAGCCCGGAGACGTAGGCGTTGTGCTTCCGCGTGCGCCGACTCGCGTCGGTGACGAGCATCGTCCGCACAGGCACGCGCGCCCGCTCCGAGAGCTCCCGCAGGTCGCGGGCGAGCGCCTCGTCCGGGAGCGGCCAGAAGCGGTTGAAGAGCCGCTCGAAGAGCGGCGGCGCGAGCACGCTCAGAACGAGGGTGAGCGCCGCGGCGCCGACGGCCGCCACCAGCGGCCACCACGACGGCCAGGCACGCGCCGACCCGACGAGGCCGACGAGCGCGATCCCTGTCAGCACGGCGCCCAGGAAGAGGCCCTTCCCCACGTCCACGAGCCACGCGCCGAGAGTCTGCGTGGAGAAGCCCCAGCGCCGCTCGTGGGCCCAGCCGCGCCACGCCGAAAGCGGCAGCCGAACCAGCGTAGAGACGCCGAGCACCAGCGCCGTGAGCTCGAGCGTTCGCGCCCACCAGGCCCCTCCGGTCGCGCCCCAGAGCCAGCCCCCGGGCGGCCCGAAGGCAATCGCGGCCAGCACTCCCACCTGTAGCGCCCAGTCCACGACGAGCGCGAGATACAGCGGCCGGTGGTACCTTCGCGCGCGCTCGATCTCTTCTGCTGCAAACAGATCCGAAGCGTTCACGTCAAAGTACGTGAGCTTAGTGACATCTACACTGCGGAAATGACGGCCGGCCCCGCTGTCGGAACGCTCTCGGGCGACCAGTCTCGCGAGCTGAGCACCCAGTGGCGTTCCCTGCGGCGCGCCGCGACTGCGGTTGCGGTGCTCACGAGTCCTGCCGTGTTCGTGTGGCTCGTGAAGCAGCAAGGCTGGTCGGTCGGCTGGTCGCTCCTGGCGACCATCGTGGCAATCGCGGCCTTCCGCGGGCTGCTCGACCTGATCTTCTACCGTTTCATCGAGTGGCCGAGCCTCTTCGGGATCGACAACCCGGAGGCTCGCGAGGAAGACGTCGTCGCGCGCCGCCGCGTCTGGTTCTGGCGCTGGTGGGCGAAGATCGCCTACTTCTTCCTGCTCGTCATCGTCGCGATCTACCTCGTGCGCGTTCTCCGCTACGGCTTCGACGGCGCGAGCATCACCGGCACGGCGGGCGATACCTGGCACTGGCTCGCCGACAAGGCGCACGTGAATGGCTCGACGCTCGGGCTCCTCTTCACCTTCGTCATCTTCTTCATCTTCAACTTCGGGATCCTGTTGGGGCCCCTGCTCTTGATGGGCATCTCGCAGATCCGTGGCTTCGAGCCCGGCGACGCGGACTGGGGCGTGAAGCTCGACGACGTGCGCGGACAGGCCGAGGCCAAGGAGGAGGTCCGACGCGTCGTCAACCTCTGGCAATCGGGCGAGGCCTTCGAGAAGGCGGGTGGGCGCCGAGAGCGGGGCCTGCTCTTCCTCGGCGCGCCCGGAACCGGGAAGACGATGCTGGCGAAGGCGATCGCGACCGGGTTCAACTCGCCGATAGTGACGATCCCGGGCTCAGGCTTCGCCCAGACGTTCATGGGCATGGACGTCGTGATCGTCCGCTACATGGCCAGGAAGGCGAAGAAGCTCGCGCGCAAGTGGGGCGGTCAGTGCATCGTCTTCATCGACGAGATCGACGCCGTCGGGATGCGGCGCCAGTCGCTCGGCGGGGGCGGCGCGGTGGGAATCATGAGCCCGAGGCCGCAGAGCTTCCACGATCTCTGCTTCTTCGGCCCGAACGGCGCGCTCAACGCGAGTGAGGACCTCGTCCTCGAGTCGCGCGCCTGGCGCGAGCGCGTCTTCGCCGCCCGCGCGCCAGAGGTAGAGCGGGTGACGCCGTTCCTCGGCCGGATCGTGAACCAGGCCTTCCCGGGGATGTTCGGCGGCCAGGGAGGACAGCTCGCGCTGAACCAGCTGCTGATCGTGATGGACGGAATCGACAACCCGCCCTTCATGCGCCGCACGATGACGAACCGGCTGAACACGTTCCTCGACGCGCTCTACATCGTCCCGCGGCGAGTCGGCCGCTTCTCGCTGAGGCTCCCGCACGCCAAGCCCGCCGGCAACCAGATCTACTTCATCGGCGCTACAAACGTCCCGATGGAGATGCTCGACCCCGCGCTCACCCGCCCAGGGCGCATGGGCCGCCACGTCTGGTTCCGCACGCCGACCAAGCACGACCGGCTCGACATCTTCGATCTCTACCTAGCCAAGGTCTCGCACGACGAGGACCTCGACACGGAGAAGCGCAGAGACGAGCTGGCGCGCGTGACCAACGGCTACTCACCCGCCATGATCGAGCAGGTCTGCTCGATGGCGCTGACGATCGCGCACCACGACGGCCGGCTCGCCTTCAGCTGGCCCGACATCGTCGAGGCGATGACGACCGTCGAGTCGGGCACGGCGATCGGCACCGAGTACGTCCCCGAGGAGACCCGCGCCGTCGCGATCCACGAGGCCGGCCACGCCGCCGCCGCGCACGTGTACATGAAGGGCGCGGAGTCGACCCGCCTCTCTATTCGCCGCCGCGGCGCCGCGCTCGGCCACCACCAGGCGCGCGAGAAGGAGGAGCGCTTCAGCTCCTGGCGTTCCGAGGAGGCGGCCCAGCTGATCTGGGCGCTGGGCGCGATGGCCGCGGAGCGCGTCTTCTACGGCGAGAACTCGACCGGCGTCGGCGGCGACGTCCAGAGCGCCACCGCGCGGGCGGCCTGGATGGTGGGCGCCTGCGGCATGGCGCCGGAGCAGCCAGAGCTGAACGGCCGGGTGAACGGCACGGTCGCGCGGCGCACGAAGGCCGAGGACACCAAGCGGGACGAGATCATGAAGCGCTTCGAGGAGATCGGGCTCCAGATCATGAACCGCACGGGTGACGGCGGCCCGCTCGGCCACGATCCGCTCGCGGGGGTGCTCGGCGATCCGAAGAAGCGCGTGCTGGCGGCCCAGCTGCTCGGCCAGGCCTACGTCTCGGCGTACGCGCTGATCACTCACAACAAGGAATCGGTCGAGCACATCGCGGACGCGCTGATCGAGAAGAAGGAGCTCTTCGGCGACGAGCTCGTCGAGATCCTCGAGAGCGCGAAGTTGAGGGTCCCCAAGGTCGACCTCGCCGAGGCGAAGGCATGGCCGGCCGTCTAGGCACCCGCGGCCGCTTCGCGGTGGCGTACCTCCTCCTCGGAGCCGCCGTCGGCGCCGGCATCGGCACGTTCATCGTGCTCGTGCAGCGCCCGACCCCGCCGCCGCCACCGCCCTGGTCGAGTTGGCAGCCCGGCTCGTCGTCCACCTCCGCGCAGCTGCTGGAGATCGCGAACCACGTCGGCCAGGGCTACCGGCTCCCGAGCGGCGACCAGCTCACCGCGGTCAGGGTCGGCGGCACTCACGGAGGACAGCAACCGAACCTCCAGGGGATCGCCGTTCTGGACAAGGGCACCTCGGGGCGCGTCGATCAGCAGTACTCCGAGAGCGAGACCGCGTTCTACGTCCTCTGCGGTGCGAGCAAGAACTGCGTTATTCCGGAGGGCCAGCCGTCCCTTGCCCGCGGCACCGTGCTCCGCCGCGAGGCTCTCGAGCTTGCGCTCTACACGCTCGAGTACGCCCACCCGATCAAGAACGTGCTCGTCTTCTTCCCGCCGGACCCGGGGCAGAAGACCCTGAGCTCGACGCTCTTCTTCCACCGTGACGACCTATCCAGTTCCCTGAGGCGCCCCTTGCGCGACACCCTGCCGCAGGTCAAGCCGCCGCTGCCCGGCAAGATCGCGCCGCAGGAGCAGAGGACGGTCGACGACCTCACCGGCCAGCAGCTTTACCACTACCTTGGGATCTCGCAGAACTTCGTGATCATCCGGCCGGGCGCCTAGCGCCCGTCTCTAGCGCCGCGGTAGCAGGAACGCGCAGGGCCGAGACTCGCCCGGGAACGGCGCGCGGCCGACCTTGGCGACGACGAAGCCGCGCTCGACCTCGGCCACGTCGAGCTCCGAGCCCGGCTCGGGTGGGGGGCCTTCGCGCTCGAACAGCACGTAGCGGCCCGATGTCGGCACGAACAGGAGATGCGCCGAGGCGGACCGCGGCGCGTCGACGAGCTTCGGCGTCCGGAGCCGCTCGAGCTCGTCCTGAAGCCGGCGGTTCTCGGCCTCGAGCCCTTCGACCTCGGGGTCGGGGCCTGGATCGGGCACGCCCTCGAGCTGCGGGAGCTTCACCGGCGCGAGCGAGACCACGTTGTCGGGCGGCGTCTCGGAGTGCGGGCGTTCCACCCTATGCCGCCGAGCGATCTCCGCCCAGAGGCCCGTGCCGAAGCCGCGCTCCGTGGCGAGCTCGACCCCTTGGTGCTCGGCGAGAGCAACCGCCAGCGCGGGACCCGAGATGAAGCCGTGCTCGACCAGGATCGTGCCCAGGAGCCGGCCGCTCTCGGACTGCTCTGCGAGCGCGAGGTCGAGCTCCTCCCTCGTGACGAGGCCCTTGCCGACCAGGAGCTCGCCCAGGGGCCGCCGAATGCCCTCCGCAGGTTCCATCCGCCCTTCTATCGGCAGTAAGAGCCGAGTTCAGGAGATCTGATCTGCGAGCTGCTCGACCGCGTCGGTCGGCTCCGGCTTGGCACCGGCGAGCGCGGCCATCGCGTCGGTGTGCGCGTCGCTCCCTGGAAGGGAGTACACCGGCCGGAAGTCGACCGCGCCGTTCAGCTCGATCACGCAGAAGCCGCCCGGCCCGGTCGGCAGCAGGTCGACGCCGACGAGGTCGAGGCCCGAAGCCGCTGCTGCGGCAAGCGCGAGCTCGGAGGCGACCGGCGGCGGCGTCGTTGGCACCGCCTGCGCGCCGAGCGCGACGTTCGTGCGCCACTCGCCCGGGGCCGCGGTGCGCTTGGCGGCGCCGACGATGCGCCCGCCGGCGACCACCAGCCGCAGGTCGTGGCCCAGCGGCGGGATCAGCTCCTGCGCCACCGCGCCCGTCGCCCGGAACCAGCGGCGGGACGCGAGCGCCTCGAGCGCGCATTCGAGCTCGCCGCGGTCATGGCAGAGCACGACGTCGCGTCCCCAGCTGCCGAACCGAGGCTTCAGCACCACGGGAAGATCGAGCTCCGGCCACGGCGAGTTGCGCTCGACGTGCATCGTGCGTGGGTGCGGCAGCCGGGCGCGCCGGAGGACGCGGGCGGTCAGGAGCTTGTCGTGCGCGCGAAGCAGCGCGGAGGGTGGGTTGAGCACGGTGACGCCGGCTTCCTCGAGCCGCTCGAGCGCCCACAGGCCCTCCTCGATCCCGTCGAGCTGCTCACGCACGTCGAGCCGCGCCAGCGCGACGTCCCCCCGGCTGAGCGTCAGCAACGCCTCGCGGGGGTTGAGCAGCTCCCCGGGAACGCCGATCCACCCCTGCGCGGCGAGTGCCAGGTTGGTCAGGCTCGGACCGTGGGCGACGATCGCGAAGCGCATTCAGGTGACTGTGCGGCCGATGAGGCCGGTCGTGGGCAGCAATCCGGTTACAGACTCGTGAAGATGTTGCTCACGTGAACCTGCACGAGGTCGCACCCGGGGTCTCCTAGTGGCTGGCGCCGCATCCTGCCTGGTGGGCCAACCGAGAACCGGCCCGAGGAGGTGCTTTGCATTTTTT
>JBKPAM010000160.1:0-17650 GCA_046726435.1 Actinomycetota bacterium
TTGCGGCACCCCGAGATGGCCGTCGACCCACCTGCGAATCGAGGGGCCGTCCTTGAGCAGGAAGAAGACGCTGAGCAGGGCCAGCGACAGCCCGAAGGCGACCGAGGCGATGCCCCGGATCCCGCTGATCGCTCCCTCGACGAGGGTCGAGAGGGCCTTCGGGACGTCTTGCTTGACGTTCGACTTCGCGCTCGCCGAGCCGGACTCGTCCACACCGACGTCGTTCATCCAGCCCTCGACTTTGTCGGCCGCTGCCGACGCGCGCTCGGAGATCGCGGCGCGCTGGGACGTGACGCCGCCGATGACGATCACGACCACGAACACGGCGATCGCAACGATCCCGAGCAGCACGATCGCAGCACCTGCCGCGCGCGGCATGTGGTGCGCGAGCCGGGCCACGACCGGGCCTGTGACGGTTGCGACGATCGTCGCGGCGACGACGGGGCCGACGATCGTGTTGGTCGCGCCGAGCAACCAGGTGATGCCGGCCGCCAGCAAGAAGACACCGACCAGCAGCCATGCGGAGCGCCCGAGGTCCCGCAGCCAACGCGGCGGCGAGAAAACTGTGGAGAGCTGGCCGGACTCGATCGGCGTGAGCTCGACCCCGGCCGCCTCGTGCGCAGCGCGGGGGGTGGCGTGGTCCAGTCTCAGGAGGTGTCGGAGCGAACGCATACCTAGTCGTTCTCGGGCCCCACGAGCCTAGGACATCACCCGGACAGGGTGATGCGGATCGGCGCGGGACGCGTGATGCTTTCACCGGTCGGCATGACGGCCCTTCATGAGGGAGGGGTTCAGGGGACAAAGTGGCCCGCAGCTCGGAAGGACAGGTTGAGCGGATCGACGCGCTGTTCGTCCAGAGCGCGACGGGCTTCTCGAGCGGGCACGGAACCGTCACGCTTCACGGCCTGAACGGCTCGACCGTCTACTTCGCCGACCGGCCCCGTCGCGAGATCGGCCACCTGCCCACGCGCCGCTTCGTCGAGCTCTGGGACGCCGGCGTCAACAGCTTTGCCGTCGACCCTCCGGATGCCGTGCTCTCCTTCCTCGACGAGGAAGGGAATGCTCCCGAGGACGCGGTCGTCGTCCTCCGCGATCCTCGCCTGGCAGGGGACGAGCTGACCTACCGCGTCGACGTGCTCGAGGGGACGCTTCCGGAGCGGTCGGGGCCGTGCTCGCTCTTCATCGACGTCTTCGGCCGGTTACTCTCGCCCGTCTCCCTTGCCGGTGCGCGCCGGCGGGACCGGCCCACCGTGCGCAGGCCCTAGGGTCGTAGCGGCCGTGCCGGGTCGAGCCTCAGGGCCGACGGCGGGCCGCCGATCCCCTGGGCATCCGGCCGCGCGGCAAGGTCCCCGTCGACCGAGCCGCCGAAGTTTCGTGCCACCGTCGCGTCCAGCCGCTCGAGCTCCGCCTCGACGGCCTCTACGTGCTCCGGGCGTACCGTGTCGCGCAGCACCTCGAGCATCGCGCGAAGCCGGCGTTGCACCTGGATCGAGCCCGCGCCGTACTCCCTGATCTCGGTGCAGGCCAGCTCCAGGTACTCCTCCCAGCGCCGCCCGACGGCGACGATCCGGACCGCACCGTCCTCGTCGCGTATCACCTTCACGTGACCTTCGAGCGGCGTCGCGCCGATCAACCGCAGCAGCTCCTCGAGGTGGTCCAGCACCTGGGTTGCGGTCGTCGGGTCGTTGATCGCGGCCGAGAGCGCCTTGAGCGCGACGTCGACCATGATCCGGACCGCGAACGCGGGATCCTGCTCGATCGTCCGCTCGTCGCCGAGCGCGAAGAGGCCGCAGAGGGCACGCTCGTCGCCGTCGCGGCCGGTTGGCCCCCACACCTCGACGAGCGCAGACCCGACCGGGACGAAGTCTCCGATCGCGTGCTCGAGGTAGATCACTCCGTCGTGCTCTCGGGCCCACCGAACGAGACCGCGCTCGTCGACGGCCTGGATCGCGCCGGCTCTAGCCGTCCGTACGAGCAGCGGCGTCGCATCGCCCGGCGACGGCGCCTCGCCGCTGAAGGCTTCGACGCGCCGAGCACCCTCCTCGAACGCCTTCCTCGCCGCCCGTCCGACCAGCGCGGCCACGGCAACCGGGCGAAGCCGGTGCAGGGCGCGATCGAGGAAGATCATGAAGAAGAGCAGGCCGGTCAGCACCAAGAGGCCGGCGATGCTCACGCCGACCGAGGGGACGCTGTTCGGCTCGATCTCACGGAGCAACGCGAAGGAGTACGTCAACGTGGCGATGAGCACCGCGAGGACGCCCTTCAGAACCCGGTCCCGGTACCAGAGCCGCATGTACCTGGCCGAAAAGGTTCCGATCGCCATCTGTACGACCAGCACCGCCACCGTGACTACGAACCCGGTCAGGGCGGCCATCGCGCCGATGATCGCCGAGAGCACCGTCGTCGCCGTCGACGCCGAGTACTGCCATTGCTCGGGCACGGAGATCGCGTGGTCGAGGCGCGGCTCGAGGATCCCGGTTACCGCTCCGAGCACGCCGCCCGCAAACGGGATCAGCCAGATGCTGTTCTTGACGTACTGGCGGATCCGGAAGCGCGTGCTCCAGGACATTCCACCGCGAGTCTCACCGGCGGCGCGAGGAGAGCCATCGTCCTGTGTGGATGAACGACCCGGCTCGCGGCGGCGGCCTAGTGGTGGAAGGCGGTGGCGCTGGTGCTGTCGTGCACGGGAGCCGCTTGCTTCTGCAGGCGCGGCAGCTGTCGTTCGAGGTCGGCGACGAGCAGGTCGGCCATGTCATGGCCGAAGCCGCGCTTGACGACCACTCGAAGCGCCGCGAGGTCGGTCCGCTTCTCCGGGAACGTGTATGCCGGCACGAGCCAGCCGCGCTCACGTAGGGCGTTCGACACGTCGAACACCGTGAAGTTGCCGACGTCGTCGTTCAGCGTGAACGCGAACACCGGCAGCTCGTCGCCTTTGGTGAGGAGGCGGAAGGGCCCGAGCTCCCCGATCTGGTCCGACAACCCCGTCGCCACCTCTCGCGCGTAACCCTGAACGCGGCGGAAGCCCTCGTATCCGAGGCGGAGGAAGTTGTAGTACTGGGCGACGATCTGGGCGCCGGGCCGCGAGAAGTTGAGGGCGAACGTGGGCATGTTGTCGCCGAGGTAGTTGACCCAGAAGATGAGCTCCTCCGGCAGGGCCTCGGCGTCGCGCCACACGACCCAGCCGACGCCGGGGTAAACGAGCCCGTACTTGTGGCCGGAAGCGTTGATCGACGCCACGCGAGGGAGGCGGAAATCCCACTCGAGCTCGGGATCGATGAACGGCGCGACGAAAGCGCCCGAGGCGCCGTCGACATGCACCGGAATGTCGACTCCGGTCCGCTGTCCGAGCTCGTCGAGGGCAGCGCAGATCTCTTGCACCGGTTCGTACGAGCCGTCGAACGTCGAGCCGAGGATTGCCACGACGCCGATCGTGTTCTCGTCGCAGCGCTTCACCGCCTCCTCGGCGGAGAGGTGGAACCGATCCCCCTCCATCGGCACCAGCCGCATCTCGACGTCCCAGTAATTGGCGAGCTTCTCCCAGCAGACCTGGACATTGATGCCCATGACCAGGTTCGGCTCGTCGATGGGCTTGCCTTCTGCTGAGCGCCGCTTCTGCCAGCGCCGCTTGAGAGCGAGTCCCCCGAGCATCGCCGCCTCGCTCGACCCCGTCGTCGAGCACCCGGTTGCCTGCTCGGCGTCGGGCGCGTGCCAGAGCCGGCTCAAGATGTTCACGCACCGCACCTCGAGCTCGGCGGTCTGCGGATACTCGTCCTTGTCGATCATGTTCTTGTCGAAGCACTCGGCCATGAGTTTGTGGGCCTGCGGCTCCATCCAGGTCGTGACGAAGGTCGCCAGGTTCATGCGAGCATTCCCATCGAGCATCAGCTCGTCGTGGATGACCTGGTACGCAAGGTCGGGCGACATCTCGGCCTCCGGGATCTCGAGCCGCGGAATGCGGCCCTCCAGCGTGAAGATCGGGTCAACGGAGAGATCGCCGGTCCGCTGGAGCGCCGGGCCTTTGGGGTGCGTCAGCGTCATTGCAGGGCTCCTGTCGTCGTTGAATGGTGCATTCAGCCACCGACCGCCGGCCGAGGCCTCACCCGGGGAGGATGAATCCTCGAAGCGCGCGACGTGACAAGGCCCCTCTCGAGGGATTCCATCCAGATCGGATGATGGCCTCCTCGCTTCCCTAGGCTTGACTCGCAGCGCAGTCCGAGACGAGGGAGGCCGGTGCACGCCAAGGGTGGACACGTCCACAGCCGAGGTCCTGCCGAAGGCGGCGGGGCGGAGGACACCTCGACCACCCCGAAGCGGGCCGGTCTCGTTCTTGCCGCGCTGATTGCGGTCGCCGCGGTCGCGAACCTGGGGCTCGCCGTCGCGAACGTCGCGCTCCCCTCCATCGGGAAGCACTTCGACGCGTCGCAGACGGAGCTCAACCTCGTCGCAGTCGGCTATTCGCTCGGCCTGGCCGCCTCCGTGCTGTACTTCGGCGCGGTCGGGGACCGCTACGGACGCAAGCTTCTGCTGATCCTCGGGATGGTCCTCACGGTCCCGGCCGACTGCCTCGCCGCTTGGGCGCCGTCGGTCGACGTTCTGGTCGTTGCGCGGATCATCGGCGGGCTCGCCGCCGGGATGGCGTACCCCACGACGCTGGCCCTGATCACCGCGCTCTGGTCGGGCCCGGCGCGCACGAAGTCGATCGCGCTGTGGGCGGCGATCGGCGGCGGGATCTCGGCACTCGGACCGCTCTGCTCGGGGATCCTGCTCGACCACTACTGGTGGGGATCGGTCTTCCTGCTCACGCTGCCTCTCGCGGTGATCGCGCTCGTGATGGCGCTCAGGCTCGTGCCGAGCCATGTCAACGAGTCGACCGAGCCTGTCGACCACCTCGGCGGAGTCCTGTCGATCGCGCTCGTCGGCGCGCTGATCTTGGCAATCAACTTCGCGGCGGTGCCGAACGAGACGGCGCTCGTCGTCGGCCTCTTCGCGATTGCCGCCGCAGGGCTGGTCGCCTTCTTCCTCAGGCAGCGCCGGGCGGAGAACCCGCTCTACGACCTGCGGGTGGCCGCCCGCCCGACCTTCTGGGTGGCGGCGTGCGCCGGGCTGATCGTGTTCGGCTCGCTGATGGGCGCGATGTTCATCGGCCAGCAGTTCCTCCAGAACGTGCTCGGCTACTCGACCATCGACGCCGGGCTCGCGATCCTCCCCGCGGTGTTCTTCATGGTGATCGTGGCGCCGCGCTCGGCCAAGCTCGTCGAGGCGCGCGGCGCGCGCTTCACGCTGCTCTTCGGCTACGTGTTCGTCTTCCTGGGCTTCCTGACGATGCTTCTGCTCTGGAAGGAGAACATCGCCTACTGGAAGGTCGGGCTCGGGTACGCATTCGTCGGCATCGGCGTGGGGCTCGCCGGGACCCCGGCGTCGCACTCGCTCACGGGCTCGGTCCCGGTCAAGCGGGTGGGCATGGCCTCCGGCACCGCCGACCTGCAGCGCGACCTGGGCGGCGCGATCCTGCAGTCGGTCATGGGCGCCCTCCTGACCGCCGGCTACGCGGCCGCCGCCGGTGCCGCCGTCGCTGCCTCCGGCAAGAACGTCAACAACACCGTCCAGACGGAGCTGACGAAGTCCTTCTCGAGCGCCGCGGACACCGCACAGCGCTACCCGCCCTCGGTCCAGGACACCATCGTCGCCGCGGCAAAGACGTCGTTTCTCCAGGGCGACCAGTGGGCCTACACGGCCGGAGTCGTCGCGGTGCTGCTCGGCGCGACGCTCGTGTTCTTCAAGTTCCCGAAGCGGGAGCAGGAGCGGCTGCTGCTCGCCCGTTACGAGACGGAGGACACGGACAGCGCGGCCCAGGCACCACCGGCCGCGGCGCCCGAGCCCGTCTCGTAATGGCCGAGGGCTCGTCCAACGTCGAGCTGGCGCACCACCAACTCCGTGAGCACGGGCAGCGCGAGACGTTTTGGCGCGAGACGATCATCGAGATCGCGGAGGCGGTGGTGCTCGCCTTCGTAGCGATCTCGACGGCCTGGGCCGGCTACCAGACCGGACGCTGGGACGGGCGGCAGGCTCACCTCTACGGCCTCTCGACCAAGTACCGCGCCCAGGAGAACCGTGCTGCGACCCTCAGCGGTCAGCAGCGCCTCTACGACACGAGCACCTTCGGCTTCTGGTTCCAGGAGAAAGTTCAGGGAGACGAGGCGGCCGCGAAGCTGTTCGAGCGCCGCTTTCGGCCGGAGTACCGCGTCGCCTTCGCCGCCTGGCTCCGGACCGACCCGCTGCACAATCCGAAGGCTCCTCCTGGCCCGCTCCTCATACCCCAATACCACAACGCCGCGGCAGACCGGGCGGCGGCGGCCGGACGCCGAGCATCCGCGGCCTTCGACGCGGGCACGCGGGCTCGGGAGACGGGCGACAGGTACCTCCGCATGACCGTGCTCCTCGCCACCGTGCTCTTCCTGACCGCCATCGCCCAGAAGTTCAGGCTCCGGAAGGTCCGGGTCGGCCTCCTGGTGGTCTCCGGCGTTCTCCTCGTGGTCGCCCTCTCGTTCATCGGGACGTACGCGCGCGCCTGATCGCCCCCTTTCATCCCCTTGGGGTGACCGCCAAGAGGCCGCGCCGCCGTAAGGTCGCTTCGCCGTGAGCGCTCTAAGCGACACGAACGGCCGTCCGCGCGTCCTCGTCCTCGGAGGTGGGTTCGCTGGGATCGGCGCCGCGCAGAAGCTGAAGAAGAGCGACGTCGACGTCGTGCTAGTCGACGGGCACGACTACCACACCTTCCAGCCGCTGCTCTACCAGGTTGCGACGGGGCTGTTGGAGCAGCCCGCGGTCGGCCACCCGATTCGCGATCTCTTCCACAAGCAGGACAACATCCGGATCCGCCAGGACCGCGTGGCGGGGATCGACCTGGAGAAGAAAGAGGTGCGCTTCGCGGAGCTGGAGCCGCTGAGCTACGACTACCTCGTGCTCGCTCTCGGCGCGGAGGTCAACTTCTTCGGCGTCGAGGGGGCGGCCGAGCACGCGTTCCCGCTCTACACCCTTGCCGACGCAGTACGCCTCAAAGACCACGTTCTCAAGACCTGGGAGGCGGCCGACCGCAACCCGAAGCTCGCGGAGGACGGCGCCCTGAACATGGTCGTGGTCGGCGGCGGGCCCACCGGCGTCGAGACCGCGGGCGCAATGGCCGAGCTCTACAACGGCGTCTTCCGCAAGGACTACCCCGACGTGTCCCCGGAGCAGGCGCGGATCCTGCTCGTCGAGGCCTCACCGGAGATCTTCGCCATGTTCAAGCCGGACATCCGGGCCTACACCGGGAAGGCCCTCGCCGAGCGCGGCGTCGACGTGCAGACGGGCGAGGTGGTCGCGTCCGTCTCCCCGACACGGGTCACGCTGAAGTCGGGAACCGTCCTCCCCGCCCACACGCTCGTCTGGGGGGCGGGTCTGCAGGGAAACGAGCTCGTCCGCTCGCTCGGCTTCGAGCTCGAGCGCGGCAATCGGATCGCCGTGGACGAAGAGCTGCGGATCGCGTCGCACCCCGAGGTGTACGCGGTCGGCGACATCGCGGCGATCACCGACGCGAAGACGGAGCAGGTCCTCCCCCAGCTCGGCTCCGTCGCGCTGCAGTCGGGCGAGCACGCCGGCGAGACGATCGCGCGGCGGGTCGCGAGCAAGGAGACGAAGCCTTTCAAGTACCGCGACAAGGGCACGATGGCGACGATCGGGCGCGGCGCCGCCGTGGTGCAGATGCTCGGCGGCCGGACGATGAAGGGAAAGGCCGCCCAGGCGGCCTGGGGAACCGTGCACCTGGCGTTACTGCCGACAAACGAGGACCGCGCCAAGGCGGTCGTCGACTGGGCAGGCGCCGGGCTCACGCATCAACGCTCGGGCCGAATCCGGGTCGAGACATAGGGCGAGGAAGGAGCAGGGATGGCGACTGCAGCACCCGAGATCGAGCGCGGCGCGACGGTAGCCGAGAGCCGGCCGACGGACGTCCTCGTCGTGTTCGGCATCACCGGGGATCTCGCGAAGGTGATGACCTTCCGCTCCCTCTACCGGCTCGAGCGGCGCGGGCTGCTCGACTGCCCGATTGTCGGCGTGGCGGTGGACGACTGGACCGTCGACCAGCTGAAGGAGCGCGCCCGCACCTCGATCGAGGAGACCGGCGAGCAGCTCGACCCGGCGCTGTTCGACCGCTTCGCGAACCGGCTCTCCTACGTCGAGGGCGACTTCGGCGACGCCGCGACGTACGAGCGGGTCGCGAAGGCCATCGACGGCTCACAGCAGCCGGTCTTCTACCTCGAGATCCCGCCGTTCCTCTTCGGGCGTGTCGTCAAGGGCCTACACGACGCGGGCCTGACGGCGAACGCCCGCGTCGTCGTCGAGAAGCCCTTCGGCCACGACCGCGCCTCCGCGACCGAGCTGGCCGACGAGCTGCACCAGTACATCGACGAGTCGCAGCTTTTCCGCATCGACCACTACCTCGGAAAGATGGGGCTCGAGGAGATCCTCTACCTCCGCTTCGCGAACTCGATGCTCGAGCCCATCTGGACTCGCAACCACCTCGAGTCCGTCCAGATCACGATGGCGGAGGACTTCGGGGTCGAGGACCGCGGCCACTTCTACGACCCCGTCGGCGCGCTGCGTGACGTGGTGGTCAATCACCTCATGCAAGTCGTGGCGGCGGCCGCCATGGAAATCCCTTCCCGGCGAGAGCCCGACGCGATCAAGGACGCGGAGGTCGCGCTCTTCCGTGCCGTCCAAACGGCCGACCCGGCCCACTACGTGCGCGGCCAGTACGACGGGTACCTCGACATCGACGGCGTTGCCGCGGACTCGACGACCGAGACGTATGCGGCGCTCCGCCTGGAGATCGAGAACTGGCGCTGGGCCGGGGTCCCCTTCTTCATCCGGACGGGCAAGCGCCTCTCCGCGACGGAGACGGAGCTCCGACTCGTCTTCAAGCACCCGCCCAAGCTCGGCTTCCACCTGCGAGCACGTCATCCCGAGCCGAACCAGCTCGTGGTCAGACTCGATCCCTCGACCGGGATCAGGCTCGTGGTCGACGCCCATCGAGGCGACGTCGCCGGGGCCTCCGCGATCTCCCTCGACATGGAGTTCGCCGAGGAAGGCGGCGAAGGGCCCACGCCCTACGAGGTGCTTCTCCACGCGGCGATGGTCGGGGACAGCACACGCTTCACCCGCCAGGACGGCGTCGAGGAGCAGTGGCGGATCATGCAGCCCTTGCTGGACAATCCGCCTCCGGTACACACATATGCCCCCGGGTCATGGGGCCCGGAGGCAGCCGACGAGCTGGTCGCCGGCCACGGCCGCTGGCACGAGCCCTGGATCTCCACGTAAGGGAGGAGCCCGATGACCACGGTCGCCAAGGACGAGGCCAAGACCCAGCCGCAGAGCGCGGCGGCGCCGTCGCCGTTCCCGCCGATCGCCGATTACGCGTTCCTTTCCAACTGCCACACAGGCGCGCTCGTCGCGCCCGACGGAGCGATCGACTGGCTGTGCATCCCGAGCTTCGACTCGCCGAGCGTCTTCGGCAGCCTGCTCGACCGTGAAGCCGGCTTCTTCCGCCTCGGCCCGTTCGGGATCTCCCACCCGACAGCTCGAGCCTACGTGCCGGGGACGAACGTGCTGGTGACGACGTGGAAGACGCCCTCGGGCTGGCTGCTGGTCCGCGACGCGCTGACGATGGGGCCCTGGGACCACGAGGACACGATCACGCCACATACCCGACCGCCGGCGGATGACGACGCCGACCACATGCTCGTCCGGATGGTGGAGTGCCTGGACGGCAACGTCGAGCTGGAGCTGATCTGCGAGCCGGCGTTCGACTACGGCAGCACCCCGGCGGAGTGGACGGCGGTGGACGGCGGGCGAAACGTCGCGGACGCCGGCGGCGCGGGGCAACGGTTCCGCCTGCAGACGGACCTCGCGCTGGGGATCGAGGGAGACCGCGTCCGCGCCCGGCACATGCTCAAACAGGGCGAGCGGGCCTTCTGCGCCCTCTCGTGGTCCGAGGGGCTCGCGACGCCGCAGAACGTGGACGAGGCGCGCTCGAGGATCAAGGCCACCACGCGCTTCTGGCGCGACTGGCTCGACGGCGCGCGGATCCCCGATCACGCGCTGCGCGACCCGATCCAGCGCTCGGCGCTCACGATCAAGGGCTTGACGTACATGCCGACCGGGGCAACGGTGGCGGCGCTCACGACCTCCCTGCCGGAGACCCCCGGCGGCGAGCGCAACTGGGACTACCGCTACACGTGGATCCGCGACACGACGTTCACCCTGCAGGCGCTGCACTTCCTCAACCTGAACTGGGAGGCCGACGAGTTCATTCAGTTCGTCGCCGACCTCGAGCCGACCGAGGACGGGTCGCTCCAGATCATGTACGCGATCGACGGACACCGGGACCTGACCGAGACGACGCGCGACAACCTGACGGGCTACGCGGGGGCAAAGCCTGTGCGGATCGGCAACGGCGCCTGGAACCAGCGCCAGAACGACGTCTTCGGCGCGGTACTCGACTCGATCTTCCTGCACACCGTGCACAGCAAGCGCCTACCGCGGCGGCTGTGGCCGATCGTCCAGTCGCAGGCCGACTGCGCCACCGACATCTGGCGCCAGCCGGACCAGGGCATCTGGGAGGCGCGCGGGAAGCCGCAGCACTACGTCTCGTCGAAGCTGATGTGCTGGGTCGCGCTCGACCGGGCGGCCAAGCTCGCGGAGATCCGCGGCGACCCGGACCTGCAGGCGGGCTGGCGGGCGACGGCGGACGAGATCCGCGCGGACATCCTGGAGCACGGCGTCCGCGAGGGCGTCTTGCGCCAGCACTACGAGACGGACGCGCTCGACGCCTCCACACTGCTCGCCGCGATCTTCGGCTTCCTGCCGGGTAACGACGAGGTCCTGCACAAGTCGGTCGAGGCGATCGCGAGCGACCTGACCGAGGACGGCTTCGTCCTGCGCTACCGCACCGGCGAGACGGACGACGGCCTCTCGGGCAAGGAGGGCACGTTC
Organism: Actinomycetota bacterium; assembly: GCA_046726435.1. Classification (GTDB taxonomy): domain Bacteria; phylum Actinomycetota; class Thermoleophilia; order Gaiellales; family Gaiellaceae; genus AC-32. Next base: position 11,029 of record JBKPAM010000160.1, read on the forward strand.
CTGATCTGCTCCTTCTGGCTCGTGTCCGCCCTCGGAGCGATCGGCGAGCTCCAGCGGGCCCGAGACCTGATGGAACGGCTGCTGCGGATCTCCTCGCAGCTCGGCCTCTACGCGGAGGAGTTCGACGCGCCGACCGGGCGGCACCTCGGGAACTTCCCGCAGGCGTTCTCGCACCTGGCGCTGATCGAGGCGGCAGCCCGGCTCATCGTCCCCGAGATGCTGGAGGAGTACTAGCCGGCCTTCAGCTCGACCATGATCACGCACAGCTCGGCCCCGCCGACGTTCTCGAGCGAGTGCGGTGGGATCGGGTCAGACCAGATCGTGGCCGTGGGCTCGGGCGGGCCGCCCGATTCCCGGGTGTCGAGCGCCACCTCCCCGTCGCCGTCGCGGCGGATGAAGTCCGACGTGCTCACTACGTACTGCACGTTCGGCCAGCAATGCGTGTGAATCGCGGTCGACTCTCCCGCCGGGATGAGGGTGCGCAGGACCCTTACGCGTTCGTTCTCGAGGAGGAGCTCGTGGTGGTCAGGCGCCGCGACGAGCGCGTCGAGCTCAGCCGGCCAGCCCCACGGTTCGGAGGCGGCCGGCACTAGAGGATCGCGAGCGGGTTGATCGGCGACCCGGTGCCGCCCGTGATGCGGAGCGGCGACGCGACGAAGAGGAACTCCCACCGCCCGATGCGCTCGCACGCCGCGCTCAGGTCCTCGAGCTGGAGGTAGTCGAGCAGGTGCACGCCCATGGCGTTGAGAGCCAGGACATGGATCGGGAAGTCGACGCCTTCCGTGCTGCTCGGGGCTGTGTCGCTGTTTCCGTCGCTGCCCAGGACGGAGACCCCGCGCTCCGCGACGAATGTCATCGCGGTCGGGTGGAGCCCCGCCTTCAGCTCGGCAGTAGGCCACGGGCCGGCCTCGCGCAGACGCCCGACGAGGCCGGTTCGCACGAGCAGGATGTCGCCGCTCCGGACGGTCACGCCATGCTCCCGCTCGGCGCCCTCGAGATCGTCCCGGAAAACGTGGTCGCCCGGCTCGAGCCACGGCGCGCCGCGAAGGCGGGGGATGTCGAGCAGGACGCCCCTCCCCACCAGGCCGGTCTCGAGCACGTCGATCGCGTCGGCCCGGGCGCCCTCGGCGGTCACGGACTGAGCCGGCACGCCGTTGTAGAGCGATCCGCCGTACTCGACGTGGCAGAGCGCGTCGATGTGCGTGTGCCCGTCGTGGTGGTAGTCGGCGCCGACGTAGTCCTTCGCGAAGCTGAGCTCGTCCGCCTCGGGGGCGGGATCCGCACCGCTGGTCATGTAGTAGTCGGCAGGCTCGGGGTTGTCCGGCCCGGCACGCCTGTTCATCGGCAGGCTCATGGTCACGCACGTGCCCTCGCGAACGAGTTGCACCGCGGCCACGAGTTGCTCGGAGCCGAGCAGGTTCAGCGCACCGCGCTCGTCGTCCTCGCCCCACCGGCCCCACGTGCTCACCGTCTCGAAGAGCTCCTGGAACTCGCCGGCCGTCACCTGCACCGCGTGAGCCTACCCTGCGCTCGCGCAGGCTTCATCCCGTCGGGACGATGTCTCGCCGAACGCCCGCTGCGAACGTCGAGGAGTCGAGCCACGACCGGGAGGCTTCGCAGTGGACGCATACGACGTGATCATCATCGGGACCGGCGCGGGCGGCGGCACCATGGCGCGCCATCTGGCTCCCTCGGGCAAGAAGATCCTCCTGCTCGAGCGCGGCGACTGGCTGCCGCGCGAGCCCCAGAACTGGCTCGCGCAGGACGTGTTCGTCGACAACCGTTACGTCTCGGAGGACACCTGGTACGACGCCGAGGGGAAGCCCTTCCAGCCGCAGATCCACTACTTCGTCGGCGGGGCGACGAAGCTCTACGGCGCCGCTCTCTACCGCCTGCGCGTGGAGGACTTCGGGGAGCTCCGCCACCACGACGGGATCTCGCCGGCCTGGCCGATCTCGTACGACGAGCTCGAGCCCTACTACACCCAGGCCGAGCAGCTGTACCAGGTGCACGGCGCGCGCGGAGAGGACCCGACCGAGCCTCACGCCAGCGCACCCTACCCCTACCCCGCCGTGTCACACGAGCCGCGGATCCAGCAGCTCTCCGACCAGCTGGCCGCCGCCGGCTACCACCCGTTCCATGCGCCGTGCGGGATCCTGCTCGACGAGCAGAACCCGCCCTACAGCACCTGCGTCCGCTGCGCCAACTGCGACGGCTTTCCCTGTCCGCTGCATGCCAAGGCAGACGCCGAGGTGCTGGGTGTACGGCCGGCGCTCGAGCACGAGAATGTGACGCTGCTGAGGAATTCGAAGGCGGCCAAGCTCGAGACGAACGCGGACGGCACCGCGGTCACGGGCGTGGTCGTCGAGCGGGACGGCACGACGGAGACGTTCGCGGCAGACCTCGTCGTCGTCGCCTGCGGCGCCGCGAACACCGCGGCCCTCCTGCTGCGGTCGGCGAGCGACAAGCACCCGAACGGGCTCGCCAACGGCTCCGACCAGGTCGGGCGCAACTTCATGTTCCACGACAGCGTCGCCGTGCTGGCCCTCTCGCGCGAGGAGAACCCGACCGTGTACCAGAAGACGCTCGGGCTCAACGACTTCTACTTCGGGAGCGACGACTTCGACTACCCGCTCGGGAACATCCAGATGGTCGGCAAGTCGCAGTCACCGATGTTCCGCGGCGAAAAGCCGGGCGAGACCAAGCTCGCGCCCGAGTGGACGCTCGAGCGGGTCGCCCGTCACGCGATCGACTTCTGGCTCTCGACCGAGGATCTGCCTCGACCGGAGAACCGGGTCAGCGTCGACGGGGACGGCAACCTAAGGATCAGCTACGCGGAGACGAACGCGGAGGCGAAGAAGCAGCTCTACGACAAGCTCCGCTCCCTCCTCGGCGGGCTCGACCTGAACCCCGGCCATCTCTTCCACCGCTTCGCGTACATGAAGAACGACATCCCGGTCGCAGGCTGCGCCCACCAGGCCGGCACTGCTCGGATGGGCGACGACCCCGCGACGTCGGTGCTTAACGCCGACTGTCGCGCGCACGAGCTCGACAACCTCTACGTCGTCGACACGAGCGTCTTCCCGAGCATCAGCGCGGTGAACCCGGCCCTGACTGCGATGGCCAACTCGCTCCGGGTCGGCGACCACCTGCTCGAGCGGATGGGGGCGCGGGCGGAGACCGCGTCGATCTCGGCCTAGCTAGGTAAAGGCGTTGACCGCTCGCGCGACGATCAGGCCGAACAGCGCGAGCGCGACGGTCGACTGCACCAGCATCGTGTACTTCGCGCGGTGGGTGAGCGGCATGACGTCGGTCGGGCTGAACGCGGTCGCGTTGGTGAAACCGAGGTGCAGGTAGTCCAGGAACACCGGCCTCCAGCCGGGCGGCGCCAACTCCGGGCTCATGTGCTGCGTGAACGCGAAGTCGATCGGAGTCTCTTGCCTCGAGCGCGCGATCGGTCCGCCGCTGTCGATCAGCCAGTAGAGCAGCGCGAACGAGAGGTTGTTGCCGAGCCAGACGAGGCCGCCGGAGGCCAGGAGCTCGCTCGGGGAGTTGCTGACGCCGGTCCCGTTGATCAGGTCGTAAATCAGGACCACCGTCGCCCAGAGCGCGGCCACCACGAGTGCGCCGACGAGGAAGACCAGGAGCGGGCGCAGCCAGCGCGCGCGGAACGCGAGGCGGGCCGGGTCTCCCGCGACCAGCACGAAGAGCAGAACGGCTTCGATTGCCGGCAGCAGCCACGGCATCCGGATCGCACCCTCGTTCGGCAGCCAGATCCGTAGGCCGATGTTGAGCCCGATGAACGCGACCAGGGCGAGGGCGGGCGGCCAGCGTGACTCTCCGAGACGCGCCTCCGTCGCTTCGCCCGGGGAGGAAGCCGCGGCAGCTTCACTGCGGGAGCTCACGACCGCATCGTCGCACAGGCAAGCGTGCCGGTCTCTTGCGGCGACACCGGCAACGTCCTTCGTGAGCCTCATCCTTCCACCGTGAGCGACTCGACCGCCGCCGAGCGGCGTCTGGAGCTCGTCTCGACGGTGCTCCTCGCCCTCGCGACGGTCGCGACGGCCTGGGCCGCTTACCAGTCGCGCGAGTGGACCGGCGAGCAGTCCCAGGGGTACAGCCACGCAACGGCGACGCGCATCGCGGTAAACCGCTCCGCGGCGCTCGCGAACCGCCAGGTGCAGATCGACGTGGCCACGTTCATCCAGTGGGCCAATGCGCACGAGGAGCACCGCAGCCAACTGGCGCGTTTCTATCGCGCCCGTTTTCGAGACGAGTTCAAGCCGGCGTTTACCGCCTGGCTCGCCGCGAAGCCGTTCGAGGACGCGGATGCGCCTCGGACGCCGTTCGCGATGCCGCAGTACCGGCTGAAGGCGTCGGTCAAGGCCGACCGCCTGGAGGCAACGGCGGCGGCGGCCTCCGAGCGGGCGAAGGAGGCGAACCAGCGCGCCGACAACTACATGCTCGCCGTCGTTCTGTTCGCCTCGTCGCTCTTCTTCGCCGGAATCAGCACGAAGCTCGGAACTCTTAGAGCCCGGACCGCAATCCTCGGCCTCGGTAGCGTCCTCTTCCTCGGAACCCTGATCTGGATCTCAACGTTTCCGGTCCAACTAACGGTCTGAGATCCCTTCCTGATGGTCTTCACCGGCACCGGCTGCCGGACGTCGAGCGGCGGAGCGTTGTCGTCGAGCCGATGACCTGCGCACGCCGAATGGCATTGGGCTCGTCCTGTTCGCGGCAACTAAGAGCCCTGGCCATGGATCCTGCTCGGGTCGGGCTGCTGCTCTTGCTCTGATCGGCGACCTCATCCACGGCGGCCCGGAGACGAACTCGGCAGCGACCTGCTCGAGGCCGGGACGATCGTCTGGGTGTCGAACAACATCGCGTTCGCTCTTCTCTACTGGGAACTCGACGGCAGCGGCGCTGCCGCGCGCGTCACCACCTTCCGACCCACGCCGACCTCGCGTTCCCCCAAACAGCTGATCCCGCGGATCGCGCCTCCCGACTGGCGACCCAGGTTTATCGACTACCTCTACCAGGGCTTTACCAACGCGACCGCCTTCAGCCCGACTGACGTAATGCCGCTTGTGCCCTGGGCCAAGATCGCGATGGCGGTGCAGTCGCTCGTCTCGATCGGCATCCTCGGGCTCGTGATCGCACGGGCCGTGAACGTGTTTACTCGCCGTCGCCCGATGACGCCTCGGGCCCGGTTTAGCTACCGTGGCGCGTCGTGGCCGAAGTGGTCGAGACACACGACCTCACCGAGCCTTCACAGCACGGCTGGGCGCTGGACTACAGGATCCGACGGGAAGACGGCGAGGAGCTTCACGCCGAGGTTCGCTGCTGGGACAGGGCGCAGGCGGCTGCAAAGCGGGCCGCAAACGCCGAGGCTCTCGCGGCGATCGCGGACCGGGGCATCGCTGCCGCGCTCGAATACGCGGAGCTGGTGGAGTCGCCGGAGACGCGCGGGGCGGTGCTGATCTCGATCTGGTTCGACCCCGCCGACGAAGGCAACCTGCGCCGTCGCGTCAGCTACGAGCGTCCTCTCGAGTAGGTCGCACGCCCTCTCCCCGCTGCGGCTCCTGGTGATTCGACGACGGCGAGGACGATCACGGTGTCGCCCGACCGCACGTCGAGAGGGCGGCCATCCGACGCGATGCTCAGTCGTCCATCGCGGGCGACCGCGAAGAGCGGCACCTCGGTCCGCGTCTCTTCCGGGCGAAGAGCTTGGTCTACGCTCCTGCTCACGATCCGCGCCCCGGCGGCGAACTGCCGGTCGAGCTCGGCGAACGTGAGCGAGCGGTCGCCGAAGATGCCGGCCTCTCTCGAGGGTGGCAGCAGGTCCGGCTCGTCGGGGTGTGGAGCGACTCGGTAGACGTGCTGGTAGCCGAGCTCGCCACGCAGCTCGGCGGCGCCGAGGGTGTTGAAGTCGTCGCTGCGCGTCAGCAACAAGGCATCGGTGATCTCCTCGAGCTCCGCCTCGCGACTGACCGCGTCGACCATTATCCGGCCACGGTCGGCGTCGAGGCCCGCGCCGCGGGCCGCCGTCTGGTGATCGGACGGCCCGACCCACATGCGCACCGCGACGCCGGACCGCTTGAGGGCTGCCGCGATCTCGCGCGCCCAGGGATGGCCGCCGACGACGAGCACCAGCGTGCGGCCAGCTCTGGCTACCCCGAGCAGCCGAGCGACAGGGGCGGCCGTGAGCCCATAGACCACGACCGTTCCGAAAATCGCGACGAACACGATCGGGAGGACTTTGCCCGCTCCCACGATTCCTTTCTGCGCCAGCTCCGGGCCAAACGCCGCCGCCGTCGCTCCGGCGACGATGCCGCGCGGCGCCATCCACGCGACGAACGCCCGCTCATGCCGCGTAAAAGACGAGCGCAATGTCGCCAGCGCGACGGCGACGGGCCGAACGATCACGATCATGACGGCGAGGAGCACCAGCGCCTGCGGCATCACCGATCTCACCTCGTGAGGGGAGACGGATGCCGCCACGAGGACGAACAGCACCCCGATCAGCAGCTGGACGAGCGTCTCCTCGAACTCGAAGAGCGAGAGGCTGATGTCGATGCCCCGCTGATTGCCCACGGCAATCCCCATGAGCACGGCCGCCACG
>JBKPAM010000161.1:0-10988 GCA_046726435.1 Actinomycetota bacterium
CCCGAGACGAGCTCGGGCGTGTACGTGGAGCCGGCGCCGATGACGGCGATCTTCATCCCTTCACCCCAGTCAGGGTCACGCCCTCGACGAACGCGCGCTGGGCGAGGAAGAACAGCAGGATCACGGGCGCCATCACGATCAGGGTCGCCGCCATCACGAGGTTCCACTGCACCTGGTAGAGCGAGCGGAACTGCGAAAGCCCGAGCGAGAGCGTCCAGTTGTGCGCGTTCTCGCCCGTGTAGAGGAGCGGCCCGAAGAAGTCGTTGAAGCAGAACAGAAACGAGAAAAGCGCCACGGCGGCGATCGCCGGCTTGGCCATCCGCACGACGACCGTGGTCAGGATCCGGAACTCGCCGCAGCCGTCCACGCGGGCGGCGTCGAGGTACTCCTCGGGGATGGTCAGGAAGAACTGCCGCAGGAGGAAGATCGAGAAGGCGTCCCCCAGGCAGTTCGGCAGGATCAGCGGCCAGAGCGTGCCGACGAGGTGCAGCTTCGCCCACAGCACGTAGACCGGGACGATCGTCACCTGCGGCGGCAGCATCATCGCCACGAGCGTGATCAGGAACGCGAGGTTGGCCCCGCGCCAGCGCATGCGTGCGAGCGCGTAGGCGACCGGGATGCTCGAGACAAGCAGGCCCAGCGTCGCGAGCCCGCCGTAGAGGAGCGTGTTGAGCGCGTAGCGCCACAGCGGAGCCTTCGAGAAGACGTCGATGTAGTTGTGCCAGGCGAACGGCTCGGGCCAGAGCTTGGGTGAGAGCGCCTGGTGGCTCGTCATCAGCGAGGTGAGCACGATGAAAACGAAGGGCAGCAGGAAGATCACCGCCGCGGCGATCAGGAGGCTGTGGTCGGCGACCGCGACGAGGAACCGGCGGCGGCGGACCGCGACGGGCGGTCGCCGACGGACGAACGCTGCGGGTGCGGGGGCGGCCTCGGTGCTCATCGGCCCGGCGCCTGGTAGTGGACGAACCGACGCGAGTTCTGGACGATCACGAACGTGACCGCGAAGGCGACGACGAGCAGCAGCATCGCCATCGCCGAGGCGTAGCCCATGTTGAAGTAGCGGAAGCCCTGCTGGTAGAGCAGGACCGGGTAGAAGAGCGTCGAGTCCTCCGGATAGCCGAGCGCGTTGGCAGCCTCGGCCGAGTACGACGCCGAGCCGCCGGCGACGTTCGCGGCGACGTAGGCCTGGGTGAAGTACTGGAGGCCCTCGATCACGCCGATCACGACCGCGAACAGGATCACCGGGCTGATCGTCGGCAGGGTCACGTACCGGAGGCGCGCCCAGAAGCCCGCGCCGTCGAGCTCGGCCGACTCGTACAGGTGCCGCGGCACGTCGAGCACCGCGGCGAGGAAGATGATCATCGTGTTGCCGATCCCCCACAGGGCGAGCAGCGTCAGCGACGGCTTGGCCCAGTGCGGGGAGTCGAACCAGAGCGGCCCCTGGATCCCGAGCTTGGCGAGGATCGTGTTCACCGGGCCGGTGGCAGGGTTCAGAAGGTAGACGAACCCGAGGGTCGCTGCGACCGGCGGCGCCAGCGCCGGCAGGTAGAAGACCGTCCGGAAGACGCCGATCCCCCGCCGCGCGCGAGAGAGCATGATCGCGATCCCGAGCGCGAACAGGACTTGCAGCGGGATGGCGATCGCGATGAACCAGAGCGTGTTCTTCACCGCCGGCCAGACGGTCTGGTCGGTCGTGAACAGGTAGCGGTAGTTCGCGAGGCCGATCCACTTCGGCGACGAGAGCAGGTCGTAGTGCGTGAACGACAGGTACGCGCTCATCACGAGCGGGTAGCCGAAGAAGACCGAGAATCCGAGGATCCACGGGCTCATGAAGGCGAGCACGAGCCCGCGGCGACGCCAGGCCGCACGACGTTTGGCCCGCGTGCGGTTGAGCAGCAGCGGGGGCGGGGCCTGCGCGGCTGGCGCGCTCACCTCACGGTGCCGAGCCTGCCTCGGCCTGCTTCAGCTGCGCGTCGATCTGCTTGTCGACGTTGGCCAGCCCTCCTTCGAGGTCGGTCTGCGACCCCGACATGTACTTGGTGATGAAGCTCTGAAACGTCTCCTGGTTCGCCGAGCCGATCCTGGTGATCGGGGTCGTCGTGGTGTTCGCGTTGCCGAACACGTCGAGGAAGGTGTTGAAGTTCGGCAGCGGCTTCAGCGCCGGCGAGTTCAGGGAGGCGGTCGTCGTCGGAACGTTCTGGATCCCGTTCGAAAGCTTCGCCAGCGCGCCGGCGTTCGTGCCGAGGTACTTGACCAGCAGCCAGGCCTGGTCCTTGTGCTTCGACGTCTTCGGGATGCCGATGATGCTGCCGGTCACGTAGCCGGCGCCGTGGAGGTTCTGCTCGTCGTCCGCGACCGGGAAGGGCGCCGTGCCGTAGTTGAGCTTCGGAGCCTCGCGCTTGATGAACGCCACCCGCCACTCGCCGTCCATGTGCATTGCGACTTTGCCCGTCTCGAACGCGTTCGACTCGGAGAACTCGTCCCCGGCGCCGGCGTTGAAGCGGACGAGGTTGTCGTAGCCGTACCAGTCGACCAGGCTCTTCTGCCAACGGAGCAGGTCCTGCCAGGGCGGCGTGTTGAGGGATGACTTGTCGCCGTTCATCCACTCCGCTCCCCAGCTCGGCGCGAAGTGCGCGGGGACGTTCTCGTACCAGCTCGGGAACGGGTTGAAGCCCACGACCTTCAGCTTGCCGCTGGAGTCGCGCTGCGTCAGCTTCTTCGCCATCGCGGTGAGCTCGGAGATGGTCTTGGGCGGGCTCTTGTAGCCGGCCTTCGCCAGCAGCGCCTTGTTGTAGTAGAGGCCGTAGGTGTCCGCGAGCATCGGCAGCGCACAGCGCTTGCCATCGAACTGGGTGTAGTCGCGCGGTGCCTGCGGGAAGATCGAGGCGTCGACGTTGTCCTTCTTCATGTACGGGCCGAGGTCGATCCACGCGCCGCTCGGACAGAACGCGCCCGTGTTGTCGGAGCTGAACGACTGCGCGACGTCCGGCGCGTTGCCACCGCGGATCGCCGCGACGATCTTGTCGTCGTTCGTGCCGCCGACGACCTTCACGTGGATCCCGGGATGGGCCTTCTCGAAGTCGGCAACCACGGCCTTGAACGTTTTCAGCTCCGGGTCGACGAAGGGCGTCCAGATGCTGATGTTCGCCGGTCCGGCCTCCGAGCTGGTCGAGGTGTTCGCCGACTTCTTCGAGCCTCCGCAGGCGCTCACCGCCAGCGTCAGCGCAAGGAGCAGGCCCAGCGTCCGCAGCACCCGTGACATCGTCTCGCCTCCAGTCTGGTAAGGGTTCCGAACGCGATCTTCCCGCAGGGCATTGGGAGAAGTCAAGTCACTGGGAATTTTCCGCTTGTTTCGTTAGGTTTGTTGCCATGGCGAGGCCGCGAGCTGTTCCAGGGTTGTTGAAGCGCATCAACGAACGCGAGGTGCTCGAGACGATTCGCGCCGGTGCGCCGATATCGCGCGCGGAGATCTCCCGGCGCGCGGGGATCTCGAAGCCCACGGTCTCGTTGGCTCTGCAGTCGCTGCTCGAATCCCGGCTCGTGCGCGAGGCCGAGCAGGGACCGGACGGCCCCGGCTACGGCGCCGTCTACTTCGAGCCGGTCGCGGAGGCGGCCCTCGTCCTCGGACTGGACCTTGGCGCACGCTTCGTCCGCGGGGCGGTCTGCGATCTGGCCGGGACGATCCGGGCTCGGCAGGACGTCGAGCTCGCGGTCGCGGACGCTGCCGGGGCGATCGACGCGATCTCTCGGCTGCGAAGCGCGCTGCTGGAGGCGTCCGGGCTCGACCCGACGCTCGTCGACGGAGTCGTGGTCGGCGTTCCAGGGGTCGTCGAGGGCGACGGCACGCTTAGCCTCGCCGAGAACGTCGCCGGTCTCGAGGGACGCCCCTTTGCGCGCGAGCTGCAGGCTGCGCTCGAGCTTCCGGTGACCCTCGAGAACGACATCAACCTCGCTGCCCTCGGCGAGCAGTGGCAGGGGATTGCCCGTGGAGTGGAGGACTTCGTCTTCCTCTCGGTCGGCACCGGCATGGGCGCAGGGGTGGTGCTCCACGGTGAGCTCCACCGTGGTCGCAACGGCGCGGCCGGCGAGATCGACTTCGCCCTTGTCGGCCTGGACGAGACGCTGGACCCCTCGGCACCGGAAGTCTCGGTGCTCGCCGAGCAGCGAGCCGGGCTTCCCGCCGACCCACGAGCCGTCTTCGGCGCGGCGCGTAACGGGGAGCAGGAAGCGCGCGAGGTCGTCGAGGAGGTCGCGCGACGGATCGCGCTCCACGTCGCCCCGATCGCCGCCGTGACCGACGTCGAGCTCGTCGTGCTCGGCGGCGGAATCGGCGCCAACGGCGACCTACTGCTCGACCCGGTGGCCCGCCTGCTCGCGGAGTGGCTGCCGTTCCCGCCACGCCTCGAGGTCTCGACGCTCGGCGAGGCTGCCGTCCTCACCGGCGCGGTCGCGGTGGGCCTCCACGCCGCGCTCGAGAACGTCTTCACCAAGCGAGCCGCCGTCCCGGTCTAGCCGGCAAGAGCCCGGCCCGCGATCGGCGCTCTCGATTGTCGGGGCCGACTAGCGCATCTCGCGAACGAGCTCCGCCGCAACGGCGCTCGCCCTCCCGTCGTGGGTACCGCCGCCTGGCCCGCGCCGCCGCCGCGGCCGCCGGCGGAACGGCAGGTCCTCGAGGCGGGGAGCCGGGTACCCGTTCTCGATCCGTAGCCGCTCGATCAACGCGCTCGCTTCCTCCCGCGTCTCCGGGAACCCCTCGCCGGCCCGCTCGCAGAGCGCGGCTGCGAGCGCGTAGACCTGCCGCACCGTCGCCTTCTCCCTGTGCATGCAGCCATGGCAGCACAGAAATCGTGACGGGTGTGTGTCGGTTGTGTGCCGAAACCGGGCCGTTCGGCCTAGTGACTTGGCTTGCCAGAGCGCCATGATCAATCGCGTCCCGATACGACCGAAAGGAGCACGTGCATGCCTTCGAAGTGGGAGCGATGGGCAACGCTCGCGGACGCACTCGCGGTGCCGTTCTGGGTGGTCGGCGTAGCCCTCGTGTCCTCGAAGGCAAAGGGCAGCAAGGGCCCCGAGATCCTCGCCTCATATCACCAGCACAGCGATGGAATCCTGCTCGCCGGCCTGTTCTGCTCGATCGGGGTGATCCTCTTCATCTGGTTCCTCGGCAGCTTGCGGAGCCATTACCTGGCAGCCGAGGGGGGCGCAGGCCGCCTGGCAGCACTGGCCTATGGCGGTGGCATCGCCGCGTCGGTCATCGCCATGCTCATCCCGGCGGCAGACGAGGTCGGCGCCCTGAACAAAAACGACATCGATGCCTCGGGAGCGGCGGTCCTGCATCACTTCTCCGATGCGTTCTTCGTTGCGGCTGAGTACACGTTGCCTGTGTTCTTTTTCGCTGCGGCGATCCTCGCGCTGCGATACGCAGCCCTGCCGAGGTGGTTGGGCTGGGTCAGCGCGCTGATCGGGGTCGTGCTGCTGATCGGCCCGATCGGCTGGGCGGCGTTCATCTTCGCTACGCCGATCTGGACGCTGATCGTCAGCGTCCTGCTGTGGCGCTCCTCTGAGCGTCCCGCACCGCTCGGAGAGCCTGCGATCGGCTCGACCGGCTAGCGAGACGACGACGTACCGGGGCGCGGACGCACGACGTCCGCGCCCCGGTCAAAACCGACCTAGCCCATCTCGGCCATCGCGGCCTTGCTCCGCTCGGCCATCTCCGCTTCCGTGAGGTCTTCCTTGTGCGTCGCGAGCGACCAGACGTGTCCGAACGGATCGGTCAACGTCCCAAAACGGTCGCCCCAGAACATGTCCTCGAGCGGCGTCGTCACCGTTGCTCCGGCGCGGGTGGCCTGCTCGAAAGCAGCGTCCACGTCCTCCACGTAGAGGAACACGGATGCCGTCGGCCCGCCGCGCTCGGACGGCGGCCGGACGTTCGACTGCGGGAACGGATCGGAGAGCATCAGCTTCGAGTCGCCGATCTGCAGCTCCGCATGCGCCACCTTCCCATCGGGACCGGGCATACGGATCGTTTCCTCCGCCCCGAACGCGTCCTTGTAGAACTCGATCGCCCTGTCGGCGTCGTCCACGGCGAGGTACGGCGTGATGCTGTGGTAGCCCTCCGGGATCGGCTGTACAGCCATTGCTCCTCCCTCCCTAGCGGTCGGTGGCAGTGTAGTCACGGGCTCCCGGTCGGCTCGGCGGTCGCGGACTCCTCCTCGATCTCCGCCGAGTAGAGGTCGTAAGGGAGCCGCTCGAGCTCGCGCCTTCTCGGATCGGGGACCGCGAGAAAGCGCGCCAAGACCTTCGGGGCGAGCCACGGGAGGCGTTCGACAACGCGCCTCGTGGCGGCCCGGTCACCACCGAGCGCTACGTGCTCGATCCGGTCGCGGTGCGGCTCCAAGACGTGCGCGGCGGTCTCCGCGGCAGCGTCGATCAGCACGCGCTCCTGTTCCTCCCTACGCCGCCGGAAGCGGTTCGAGGACGAGCCGCCTTTCTTGTGGCGACCCTTGACGAACCGCGAGCCGACCTTGGACGCCACGAGCCGCTCGCCGTCGAAGACGCCGACCGCATAGCCGCCGAGACGGACGAGCACCGCCGCGACGAGGTGGTCCTGAGCGAGCGCCTCGAACAACGGCCCGAGCTCGACGTGGTCGTACCGGGCCTCGTGCTCGAGGCCGAACGGCGGCCGGACCGTGATCGTCTCCGTCGCAGTCTCGATCCGCGACGCGCCGCCTGCGTAGACCGTCCGGCCAGGCTCGCCCGCAAGCGGCTCCAGGCGCTTTCGAACGTTCTCGCGACCGACGTAGCGCGCCACGAGCCGCAGACTAGGCTCCGGCGGTGACCTCCGCGACGCTGGCTCTCGATCTCTCGCGGCAGCACAGAAGAGGACGCACCTACGTCGCCCTCGCCGCCATCGCGTGGTCGACCGCGGGGCTCCTCCAGCGCAAGTTGACCGTCGACCTCGCCACGCAGCTGGCCGGCCGGGCGTTCTTCGCGGTGCTCGGACTCCTCGTCTTCGTGGCGTTCGCGGAGCGCGGCCGGGTCGTGCACGCCTTCCGCGCGATCGGACGACCCGGTCTCGCGGTGACGGTGCTGATGGCCGTCTCCTCGGGCACCTTCATCGCAGCCCTCAACTACACGTCCGTCGCGAACGTGCTCTTCCTGCAGGCGCTGGCGCCGGTCCTGGCAGCGGTGCTCGGAACGTTCATCGGGGAGCCCGTCGCATGCCGTACGTGGATCGCGATGGGAGTCGCGGTCGCCGGGGTCGGGCTGATGGTCGGCGGGCCGAGCCACCCCAGTGCCACGGGCGTGACCCTGTCGTTGCTGATGGCCGCCTCGTTCGCCGGCACGATCGTGATCACCCGACACCAACGCCAGGTCTCGATGGCGCCTGCGACCTGCCTTTCCCAGGTGCTCGTCTTTGTTGTCGCCGCTCCCTTCGCCGACCCAGGCTCGGTCGGTCCCGCAGACCTCGCGTTGCTGATCGGCCTCGGCGTCGGTCAGATCGGGCTCGGCCTGATCTTCCTCACCATCGGCGCACGGCTCATCCCCGCTGCAGAAGTCGCCCTGATCACGCTCCTGGAGATCGTGCTCGGGCCGCTGTGGGTCTGGCTTGCCCTCTCGGAGCAGCCGAGCGCCACCACACTCGTAGGCGGTGCCATTGTCGTGGCCGCCGTCGTGATCCAGGCAGTGGGTGAGCCCGACGAGCCCTCGGTACCACCTCCCTAGAGTGCCCCGCTCAGACCGTACTGCGGCCGCGCTCGGAGGACGCGAAGAGCGTGATCCCGATGGCGGCGAGCGCGACGGCCACGAGAAAGCGGATCACCCAACCCACGTCGAAGAGGTCGCCGAGGATGCCGCCGAGGAGGCTCGCTCCGATCCCGACAAGGGCGGTCGCGAGCCAGCTGATCTCCTGCCTGCCCGGAAGCACGAGCCGTCCGAGCGCGCCGATGATCAGGCCGGCCAGCGCGAGCCACAGGAGCTCGAAGGCAAGCCCCACGAGCGACCCCGCCAGCAGCAGGACGAGGACGACGACCAGCAGGATGACGACAACAGGCGTCACAGGGCGGAAGCTAACGAACGGACGTGGGTCGCGTGCTCCCGGGGCGACCGAATGCCACAACTCACGTGAGCGCAATGATCATCCCAACAAACGCCATTCAGGCTATGTCGGAGCGAGCGGAACCCTCGCTACCACCTCCCCGCTCAGGTCGTAGCTCCGGTGGCGGCCACGGCTTGAAACCCATCCGCATCAAGTCGCCTTTCGCGCGGGCCGAGAGATCGGCCGCCAGACGCCGCACGATGGCGCGCGCCGTGACGCTTCGTCCTTCCCGTGCATCGACGTCCGCGAGCCCGGCCTCCGCGCCGGCTATCCCCTCGGCCCGGGCTCGCTCGAGCGCCAGCCGTGCGGGCTCGGCCAGCCCTTCGTTCCACAGATCCGGCGTGATCGCAAACGTCGCCCGCCGAGTCTCGCGCTCGTCGCCCCACCCGAGCGGCATCGAGACGAAGCTGAGGCAGGCGTGGCAGATCCCGATGTCGTCGAGGTCGAGCTGGAGCCGCCCCGCGAGCTCAGCGGCATCCTTGGATGAGATCGAGCTGGCCATCGCCACAAGAGAACCAGCGACCGAGTAACGCGTGTGAAACGCCTTCGTGCCGAGTGTGTGACGCTTCATCCACACGGCCGAGGTGAGCACGGGCAAGAAGAAGGGCGGCCTGGGGGCCGCCCTTCACACCTGCGCGTCCTTACCCGTCTCTGCGGCCCAGGCGGGCAAGTCGCGCTGATCGGATGGTGGCTCGATTCGCCGCCCGCGCCCTCCCCCAGGAGGGGGATTTTTCGCCCACAACGCGAAGCGGGCCGCCGCCCGGCCCATCTCCGCGCCTCTCGTGAGAGAGAGCCGTATGAAGTCGTCGGGCCCCGCCGCATCGGGCCCGCCGTGCCCCGAGCCGCCCCGCCGCATCGGGCGCGTCTCGGTTGTCTGTTGACTATCGGGCAAGAAGAGCTGGTTGATCCATCACCCTTCCACGGTTGACCGCCTTACTTCACTCAGGGCGCTCCGGACTCGCGCATTAGCGATGCGTTAGCGCCCATTCCTACGGTTGCGGGGCCATGCGGAAAGCCCCGAAAGAACCAAACCGTCCCAGGATCGTCCGCACACTCGTCTCGGCGCTTGCAGCGCTGGTCGTCGCCGGGGCGCTAGCCCTCGGTTCGACGGCAAGCGCGACCCCGCCCAGCATCCCCGCCGTCCACGCACAAGCGCCGACCACGGGGCTCGTTTTCGCGAGCTACCGGAATGGGATGTCGGCGATCGAAACGATCAACGCCAACGGCAGCGGCAAGCGGCAACTCACGGCACCGCAGCCTTCGTTCGAAGGCCAACCCGCCTACTCCCCGGACGGCAGCAAGATCGCCTACGTCTGCGGGAACTTCGAGCTCTGCGTGATGAATGCCGACGGGAGCGGGCAAGGCCGCTTGACGACGAGCCGCTGGCCGCAGAAATGGGAGTACGTCGACCACCCGACGTGGTCGCCCGAGGGAACCAAGATCGCCTTCGCGAGCAATGCCGAAGGCAAGGTTCACGTCTACGTGATCAACGGCGACGGAACGGGCCTCCACAGGCTCGCTGGCACGACGTCGAACGACGACGACCCCTCGTGGTCGCCCGATGGGAGGAAGATCGCGTTCGATCGCTACCGGTCCTGGTCTGCTGGGACGTCGGCGATCTACGTCATGAACGCTGATGGCACGCAGCCACGGCGCCTCTCGCCGAGCGGCGTGGACGGCTACGGCCCGTCGTGGGCACCCGATGGAACCCAGGTCACGTTTACCGCCTACACGGGCGACAACGCGCATATCTTCATCGTGAACGCCGACGGCAGCGACAACCACCAGCTGACGCGCGGTCTCTGCGAGGAGACCAATCCGGTGTGGACACCCGACGGATCCGGCCTCGCCTTCGAGCGGAACTGCGCAGACAGGCTCGGCATCGCGCGCGGGCAGTTCGGCGGCTCGATCGTCCGGGTCACCGCCCCTCGACATGGCTTCGATCTCTACCCCGAGTGGCAGCCGCGAGCGGCGGGTGGCACGGCGGCGGCAGCGATCGGGGCGCCGTCCAAGCCGACGGGTGACACCCGTCTTGCCAGCACGTACTTCTACTGGGGAACACAGGTGCAGCTGATCGACTTCCTTCCCTACAGCAGCGTCGGTCTCGAGCGCAGGATCCTGTCCGACGATCGCGCAGCAGCCCGAGCACTCGCGGCCGCTCGCCCGGATACCCGTCGAGGAAAGCGGCTGCGGCTCAATGCGGTCGCGGGCTTCCAGCTCGACGCTGCCAGCAGCCGGAAGTTCCTCCTCTCCTACCGCGCGTCTGCGCACGGAAACCGCCGCGCGGCTGCGGCCTATGAGCGGGCCGGAGAGAAGCTCGCAGGCCGCGCCGAGAAGAAGTTCAACGCGGCGGACAACCTCGCCGAGCTCCCCTACTGACCGGCGCCCTCGACCAGCCGGCACAGGGCGTTCGCGAGCCGCATCTGCTCGACCGACTTGCAGTTGGCGTCCAACAACCGCGGCGAGCACACCAGGTACGCGAGGCACTGCGCGCGTGAGATGGCGACGTTCAAGCGGTTCCGCGAGAAGAGGAAGTCGAGCCCGCGCGGCACGTCCTCCGAGCTCGAGCTCCCCATCGCGTAGAACACGATCGGCGCCTGCTGCCCCTGGAACTTGTCCACGGTCCCTACGGCGACCGCCGCAGGCAGCTTCTCCCGCAAGCAGCGGACGTGCGCGTTGTACGGCGCGACCACGATCACGTCCTCGTACCGCAACGGGCGCGAACCGCCCCCCTCCGAGTACTCACTCCCAACCAGCCGCGCCACCTCAGCCGCCACCGCCTCAGCCTCCTCGGGCGCCTGCGTCCGGTTCCCCTCGTGCGGGACCGGCATGAACCGGATCCCGTTCCCGTTCGCCACGGACCGCTCCGAACAGACAGAAGCCGCCTCCA
>JBKPAM010000162.1:0-5585 GCA_046726435.1 Actinomycetota bacterium
GATGACGGTCGCACCGCCGGTCGCGACCTACGTGACGCTAGGCGGAGTGAGCGTCGAGACCATGAGCGCCGAGCTCGACAAGTGGGCGACGAACCTGCTCGAGGAGGCAGCCCGAACCGTCCCCGCAGATGTCACGGCGGACAGGGTGCAGGGCAGCGGACACGCGGGCCCCGAGGTCCTGAATGAGCTCAAGCGCGGAGGTTACGACCTGATCGTTCTCGGCACGCGCGGTCGAGGACGCACGCAAGAGGGCCTACTCGGCAGCGTGAACGGCTACATCCATTTCCACGCTCAGGTCCCGCTTCTGTCCGTGCCCGATAAGGCTGACGAGTGAGCCGCGCGGGCCCGAGACTGAGGGGACGTCCCGAGTCCGCCCTCGACTAGTGGCTCGTTCGGCCATGGCCCGGAGCGCCTGCGCGGCGTCCGCCTGGCCGTAGCCGCGGAGCGCGGCGAGGCAGGAGGCAGCGAGCGCTGCCTCGTCGATCGTCTCGGGGTGCTCCTCGAGGTAGTGCAGCAGCCAGCGGGCCGCGACCCGCGGGTGCCGGCGCGGGTCTTTGCGCGCGATCAAGATCGTCAGCTCGAGGACATCGGTGAGGCTAATGCGTCCGATCTCCTTCCCCGTCGCGTCGGCCGGTGCGTTGCCCGCCGGACCGGGCTCTAGGGGTGCTAAACAGACGGAGGCCGCCACGAGGCGGCCTCCGTCGTTCCCTCGAGGAGGTCGGCGCTAGACGAGCGCCTTCCAGAACACCTTGACCTCCTCTGCGGGGAACGTCTCGGTCTCGAACACCTCGAGCTTCGCGATCTTGCCGAGGACGCGGAACGCGGTCTCGAGATCGGGATACTCGAAGATGCCGAGATACTCCCACGGGCCCATGACTGCGAGGAAGCGCTCGACCGTCCCGCCCTCGTCCTCGACGATCTTGTAGATCTTGTCGAAGTACTCGGGGGTCTTCTCGAGGTGCTCCCGCGCGATCGGCGCGACCCTAAAGAGCCCGACATAGGTGAACATGCGTCACCTCACTACTTGGGGGCATCGCTTAGAGCCCCAGCAGGGGGAGTGTCTCTCCCACGGCGTTCAGTGACATCCGCGCGCTCTCGGGATCGGACTGCTCAAAACTACGGATGTCGGCGGGCTTCCTGCTGGCAGCTAGAGGGGCCTTGGGATCGTTAGCGTTTCTCTCATGATCGTCGACCGGGCCGTCTACCGCGACGGCCGCCGCACGGCGGAGCCGGACGACTTCGCCGAGCTGCATGCCGCTTGCCAGACGGAAGGGGCCATCGCGTGGCTGGGGCTGTACGAGCCGAGTGAGGGCGAGTTCACGGCGGTGGCGCAGGAGTTCGGTCTGCACGAGTTGGCGGTTGAGGATGCCGTCAAGGCGCATCAAAGACCGAAGCTGGAGCGCTACGACGACGGTCTGTTCCTCGTGCTGCGACCGGCGCGGTATGTGGACGAGACGGAGACGGTGTTGTTCGGCGAGGTCGCGATCTTCGTCGGCTCGCAGTTCGTGATCACGGTGCGTCATGGCGAGGCACCCGAGCTGGGGCCGGTGCGGCGGCGGCTGGAGGCGCGCCCGGACCTGCTGCGACGCGGCACGCTGGCGATCGTGTACGCGATCGTCGACCACGTCGTCGACGGGTACCAGCCGGTCGTGGCTGGCCTGCAGAACGACGTCGACGAGATCGAGGACGAGGTGTTCGGTGCGAGCCCGACCGTCTCGCGTCGCATCTACGAGCTCACTCGGGAAGTGATCGAGTTCCAGCGTGCGACCGGTCCGCTCGACGGGATTCTGGCGCGGTTGATGGAGGAGCCCAGGATCGGCGACGAGGAGGCGCACTACCTGCGCGACGTCCACGACCACGCCATTCGCGTTGAAGAGCAGGCGCACGCTTTCCGTGTCCTCCTCCAGAACATCCTGAGCGTCAACCTGACGCTGGAGACGAAGGCGCTTAGCGAGGCGTCGCATGCGCAGAACGAGCAGGTGAAGCGGATCTCGGCCTGGGCGGCGATCCTCTTCGCACCCACGCTGATCGGGACGAACTACGGGATGAACTTCGCACACATGCCCGAGCTCGACTGGAGATTCGGCTACCCGTTCGCGCTAGCGCTGATGCTGCTCGTCGCGGGCGGCCTCTACGTCATCTTCAAGCGCCGCCGCTGGATCTGACCGCCTCTTCTTAGGCGCGGCATAGACCCGGGTTCGCTGCCTTCGGGGCTGCGAAGTACTACGAATTGATCCTCGAGCGGGAGGGAGTTGAGGACGTCGAGCTCCCGGACCGGGTAAGAGCTGAGGACGAGGAAACCGTCCGACAAGCCTAGGGAAGCGCAACCCGCAAAACCACGTCAGCAGTCTCCCCGAAAAGCAATGCGAAGCCTTGGGACGGCGTTGAGAACCGCCGCCGCCAACTACTCAGCGACGTCCTTCCAGCCGCTCGACCTCCCGGTCGATCTCCGCCTCGCTGGTCGGCCGATCGAAGTACACCTGCAGGGCCTTGATCGAGATGAACAGACCCCAACCGAGAGCGATGTAAAGGATCCACGCCTGTGGTTCCGCCGGCGGTGCGCAAGAAGAGGCGCAGCGCTCATCCCGGGGCGCAAAGAGGGTCGGTCTTTCTATCTGGCCCGGCGAGACTGGCGAGCACTGGACGGCCGCTGCTTCCGCCCTGCTGGACGCCTCGCTCAGGCCGTGCGCTTCCGTAGACGAGGATGCGCCCCGGGTGGAGAAGTGCGGCTTTGGTCAGCAGCTACGGCTACCGCGTCCGCTTCGAGGACGGCCCTGACGTGACGACGAACTACGTTGGGGAGGTCCTATAGGTCGGCGACGGAATCACCCTCGAAGGCCGGCAGTGGGTCATGACCGATGCCAAGGTGCCAACCGAGCCCAACGTGGACTCAAGATCCACGTCCGCCGAGCAGAGGAGGAATAGGCGCTCGCGCCCTATCGCGGCCTACGGTGCCGGCCCGCGCCAGCCGCGGCCGAACTCGCTGCGCTTGCAGACGACCTCGATGAGGCAATCGCGGCGGCCGAACCACAGCGGGCCGAGGCGCCCCTCCGTCTGCCGATCAACTAGCTCCGCGTCAACGCCAGGTCGGAAATCCTCCCGACTTACCGCGTCGCCACGCCCGCGGTTGGCGGGCTGCCGAGTTCAGTGGGCAGACCGAACGTTGCGCAAACCATGTCGTCTCGGTGACACCGCTGACGATCGAATGGGCAAGCCACACGGAGGAGCAATCCCGGTGCGCCCGAGGAGCCGGCCTCGTCGAATCTATCCCCAAGGAGATGAGGGTGGTCGAGCGTTTGGAGCGCAGGGCTTTCAGCGTTCATTCGCGGATCTGCGGATAGAGCTGATCGCATCAGCGCGATCCAGGTTGTCCCCGACAATTTCGCGCTGGCGATGCAACTCGGAGCGGTCCAGCTCGTGCAGCGGCGTGACGCGCCCTAGAAGCCGGTTCAGGCCGGTGTCCATCGCGATCTTCTTCGGCCGACTTTCGTTCTTCTCTTCACCTCGAAGCCGGCTCTGGATGCGCCGGCGCGCGTAGCCTGCCGTTTGATGCCGGTGCTGCCACTTCGGATTGGGATCCAGCTTCCGGAGGTCGAGCGCGACGTCCGCTGGCCGGAGGTGCGAGCGATCGCGCTGGCCGCCGAACAGTGCGGCTTCGACTCGGTGTGGCTCGGTGATCATCTCCTCTACCGAGGCGGCGGCCTGCCGGAGCGGGCGCCCTGGGACGGGTGGACACAGCTCGCGGCGCTGGCGGCGGTGACGTCGAAGGTGCGGCTGGGACCGCTCGTCGCAGCGACCGCGTTCCATGCTCCAGGGATGCTGGCGCGAGCGGCGGCATCCGTGGACGAGGTCTCGGGCGGCCGGCTCGTCTTCGGCATCGGCGCCGGCTGGAACGAGACGGAGTTCCAAGCGTTCGGGTTTCCGTTCGACCGTCGGGTGTCGCGCTTCGCGGAGTCGTTCGAGCTCGTGCGACGCCTGCTCGCCGGCGACCGGGTTAGCTTCTCGGGTGAGTTCGTCTCGCTCGAGGACGCCGTGCTGCTCCCGCGCCCGACGCGGCGCGTTCCGCTGATGGTCGGTGGGAATGGGGAGCGGCTCCTCTCGATCGCGCTTCCGCACGTCGAGGCGTGGAACACGTGGTACTCGCCGTACGGGAACACGGCCGACGGCTTTGCCGAGGCGAACGAGAAGGTGACTGCGGTCTGCGAGCGGGTCGGCCGCGACCCGCGCGAGGTCGAGCGGAGCGCCTGCGTCTTCGTGGCCATCGACGGCGGTGTCGGGGAGCGCCCGCACGACGTTCCACCTGTCGAACCGGAGGCGCTTCCCGCGCACCTCCGCAGCCTTGCGGCCGCCGGCGCGGACGAGGCGATTCTGGTCGTCGATCCGATCGCAGAAGGGTCGGTGCCCGCGCTCGCCGCGGCGCTCGCGTAAGGGGCGCGTCGGGCCTGTAGGTCCAAAACTTGGCGCCTCGCTTTTGCTGCGCTGGCCCTGCTGACCGGGGTGCCCGGCTGATCGAGACGGAGGAGCAAGTCGGTCTCTCTCGAGGCGCGTAGGGTCGGTAGATGCGTCCTTGGCGTCTGCTGCTTAAGGGCTGTTCTTCGCATACTGGGTGGTCCGGCGCCTGTCCGAGCTTCTTGTTCTCTTTGGTCGTTCCGAAGGGGCGAAGGCGCTTGAGATCTTGATGCTTCGCCAAGAGCTGCAGGTGCTGCGGCGCCAAATAAGTCGGCCGCGGCTGCGATCGGCCGATCGTGTGCTGCTGGCGGCGCTCAGCCAGGTGCTGCCGCGACCGCGTCGGCGCTCGTTTCTTGTTCAGCCGGCGACGCTGCTGCGCTGGCATCGGGAACTCGTTCGCCGTCGCTGGACCTACCCGGGGCGGCGGCCGGGCCGGCCGCCGCTGGTCACGCAGACTCGGCAGCTGGTCCTGCGTCTCGCGGCTGAAAGCCCGGCCCGGCTGCCGCGCACGTGGATCGCGCTCCTGTACGGACGGGTGCGGGCCTCGCTCGCCGCGACGACGGGCGTAGAGACCTCAGCCGACGTCGCCGAGTACCTCCTTGCCGGCGCCGATGTCGTGATGACCGCCTCGGCGCTGCTACGACACGCCCCCAACATGCAACGCTGCTGCTCGACGGCCTGTCGGACTGGATGGCACGCAAGGATTCGCAGCGGTCGACGAGCTACGCGGGATGCTCACCGTGCCGTCCGGAGTAGACGAGACGGTTTACGAGCGAGAGGGTTACGTCGGCGCGCTCCAGGAGGCCAACAGGGGCATCTACGGGGCCTGGTGAGCTAACCGTCGGCGGCCTCATGGCGGGTACGCCTTCCGACCGTGAGGGTGGGATTCATCTGCAGTCGTTCGACTCGCGGGCGTCGGCGCCTCGGCTCTGAAGGCCGCCGCCCGCAGGCTCGAGTAGCAGTAGCGCGAGCAGCGCCGCTCGCGGCGCGAGCTCCGAGATGAGGACGTGCTCGTCGGCCGCATGGGCACCGTTGCCAATGCAGCCGAGGCCGTCGAGCGTCGCGGTGTACCTGCTGGTTGTGTTCGCGTCCGACGCGCCGCCCACGCGTGGCGCCTCGGCAAGCTCGAGGCCGAG
>JBKPAM010000163.1:0-28522 GCA_046726435.1 Actinomycetota bacterium
ACCCCGGTCTTCGCGGCCCGGCGCACGGTCGCCTGCGAAACGCCGGCAACCCAGAGCTCCGGGCCGCCGGGCCGCGCGAGAGCCGGAGCGAGCCAGCCGTCGACCGAGAGCAGCTCGCCCTCGAAGCGCACGCGCCCGGGCATCTGCCGGAACACCGAGGCCGCGAGCTCGAGCCACTCGTCAATCAGGCGCCCGCGCCGCTCGAACGGCGCGCCCAACGTCTCGAACTCGCCTTCCATCCAGCCGGCCGCGACGGCGGTCACGATCCGGCCGCCTGAGAGGAAGTCCAGGCTCGTCAGCTGCTTCAGCGCCACGAGCGGGTTTCGCGCCGGGACGATCAGCGCCGAGACACCGAGCTCGAGCCGCGTCGTGCGGCCGGCGAGGAAACCCACCGAGACGAGCGCCTCGGCGATCGAGCCGTAGACCGGCGCATGCTCCTCGGGGACGAGCAGGTGGTCGGTTGCCCAGCCGGAGTCGAAGCCCGCCTCCTCCGCGGCGACCGCAACCGCCGCGAGCCGCTCCGCCTCGAGACCGTCTCCGTAGTTGGGCAGGATCAGGCCGAGGTGGAGCGACATCGCGGCGGGACGCTACCTCCTAGAACGAGCCCCTGACGATCAGGGCGCCACCCGCGGTCTTCACCTTCACCGAGGTGCCGGCCCGGACAGCCGGGACGAACTGGCCGCGCTCGCTGTTGCGGTTGACCTCCGCGGCGCCGAAGCGGTTGACCTTCGCGCTCGCGACCTTCTTGCCGCCCACCACGAAGACCACGCGCTTGCCGGCGAGGCGGCGGATGTGCTCGACCTCGACCTGGAGCTCACGCTCCTCCGCGGTCGCCTTGAACTTCGCCGAGCCCCTCGCGGCCGGGAACGCCTTCGCCGACTTCAGCACGATCCTCGTGCCCTCGTCGCCGGAGGCGAGCACCTGCGGAACCGAGACCGCCAGCAAGAGCGCCGCGGCCGCCAGCAGCGTTGTGATGCGCTTCATTTCGAACCTCCCTAGGTCGTGGAAACCGTTCCACCCGAACCTACGGAGCGACCGTCAAAACGCGGCCCAAGCCAGGGCAACGGTTTCGCACGCGTTGGGTTAAGTCTTGGTAGGAGTGGGGGCCGCGGGTTGCGGCCCCACTCCAGAAGCGCCCTTACCTGCGCGCGTAGTAGATGAACTGCGAGAACAGCCCTGCCGTGAAGGGGGACGGCTCGCGCATGTCGGTCCACGTCGCGTTGGCGTGTCCATCGCTGCCGTATGCGAGGCCGATGTAGTCGCCGTGGAAGACGGCGCACAGCTCGCATGCCGGGTCGCCGGCCTGGAAGAACTCCGACATCACCGGGTTCGACGGGGCCGTGCTCAGCGTCGTCTTCACGAACGAGCCCGGTTGGCCCTCCGCGAGGGCCGTGGTGTACGTCGGCCCGTTTGCGCTGCCGCGGTCGTGGTAGAGGACGCCGACGTTCCCGTTCACCGGGTTCACATCGACCCAGGGGAACCATTGGTCGCCGGCACCCGAGTCGACGAGCGACGGTGCGGTCCACGTGCTGCCCCCGTTCGCCGAGGTGACGATGAAGACGTCCGTGTTGGTGACCGGATCGTCGACGTCGGGCGTCCCGTTCCGGTTGTCGGAGAAGACGAGGTAGAGCCGCCCGTTGGCGGTCGGGCTGGCGACGATGTTGCCCGCGGCCCAGACACGCACCTGGTAGCCGGTGAGTGTCTGGCGACCGTCGACGTTGATCGGGTAGTCGCGCGAGCCGTCCTCCATCGCCGCGACGAAGCTCGGCTGCGACCAGGTGCTGCCGCCGTTCGTCGACCTGACCACGAGGTACTGGTCCTCGAACACCTCACCCGGCTCCCACGTCGCCTGGTTCTGGCTGTTCATGAACGCGACGTAGACCGTTCCGTCGGGGCTGGTCGTGATGACCGAGAACTGGTCCTCGTCGCACTCGCCCGCCGGCCCTTCGGTCTGGAAGGTGCAGAGGGCGCCGTTCGAGCCCGAGATCTCCTTGGGCGCCGTCCAGTGCTCTCCGCCGTCGTCGCTGTGCGTCTCCAAGATCGCCGATTCGGCGTAGTCGCCAGAGTGCGCGACGAATGCCGTCCACGTGACGTAGGTGCGTCCGTAGAAGGGCGAGCTCGGGTTGTTGTCGGTGGCGATCCACTCCTTGTCGTTGAAGACCTGGAGCTTGTCGAGATCGCAGCCGTTTCCGAAGCCGACCACGGCGGGCTTCTCCCACGACAGGCCGCCGTCGTGCGAGGGCGAGACGACCACGTCGCCGTCGCAGGCTTCGCCGTCCGGCCTGAACTTGTAGTTCAGCGACGCGTGCAGCGCGACGCCGTGCCTCACGTCGATCGCCGTGACCGGGTCGCTGCCGGTCCGTCTCGGGTCCTCGATCGACATGTTCCCGGTCGACCAGCTCGTGCCGCCGTCGAACGACGTGTAGTACTCGTCGCAGCACGAGCCGTAGTCGTTCGAGCTCGCGATCATGTGCAGCGGGTTGGCCCGGTCGACCACGATGTTCGGCTCGTTGTTCGGAAACGGGTCGTCGCAGTCGACGTTTGTGTTCGCGCCGCCCAAGACGGCGTTGCACTCCCTTCCCTAGACGCCAAGCTGCCGGACGAAGGTACAGGAATCTCGATCAGCGTTCCTGTGTGGCGTTTCGCCGCTCGATCGTGGGTAGGGTCTCCGGCACGTGGCGACCTGGCACAACCTGGCCGAGATGGATCTTCGGTTTGCGCGCTCGCGCAGGCGGGCGCGCTCTCGCCGGAAGGTCCCGCGGAGGCAGCACCCCGTTGTCGGGCGGTGCGTCCGGGTGAGCCTGCTCGCTCTCGGGCTGCTGACCCTCCTGGGGGCGTCCGCGAAGCTCGAGCGCTCGGCCGCCACGCAGCCGGCGAGAGCAGCCGCGGCCCGGCCTGTGCTCGACGCCTCCTGCCCGGTGCCCGGGAGGTTCCGAGCCGCCTTCGCGCGCGCGGCGACCGCTACGGGAGTCCGGCCGGCGCTGCTCGTTGCGACCGCGTACGAGGAGTCGAGGATGAAGCCGAACGCCCAGTCCGGAGCGGGGGCGAGGGGCTTGCTCCAGCTGATGCCGGCGACGGCGCGGGAGCTGAGCCTCGCAGGCGATGACCCGACCACGAACGTGCTGGCCGGCGCGCGCTACCTGCGGCAGATGCTCGACCGGTTCGGGTCGCTCGACCTCGCGCTGGCGGCCTACAACGCAGGGCCGACCGCGGTCGAGCGCGCCGGGTCGGCGCCGACCGTCGAGACGTTGCGCTACGTGAAGAACGTCGAGGCTCGCGCGAGCCTGCTTCGCTGCTGACGGCTAGCCGGGGCTGAGGCTGCGCTCCGGGCGCAGTTCCTTTTCGAGCGATCCCTCGCGCGGGAGCACGTCCTGCAACCCGGCGGCGACCTCGCGCAACCGCTCGAGGGCTTCGCGCTTGCGGTTCTCGAGCACCCGCACCTCGCCGCGAAGCTCGTCCTCGCGGCGGCGGGCGTCCGCTTCGACCTGCTGTAGCCGGTCGTCGGCGGCCGAACGTACTTCGGCCGCCTTCTTCTCGGCCTCTGCGACCACCGCTCGCGCCTGCTCGTCGGCCTGGCGGCGGTGCTGGGTCGCGTACGCCTCGACCGCCAGCCTCAGGTCGCGCGCGAACTCCTCGGCCTCGTCTCGAAGGCCCTGGGCCTCGGCGGTCAGCCCCTGCTTCAGCCGCTCCGCGTCGATGCGCGCCTCGCGCTCGATCTCGGCTGCGAGCTTGCGCGCCTCGTCGCGGATCGCTCCGGCGGCCTGCTCGGCGGCCTCGAGGATCCCGGTGACGCGGTCGCCGAGTGCTGCGTAGCCGTGCGACCCCTCCTGCACGGCCGGGCGGTCGTTGAGGCGTTCGGTTTCTTCATGCATGTTCGGCTCCTCCCCCGGGGCGAGTGCGCACGCTACTCGATCGTGGCGGACCGGGCAAGCGGCCTACGGCCAGGAGTGGCGCTTCGTGTCCCATGCGGCGGGGTTTCTGCGGTACGTTCTCGCCGTGCTGCTGCTCGCGCTCTCGACCAGCCACAAGGTCGGCCTCGGGCTCGCCGTAGCGGCCTTCGTGGGCTTCGCGCTGATCGCTTCATTGGTCGTGCCGCGCTGGTGGCCGCAGTTTCCGGGCCGCGGCCTGACGGTCTTCCTCATCGCCTGCGTGCTGATGTTCCTCGGGATGATCTCGGCCGTCGAGTTCCTCGGCAGGGAGTCCGCCGAGGCCGGCGCCGCGGAAGCCCAAACGGAGGCGAGCACGACCGAGACCGCGGCGACGACGGGCACGACGAGCCAGACCACCACGACGACGGGCACGACGAGTCAGACCACGACGACCACCAAGACCAGCACGGCGAGCAAGGTCGTCCAGGCCAGCGAGGTCGAGTTCAAGATCAAGCTTCCACAGACCTCGGTTCCCGCCGGCTCGTACACCTTTCAGGTGCACAACGACGGCAAGGTCCCGCACGACCTGGTTGTCAAGGGCGGGGGCGTGAACAAGGGAACGCCGACGATCGACCCCGGCACGGTGAGCTCGCTGAAGGTCGACCTCAAGCCCGGCACATACGACGTCTACTGCTCGATTCCGGGCCACAAGCAGCTCGGCATGGACCTGACGCTCACCGTGCAGTGAGCCGCTGAGCTCCGCCGACTTGACTGGTCCTCGGCGCTTTGACATGGTCGCGGAACCTCCGACAAGCGGGCCGCGCCAGACTCATGAGAGCGAGGGCGATGCTTCCGGCCGCTGCGCTCTCGCGAGGGGGGTGGGCGCTCTGCCGAAGGTCGACCGAGCCGGGGCAACGGCACGTTCTCTCCCCTGCCGGGGGCGTCGGCTATCCGCAGGGCCAAGGCGTCCTGCTCCGGCTCGGCACCAACTCGGGCGCATCGCCCGGGTCTAAGTTCGGCGACTTCGAGGTATCACCGCGTCGTGAACGCGGACGCTCTCCGAAGGCGGGTCGACGCGGCCGTCGGCACCATGCTCGACCACCTCGTGGTGACCCATCACCGGCGCCGGCTGCGCCGCCACGGCCAGCTCGCCGCGCTCGACGCCCCGGCGGGCGGATGGGCTGCCGGCGAGCCCCGGCCGCGCGGCGGGAACGCGTTCGAGGTCCTCGTCGACGGCTCGGACGCGTTCCCAGCGATCGTGCACGAGATCCAGGCGGCGCGCTCGCACGTCTGGATCGCCGGCTGGCATCTCACGCCCGAGCTCAAGCTCCCCGGTGGAGGGTCGTTGCGCGACCTGCTCGCGGAGGCGGCGCAGCGCGTGGAAGTGCGCGTCCTTCTCTGGGCCGGCGCGCCCCTTCCACTCTTCCACCCCGACCGCCGCGAGGTCCGGGAGCTCCGCGAGCGGCTCGTTCGCGGCACCAAGGTGACGTGCGCGCTCGACGAGCTCGAGCGCCCGATGCATTGTCACCACGAGAAGCTCGTGATCGTCGACGGCCGGGTCGCGTTCGTCGGCGGGATCGACCTGAGCCTGCTCGGCGGGGACCGGCGCGACCACCCGTCCCACCCGGCCCGCGGGAAGCTCGGCTGGCACGATGCGGCCTCGCGCATCGAGGGGCCGGCGGTTGCAGACGTCGCGGCCCACTACGCGCTGCGCTGGGGAGACGTCACCGGCGAGCGGCTCGACGCGGAAGCAATCTCCGAAGGCCGCGGCGAGCACGAGCTGCAGATCGTGCGCACCGTTCCGAACGGCGTCTACCCGAGCCTGCCGAACGGCGAGTTCCGCATCCTCGAGAGCTACGTTCGGGCCTTCCGCGCGGCCGAGCGGCTGATTTACCTCGAGAGCCAGTTCCTCTGGTCGCCCGAGCTGGTCTCGCTCCTCGCCGCGAAGCTACGCGAGCCACCGAGCGACGAGTTCCGGCTCCTCGTCCTGCTTCCGGCGAAAGCCAAGAACGGCCAGGAGGACACGCGCGGCCAGCTCGGCGTGCTGGCCGACGCCGACGCGGGCGCCGGCCGCTTCCTGCCGTGCACCCTCTGGCAGAAGGGATCCGAGGGACGGCCCGTCTACGTGCACGCGAAGATCGGGATCGTCGACGACCGCTGGCTGACGCTCGGCTCGGCGAACCTGAACGAGCACTCGCTCTTCAACGACACGGAGCTGAACGTGGTCTCGCACGACGCGGCGACGGCCCGGGCGGTGAGGCTGCGCCTCTGGTCGGAGCACCTCGAGTGCGACGCGCGCGAGCTCGAAGGCGAGCCGGCACGAGTCGTGGACGAGCGCTGGCGCCCGCTCGCCGAGGCGCAGCTCGAGCGAGCGCGGCGAGACGGGCATGGCACGCACAGGCTCCGGCTCCTGCCGCACGTCTCGAAGCGCGCCAAGGGCGTACTCGGCCCGCTCAACGGGCTCCTGGTCGACGGCTGAGGCCCTTCGGGTTGCGGAACTTCGTCGCCATGCAGGCCGAGCGCGTCCTCCGCTCTCGAGGTGCGCGCGGCACCCCCAAGAGAGAGGCCGCTTGCGCGGCCTCTCTCGCGGTGTTCTTGTGAAGCTGCGACTCGCTCAGGCTCCGATCGCCGTCGCGATCGCCCCCGCGAGCAGCCGGTGGCCGGCCGGTGACGGATGGATGTTGCAGGTCCCGTCGGGCAGCTTGATGAGGAGCCCGGCAGCACAGGGGTCGCCGCCGGATCCGAGCGACGGCTCCTGGAACGCGGCGAACCCGTCGGCGACGATCCCGCCGTTCGCCGTCGTGACGCCTGCGATCACCGAGTCGAGGAACTCTGCCCCCGCCACCCGCGCTGGATCGCTGTAGCTCAGGGAGTAATAGGTCAGCGCGACGATCGGACCGCTGTAGCCGGCTACGACGCGCAGGTCATGGAAAATCGTCCCGAGATTGACGGCGATCTCGTTCGCCACCGCAGCGAGCTCGGCCGGCGAGCTGCAGTGATCGGGCGTGGTCTCCTGACAGAGGAAGACATCGTTGGCGCCGATGTCGATCGTGATCAGACGCGTGTGCTTGTGCGCTGCGAGATAGTGGAGCGCGTAGGCGATCTGCGTTCCCTGGTACTGGACATGCAGCGGATGGAGGGTCGCGTAGCCGACCGGCGACCCAGGCGAGTTCTCGCAACCGTTGCTCTGTGCGCCGGCGACGAGCATGCTCGCGGTCGTCTCCCCCGGACACGACGCGTTCGAGACGCGCTCGTTCAGCTGCTGGGCGAGGTACTCGGGGTAACCGACGAACGAATGAGCATCTTGGTAGTTCGGCGCAGGCACAGCGGCCGGAGGCACGTAGCCGAACGCAACGGAATCGCCAAGCGCGAGATAGGTGCCGTCGGCGTCGGAGCCGTTGACGGGATTGGCAGAGGTCGCACCGGCGCCGATGGCCGCGACGACTGCAACGACGAATACGGCGGTAGTCAAGGCGAGCAATCGCCGAACGGCGGTAGGCATCGCTTGCATATCTCTCCCCCTTCTCGTAGCCGGGGCCGCGCGCCAGCTAGACGCGGCGGGAATCGCGAAGCCGGTCAATCCAACCCCGCATTGAACCAATCCGAGCGCTACGGCGACGGGACAGCGGTCGTGGATCTGTCCTGTTACGCCGAGGTCGCGGGTTCGAGTCCCGTCGCTCCCGCTCAGCTGCTGATCGGAGTCGCCCCCATGCGCCCCCGCGTAAGCTTCGCTGCCAATGGCGCTGCTGGACGTCGTCGATGTCAGCCGCTCGTTCGACGGCATCGTCGCGATCGACCACGTCTCGTTTGGAGTCGCCCCAGGCGCGATCGTCGGCCTGATCGGCCCCAACGGCGCCGGCAAGACGACGATGTTCAACCTGATCACGCGGTTGTACCGGCCGCAGGGAGGCGACATCCGCTTCGAGGGCGAGAGCCTCCTCAGCGGCCGGCCGTGGCGGGTCATAGGGCGCGGGATCGCACGGACGTTCCAGAACGTCGAGCTGTTCAAGACGATGACCGTGCGGGAGAACGTCCTCGTCGGCGCGCATACGCGCGGCTTCGGGCGCGAGAACGAGCTGCGCCGTGGCGCCGACGAGGTGATGGAGTACGTCGGCGTCCGCGAGGTGGCCGAGCGTCCGGTGGCGGGGCTTCCGTTCGCAACGCTGAAGCGGGTCGAGATCGCGCGCGCGCTCGTCTCGCGGCCGAAGCTGCTGCTCCTCGACGAGCCCGCCGGAGGCCTGCACCATGAGCAGGTCGGCGAGCTCGGCAGGTTCATTCAACGGCTGCGCCGGGACTTCGAGCTTACGATCCTGCTCGTCGAGCACCACATGAACCTCGTCATGGCGGTCTCCGAGTCCGTCCACGTCCTCGACTTCGGCCGCCTGATCGCCAGCGGCACGCCTCGGCAAGTACGCCAGGACCCGGCGGTGATCGAGGCCTACCTCGGCGCGGAGGACGATGCGGCTCCTTGAGCTCGACGAGGTTGGCGCCGGGTACGGCGCGATCCGGGCGCTGCACGGCGTCTCGTTGACCGTGGAGGAAGGGGAGATCGTGACGGTCCTCGGCCCGAACGGCGCCGGGAAGACGACGATGCTGCGGGCGGTCTCGGGGACGGTCAGTCGCTCCGGCAAGATCGTCTTCGCGGGACGGAAGGTCGCACGCAGCGGCCCGGAGCGGGTGGCGCGGCTCGGCGTCGCCCACGTCCCCGAGGGTCGAGGCATCTACACCCAGCTCTCCGTCCGCGACAACCTGCGCATGGGCGCCTACCGCCGAAAGGACCGGACCGGCGTCAAGCGCGACCTCGAGCGCGTCGTCGGCTACTTCCCCTGGATGGGCCTGCGCGGCCGCCAGCGCGCCGGGACGCTGAGCGGCGGGGAGCAGCAGATGCTCGCGGTCGGACGCGCGCTGATGAGCCGCCCGCGCCTGCTCCTGCTGGACGAGCCCTCCCTCGGCCTGGCGCCGATCGTGGCCCGCGAGATCTTCCGGATCGTCACTGCGCTCAACGAGGAGGAAGGCGTCTCGGTGCTGCTCGTCGAGCAGAACGCCAGGGCGGCGCTCGAGATCGCCGCGCGCGGGTACGTCCTGGAGGCGGGCAGGGTCGCCATGGAGGGAGACTCCGACTCCCTGCGGGCGAACGAATCCATGCAGCGGGTCTACCTCGGCTACTGATGCAGCAGTTCTGGCAGCAGGTCGTCCTCGGGCTCGAGAGCGGGGCGATCTACGCCTCGCTCGCCCTCGCGCTCGTGCTCGTCTACCGCGCGACGGGCGTCGTCAACTTCGCCCAGGGCGAGATGGCGATGTTCTCGACGTACATCGCTTCGAGCCTGCTCCAGCACGGCTTCTCGTACTGGGAGATGTTCGCGGCCACGCTGGCGATCGGCTTCGCCGGAGGGCTCGCGATCGAGCGCACCGTGATCCGCCCGGTCGAGCGTGCTCCGGAGCTGACGATCGTGGTCGTCACGGTCGGGCTCCTGATCGCCATCAACGGCGCGGCGGCCTGGATCTGGGGGACGACGCTGAAGTTCTTCCCGAACATGTTCCCGCCGCACACGGTCACGGTCCGGGGGGTGGCCGTCCCGCTCGACGCGCTCGAGAGCACCGGGGTCGTGCTGGCCGTCGTCCTCGCGATGTTCGTCCTGTTCACCTACACGAAGCTCGGGCTGGGGCTGCGGGCCTGCGCGACCGAGCCGGAGGTCAGCCGGCTGCTCGGCGTCCGTGTCGGCTGGATGCTGGGGATCGGCTGGGGGCTCGCCGCCCTCCTCGGCGCTCTCGCGGGGATGCTGGCGGCGCCGATCGTCTTCCTGACCCCGAACATGATGCAGGGCATCCTGCTCTACGCCTTCGCGGCCGCGGTTCTCGGCGGAATCGAGAGCCCCGTCGGCGCCGTCGTCGGCGGGCTCACGATCGGGGTCGGAATCAACCTGCTCACGACCTACGTGCACGCGATCACCCCGGAGCTGCAGCTGCCGGTCGCGCTCGGGATCCTGCTGCTCGTGCTCGTCGTGCGCCCGTCCGGTCTCTTCGGCCAGGCGAGGGCACAACGCGTATGAGGCTCGGCCAGGACCGGCTCCCGGCAACGGTCGCCGTGATCGCGCTCGCGCTGACGGCCGCGCTCATCGTCCTCCTGCCCCACGCCCTGACCGGCTTCCGTATCTACCAGCTCGCCCAGGTGGCGATCTACTTCGTGGCGGTGCTCGGGCTCAACATCCTCACGGGCTACTGCGGCCAGATCTCTCTCGGCCACGGCGCGTTCATGCTGGTCGGCGCCTACACGACAAGCTCGCTCGTGGTGCACGCGCACATGCGGGATCTCTGGACGATTCCGCTGGCCGGGCTCGTCGCCGGCGTCGCGGGCTTCCTGTTCGGCTTCCCCGCGCTCAGGCTCGCCGGCGTCTACCTTGCGCTCGCCACGCTCGCGCTTGCGACGGCCGCGCCGGGGCTGGCCGAGCACTTCAGCGGGCTGACCGGAGGCTCGATCGGCATCCACCTCGGCGAGTTGCAGGCGCCGTTCGGCTGGCACATCCGCCCCAACGTGTGGATCTACATCCTCGGCTGGTCGGTCGCAGCGGTGATGTGGGCGGTCGCCTGGCTGCTGCTGCGCGGCCGCTTCGGCCGCGCACTGCGAGCGGTGCGCGACAGCGAGACCGCTGCGGTTGCCTTCGGAGTCAACCTGCCGCTCTACAAGACGATCGCGTTCGGGTTTTCGGCGTTCTACGCGGGCGTCGCCGGCTCGCTGCTCGCGATCTCGCTCTCGTACATCAACCCGAGCTCCTTCCCGATCACGCTCTCGATCCTGCTGCTCACGGGCGCCGTCGTCGGCGGGCTCGGCACCCTGGTGGGACCGGTCTTCGGCGGGCTGCTGATCGTCTACCTCTGGGTGACGCCGATCTACGCGAATCTCCACGGCGTCTCCGAGAACGCGCCGCCGGTGATCTACGGCGTGCTCACGATCGCCGTCATGTTCGTGCTGCCCCACGGGGTGGTCGGCGGAGCGCGGCAGGTGTGGCACAGAATCCGGCGCGCCGGCAGCGCGGTCGCGGCGCGACGACGCCTAACACCTGCCGGACGGATTCCGTCAAACTAGTGCCCGGCACGAAAGGGAGGAGAAGTGAACAAGCAGATCGTGGTTCTAGGGGTCCTCGCGCTCCTGCTCGTCGTGACCGCGGCGGCGACGGCCGGCTCGACCGCGCGAGAGGCGACGCCAGGCGTGACGAAGACGAAGGTCGTGATCGGGGCGACGTTCCCGTTCAGCGGCGTCGCGTCCGCCTACGCAGTTATCGCCAAGGCCGAGGCGGCCTACTACAAGTGGGTGAACGCCCACGGTGGAGTCAACAAGCGGAAGATCCAGTTCATCACCCGCGACGACGGCTACAACCCGGCAAAGACCGTCCCGCTGACGAAGGAGCTTGTGGAGCAAGACCACGTGTTCGCGATCGTCGGCCAGTTGGGAACCGAGCCCGTCCTCTCGGTACGCAACTACCTGAACAGCCACAAGGTGCCGCAGGTACTCGTCTCCACGGGCGCCAGCTACTGGGGCACGCAGTACAAGAAGTACCCGTGGACGATCGGATGGCAGCCGAACTACGTGGCCGAAGGGGGCCTCTACGGGCAGTACATCGTCGCGCATCAGAAGAGCGCGAAGATCGGGATCCTGTTCCAGAACGACGACTACGGCAAGGACTACGTCCGCGGCTTCAAGGCGGGGCTCGGCAAGGCCAAGAGCAAGATCGTCCGGTCCGAGGGCTACTCGATCACCGAGCAGAGTATCGCGCCGCACGTCGCGCTGCTCAGGGCATCCGGCGCGAACACCTTCTTCATCGCCGCCACCCCGTCGTTCGCGATCCAGGCAATCGTCGTCGCCAGCAAGCTGAACTGGCACCCGAAGATCTACCTGAACTCGGTGTCGGGGACGAACGACCTGATGAAGATCGCCGCGCAGTCGGCGGGTAGCCCCAACGCCGTGAAGGGGATCATCAGCACCGCCTACACGCTGATTCCGGACGATCCGCACTACGCGAAGACTCCCGGGATGAAGCTCTACCGCAAGGTCATGAAGGCGGAGAAGCCGGGCACGCGCCTGAACGACGCGTTCAACGTCTACGGCATGGGCCAGGGCTGGGCCTTCGTCGACGCGCTCAAGCGGGCCGGAAAGAACCCGACGCGCAAGAGCCTGATGAAGGCGCTGCTGCACACGAACACGAAGGCCAATCCGTTCCTGCTGCCCGGAATGGTCACAAAGACGTCTGCGAAGGACCACTTCCCCCTCAACCAGGCCCGGCTGGACAAGTTCTCGAACGGCCACTTCGTCCCGTTCGGGAAGCTCCTGAGCTACTCCAGCCAGTAACCAGCGTCCGAAGACGGGTGAGGCGGCGCTGCACGGCGCGGCCTCACCGCCTTCGCGTTCCATTACCCTCGCACGAATGCCGGACTTCGCGCTCAGCCCCGAGCAGGAGCTGATCCGCCGGTCAGCGCGCGAGTTCGCCGAGCGGGAGGTCGTCCCCCACGCGCGCGAATGGGACCGGGCGGAGACGATGGGCCGGGCAATCGTCACGAAGCTCGCCGAGGTCGGCTTTCTCGGGGCGGGCCTGCCCGACGAGCACGGCGGCCTCGGGCTGGACACGGTCTCGTACTGCCTCGTGATGGAGGAGCTCGGCCGCGCCGACTCGTCCGTCCGCGGGATCGTCTCGGTCAACGTCGGGCTCGTCGGGAAGACGATCGCCAGGTGGGGGAGCGAGGAGCAGAAGCGCGAATGGCTGCCTCCCCTCTGCTCCGGCGCGAGCCTCGGCTGCTATGCGCTGACCGAGCCGGGCTCGGGCTCGGACCCCGCGAGCCTCTCGACGCGGGCCCGGCGTGACGGCGGCGACTGGTTGCTGAGCGGCTCGAAGATCTTCATCACGCTCGGCAGCTGGGCGGGCGTCGCTCTCGTCTTCGCCCGCACGGGCGCCGAGGGCGTGGACGGCATCACGTGCTTCCTTGTCCCGACCGGGAGCGAGGGCTTTCGCGCCCAGCCGATCAAGGGCAAGCTCGGCCTGCGCGCGCAGGACACCGCGGGGCTCTTCCTGGACGACGTCCGCGTGCCGGACACCAGCCGCCTCGGCCGCGAGGGCGAGGGCTTCAAGGTGGCCATGTCGGCTCTGGACAACGGCCGGATCTCGCTCGCGGCCGGCTGTGTCGGGATCGCCCAGGGCTGCCTCGACGCGTGCCTCGAGTACGCGCGGGAGCGAACGCAGTTCGGAAAGCCCCTGGCGCGCTTCCAGCTGGTTCAGGAGCTGATCGCCGACATCGCCGTCGAGACGGAGGCCGCCCGGCTGCTCACGTGGCGCGCGGCCGCGCTCGCCGACCGCGGCGAGCGGCACACGCTCGAATCGTCGCTCGCGAAGTACTACGCGAGCGAGGTCTCGGTGCGGGCGGCGAACGCGGCCGTGCAGGTGCACGGCGGTTACGGGTACGTCGACGAGTACCCGGTGGGGAAGTACCTGCGGGATGCGCGCGTGACCACCCTGTACGAGGGCACGAGCCAGATCCAGAAGCTGATCATCGGCCGCGCCCTCACGGGCGAGAGCGCGTTCGCCTGATGCCCGAGGCGCTGATCGTCGCCGCGGCGCGGACGCCGATCGGCCGGGCGCGCAAGGGATCGCTCGTCGACGTGCGCCCCGACGATCTCGTCGCATTCGCGATCCGCAGCGCGCTGGAGCAGGTACCGGAGCTCGACCCGGGCGAGATCGTCGACGTGATGGTGGGCTGCGCATTCCCGCAGGGAAAGCAGGGGATGAACCTCGGGCGCCGAGCGGCGCTGCTGGCGGGGTTGCCGAACCGCGTACCCGGCACGACCGTGAACCGCTTCTGCGCCTCGAGCCTGCAGACGATCCGCATGGCCTTCCACGCGATCAGGGCCGGCGAGGGAGAGGTGTTCGTCACCGCTGGGGTGGAGTCGATCTCGCAGGTCGACGGCTATCCCAGGGACGCGGACGAGCGCCACCCGCTGCTCACCGGGCAGGAGGGCGCGCTCGCGAACGTCTACATCCCGATGGGCGTGACCGCGGAGAACGTCGCCGACCGCTGCGGCGTCTCCCGCGAGGAGATGGATCGCTACGCGCAGCGCTCCCAAGAGCGGGCCGTCGCCGCGCAGGCCTCGGGATTCTTCGACCGCGAGGTGACGCCATACCCGAAGGAAGGCGGGGAGGTTGTCGCGCGCGACGACGGGCCCCGGCCTGAGTCGACGCTCGACCGGCTCGCCGAGCTCGAGCCGGCCTTCCTGCCGGGCGGCAAGGTGACTGCCGGGAACTCCTGCCCGCTGAACGACGGCGCCGCCGCGGTCGCCGTGGCGAGCGAGGAACGCGCGCGGGCGCTCGGGCTCAGGCCGCGCGCCCGCATCGTCGCCTCCGCAGTCTCCGGCCTCGAGCCGGAGATCATGGGCTTGGGGCCGATCGAGGCCGTGCGCACCGTGCTGCGCCGGGCCGGGATGACGCTCGACGACGTCGACGTCGTCGAGCTGAACGAGGCCTTCGCCGCCCAGGTGCTGCCCGTCTGCCGGGAGCTCGGGATCGATCCCTTCGGCGAGCAGCTGAACCCGCACGGCGGCGCGATCGCGCTCGGCCATCCGTACGGGATGACCGGCGCGAGGATCATGAGCACGCTCCTGAACGGCCTCGAGGCGGTTGACGGGACGATCGGCCTCGAGACGATGTGCGTCGGCGGAGGCCAGGGGATGGCGATGCTCGTCGAGCGGCTCGACGGCGACCGCTACTCGTAGGCGAGGTAGACCACCTCGCCCACGAGGGCGGGCTTCTCCTGGCCGCGCACCTCGATCTCGACCGCGAGCCGGAAGACGACGCCGGTGGCGCGGCGCTCCGTGGAGGCGACCTTCGCGCGCAGGCGCACCTCCGAGCCCGACGGAACGGGCGAGGTGAAGCGGATGCGCTCGGTGCCGTAGTTGAGCCCCATACGGGCGTCGGTGATGCTGAGCAGCT
Organism: Actinomycetota bacterium; assembly: GCA_046726435.1. Taxonomy (GTDB): domain Bacteria; phylum Actinomycetota; class Thermoleophilia; order Gaiellales; family Gaiellaceae; genus AC-32. Next base: position 14,840 of record JBKPAM010000163.1, read on the forward strand.
CGGGGAGCAGGGCGGGGATCAGCGAGAGCGAGAGGTAGCCGTGCGCGACCGTCGTCCCAAACGGCCCGTTCGCCGCCCTCTCCGGGTCGACATGGATCCACTGGTGGTCGCCGGTCGCGTCGGCGAAGAGGTCGATGCGGCGCTGGTCGACCTCGATCCAGGAGCCGGCGCCGAGGTCCAGCTCGCCTGCCTGCTCGAGCTCCGCGATCGTCAGCTGCGCCGTCATCCCTGGACCCGGAGCGAGCGGCCGCCCGCCCGTTCCATCAGCGCGAGCATTCCCGCCGGGGCCATGCCCTCCGGGAAGCGGGCGCGGAGCTGCGCCAGGAAGTCATCCGCCTCCCAGCGCCCGTCCCGCGTGATCGCCTCGCCCGCGTCCCACGGGTGCAGCACGTTCACCGCCCCGCCCCAGACGAAGAAGCACTGGCCGGTGACGTCCTGCGCCTCGTCCGCGCAGAGCGCGACGACTACCGGGGCGATGTTCACCGGGTCGAGCGGGTCGAATCCGTCGTCTGGCGCGGCGAGCTCGCCGAAGGTCTCCTCGGTCATCCTCGTGCGCGCGCTCGGCGCGAGGCAGTTGACGGTGACGCCGTAGCGGGCGAGCTCCTGCGCGGCGATCAGCGTGAAGGATGCGATCGCGCCCTTGGCGGCGCCGTAGTTCGCCTGCCCGACGTTGCCGAAGACGCCGGAGGGGCTGGAGGTGTTGATCACACGGCCGTGGACCTCCTCGCCGGCCTTCGACCGCTCGCGCCAGTACGCCGCGGCGTGCCTGGTCGGCGCGAAGTGCCCTTTCAGGTGGACCGCGATCACCGCGTCCCACTCGTCCTCGGTCATGTTCACGAGCATCCGGTCGCGGAGGATGCCCGCATTGTTGACGAGGATGTCCAGGCGGCCGAAGCGCTCGACCGCGCCGCGCACCATCCGCTCGGCCTCCCCGAAGCTCGCAACGTTCTCGTAGCTCGCGGCCGCCTCGCCGCCCTCGCTCCGGATCTCCTCGACCACCTCGTCCGCGGGGCGCTGGTCCGACCCCTCGCCGCTCAGCGTGCCGCCGAGGTCGTTGACGACCACTCTGGCGCCCGCGCGCGCGAGCGCATGAGCGTGCTCGCGCCCGATCCCGCGCCCGGCGCCTGTGACGATCGCGACCTTGCCCTCGAGCACGCGTCAATCCTACGGCCGGTACTGCCGGTACAGCCGCTCCATCGTCGTCGAGCGATCGTGGCGGTGGACGAGGTCGTAGGGCGTCACGTTGACCGTCCGGACGATCCAGTCGTCTCCCACGTCGATCACGTTCACGCAGGCGGGCGCTTGCTCGAAGCCTCCGAGGAACGAGCGTCGCCCGGTGAGCGCATACGACAGGATCGCCCGGTTGACGCCCCCGTGCAGGACGGCGAGGGCGACGTCCCAGGCCCGGTCCGCGAGCAGGCGCTCGAGGGCCGGCAGGACGCGGTCGAGCAGCGAGCGGACGGTCTCGCCGCCGAGGAAGCTGCGGCCCTCGGGCACGGCTCCGCGGAAGGCGCCGAGGAACGCCTCCTCCAGCTCGTCGGCCGGGATGGCGGCGAGGCGGCCCGGAGCGAGCTCGCGCAGGTCGGGCCACGCCTCGAGCTCCGCACCCGGCGCGACCAGCCGGGCGGTCTCGACCGTGCGCCTGACGCCGCTGGTCAGGACGCGGTCGAAGCGGATGCCGCGGAGCGCCTCCGCGGTGGCGAGCGCCTGCTCATGGCCCTGCGCCGTCAGCGCGGCATCGTCCGGAGGCAGGGGCCGTCCGTGCTCGTCGAAGTACGCGACCTCCGCGTGGCGGAGGAGGTACAGCCGGCGCCTGCTCACCGGTAGCGATCGAGGTAGCGCGGGCTGGCGATCCGCAGCCTGGCCCCCAAGTGCTCCTTCAGGCGGGCCACCGTGCCGGCCGGCACCTCGCCGCGGCGGATGCTCCTCGCCAGCTCGGCCAGGTCGTCGTCGGAGAGCTCGTCTCCGCCCTCGTGCTCGAGCTCGCGCTGCGCGATCCCGAGCGCGTTGACGGCGACAAGCGCACGGAAACGGAGCCGCGGGTCGGCGAGGACCGGCAGGACCTCCGCTTCGAGGAACTCGCGCGTCGCCTCGACGAGCTCCGCAGCCGTCGGGCGCGCGTTCATCCCGCGCGCTCGAGCAGGTCGAGCAGCTCGTACTCCATCTCCGCGGCGAGTCGCCCGAGCACGGCGAGCTCGACGCTCCGCTCCTGCCCCGAGAGGTGGCGCCGCGACTGCGTCAGCGCGCCCGTCGCCCACTTGACGTTGCCGAGCACCTCCCACCAGAAGAGCTCCTCGACCGCGATCGCGCGACCGCTCCGCTCGCAGTAGCGCTCCAGATACGGCTCGACGTCGGCGATCCCGGCGAGCCGAAGCTCGTCGACACCGAAGCGCCAGGCGCGGACGAGCGGCCAGGCGAGGTCCTCCCGCGGGTCGCCGAGATGCGCGAACTCCCAGTCCAGCAGGTACTCGAGCCCCTGCCCGGAGACGACGACGTTGCCGAGCCGGAAGTCACCGTGGCTGACGACCGGCCGCAACGGCTCGGGCCGGTGCTCCCGCAGCCAGAGCAGCCCGAGCTCGATCGCCGGGTGCGGCTCGCCGACGGAGTCGAGCTCGTGCTCGAACTGATCCAGCACGTCCCGGTCGCCAAGGAACCGGACGGCCGCGGGGTCGATCGCGTGCACTTTTGCCAGCTGGTCGGCAAGCTGCAGCGGCAGCGTCTCGCGAGCGGCGGCGAGCTCCGGTCTGCGGACGATCCGCCGGCCGATCGTCTCGCCTTCGACGCGCGCCGTCGCGAAAGCCTCGCGACCGCCGAGCTCGCCCAGGTAGCCCACCGGGCGGGGCACGCGCACGGCCGCGTCGTAGGCGGCCTCGAGCACGCGCAGCTCGTGCTCGAGCGTGAGCGTGTCGGCGTGGATGACGCCCCCGGCGGCCCGCCGCACGAACAGCTCCAGCGTCCCCTGCGGCCCGCGCGCGTCGACTGCCCAGGCCTCCTTCGAGGCGCCGCCCGGCAGCAGCTGCGCGCTCTCGACCTCGACCGGGCCACCGAGCAGGCCGGCGAGCGCGTCGCGGAGCTCCTCCACCCAGGGCGGGCCCGCGGCTTCACTGCTCATTGGGCAACCTCGAGAGCGGTTCGTTGCACAGGCCGATGAGGACCGTCTCGAGATCTCCAGCCAAGCCAGACGCGTAGCGTGCTCACGCGGATTGGCCGCCATCGACGACGAGCGTGTGCCCCGTCACGTAGTCGGACGCCGCGGAGGCGAGGAAGACCACCGCTCCCTTGAGGTCGTCCTCGCCGCCGAAGCGCCTGAGCGGGATGCGCTCGACGAGCTGCGGCTGGCGCTCCAGAACGAACCGGGACATGTCGCTCGGGAACCAGCCCGGAGCGAGCGCGTTGACGGTGATCCCGTGCCGGGCCCACTTCCAGGCGAGGTCGCGGGTGAGCGCGATGACTCCACCCTTGGTCGCGTGGTAGGGGAGCGCGTTCAGCACCTCGGCGGGCGCGCCCTCGAGCCCGGCCACGGAGGCGACGTTGACGATCTTGCCTGCCTGCTGCTCGATCATCACGCGGCCCGCGGTCTGCGAGCAGAGGAAGACGCCCGTCAGGTTGACGTCGAGCACCTTCTGCCAGCCCTCGAGCGGCATCTCCTCGGGCGAGGCGCCCCAGACGGTGCCCGCGTTGTTGACGAGGATGTCGATGCGCCCGAGCTCCTGTCGCGTGCGGTCGACGACCGCCTGCACCTCGTCGGGCTCGCGGACGTCGCAGCGGAGGCCGAGCGCCTTCACGCCTAACGCGGACAGCTCTGCGGCCGCCTGCTCGCAGCGCTCGGCCTTGCGGGCGCAGAGGACGACGTTCGCCCCCGCTTCGGCGAGCGCCTGCGCCATCTGCCGGCCGATGCCGCTGCCCCCGCCGGTCACGATCGCGGACTTGCCGCCGAGGTCGAAGAGCTCGCGGACGCGCACGGTCCTAGGCCGCCAGCTCCGCGAGCATCCGCATCGTCCCGACATCGCGCGTCTGGCAGAGCAGCGTCGTCACGCCGCACTCGCGCCAGGCCGCGAGCCGGTCGGCGATCCGCTCGCGCGAGCCGACGAGCGCGACCTCGTCGACGAGCGCGTCCGGGATCGCTGCGGCCGCGTCGCGCTGCCGGCCGGCGAGGTAGAGCTCCTGCACCACGGCCGCCTCGCGCTCGTAGCCGTACCGGCGGACAGCCTCGTTGTAGAAGTTGCTCTTCGGGGCACCCATGCCGCCGACGTAGAGGGCGAGCACCTGCTTCACCACGTCGCGGCAGGCCTCGAGGTCGTCGCCGGGGACGACCTGCACGCCCGCTGCGATCTCGAACCTGTCTCGCGCGTGCTCGAGGTGCGGCCGGAAGAGCTCGTCGAAGCGCTCGGGCGAGAGGTAGAGCGGCAGCCAACCGTCGGCGATATCGGCGGCCAGCTCGATGCTCTTCGGCCCGAGTGCGGCAAGGTAGACGGGGATCTCCGCCCGCAGCGGGCGGCCGAGCAGCCTCAGCGGTTTGCCCAGCCCGGTCGCGCCCGGGCCGGTGTAGGGGATGTCGTAGTGCGGGCCGTGGTGCTCGAGCGGCTCGCGCCGCAGGGCGGCGCGCACGATCTCGACGTACTCGCGCGTCTTCTCAAGCGGCCTGCCCCACGGCTGCCCATGCCAGCCCTCGACAACCTGGGGTCCCGAGACGCCGAGGCCGAGCAGGAAGCGCCCGCCGCTCAGCAGGTCGAGCGTCATCGCCGTCATCGCCGTGTTGGCGGGGGTCCGTCCCGGAATCTGCATGATCGCGGAGCCGACCTTCAGCGTGGTCGTGCGCGCGGCGAGGAACGAGAGCACGGTGACGGCGTCCGTCCCCCACGCCTCCGCGGCCCAGGCCGAGTCGAAGCCGAGGCGCTCGGCTTCCTCGGCGAGCGAGATCAGCTCCGTCGGATTCGTCCCGGGCGGGGCGTAGCCGAGGTACAGGCCGAGGCGCACGGACGTGCAATGCTAACCCCGTGGCGATCGCCGATCTCGAGCCCGCGGAGGAGGTCCGCGAGCTGCGGGAGCGCTACCGGGCGTTCATGGACGAGCACGTCTACCCGAACGAGCCGGTGTTCGCCCGCGAGGATGGCGAGGCCGACGCGCTCGTCGCCGAGCTGCGCGGGAAGGCAAAGGCCGAGGGGCTCTGGGCGCCGCACATCGGCCCCGAGGCCGGCGGCAGCGGCCGCGGCTTCCTCGCCTACGCCTACCTGAACGAGGTGATTGGCCGCAGCCTCTGGGCCCAGCTCGTGTTCGGCTGCCAGGCGCCCGACGCCGGCAACGCCGAGATCCTGCACCTGTTCGGCAGCGACGAGCAGCGAGAGCGCTGGCTGCGGCCCCTCGTCGCCGGCGAGGTGCGCTCGTACTTCTCGATGACGGAGCCGGAGGTCTCGGGAGCGGATCCCACCGGCCTGCGTACGACCGCAGTCCAGGACGGTGACGAGTGGGTGGTCGACGGCCACAAGTGGTTCTCGACAGGCGCCGAGGGCGCGGCGTTCGGAATCGTCATGGCCGTGACGGAGCCGAAAGAGGAGCCGCACCGCCGGATGAGCCAGATCGTCGTCCCGGCCGACGCGCCGGGCGTGACGATCACGGCGGTGCCGGTCCTCGGCCACCGCGGCCGCGGCTGGTCGACGCATTGCGAGGTCCGCTACTCGGGCGTGCGCGTCCCGCTCGGGAACCTGCTCGGTGAGCGTGGCGCGGGCTTCCGGATCGCCCAGAAGCGGCTCGGGCCCGGGCGCATCCACCACGTGATGCGCTGGCTCGGCCAGATGCAGCGCGGCTTCGAGCTCCTCTGCAGCCGCGCGCTCGAGCGGGAGGCGTTCGGCGGGCCGCTGGCTGAGAAGCAGACAGTCCAGAACTGGATCGCCGACTCGGCGGCCGAGATCCAGGCCTGTCGGCTGCTGACGCTCGATGCCGCGCACAAGATCGACCGGGGCGACGAGGCGCGCGTGGAGGTCTCGCTGATCAAGTTCTACGCCGCCCGAGTCCTGAACGACGTGCTCGACCGGGCGATCCAGGTGCACGGCGCTCTCGGCCTCACGCACGAGACGCCGCTGGCGGCGATGGCGCTCGCCGCGCGCGGCGGCCGCATCTACGACGGGCCGGACGAGGTTCACCGGATGGTGGTCAGCCGCCGGATACTCGCCGCCTTCGCGGAAGGTGGCCGCTGGGAGTTTTCCTAGACCGGCGGAGCCGCGGACGCGCCGTCCGGCCTGCGGGCTCCCGGCACGCTCGGGAACCTGAACGGGACCGGTTCGCGACCCGGCTGCACGACCCACACCTCGCCCGCGCGTCCCTCGTGCGCCACCCGCAGCACCGCCTCCGCCACCTCGCCGGGGCCGAGCAGCGGGAAGCGGGCGGCCTCTAACGTGGCGCGCGTATCGCCGTCCAGCAGCGGGGTGTCCGCAAATCCCGGAGCGACCGCGCAGATGCGGAGCCCGCGCGCCTCAAGCTGGGGCGCGACGGCGCGCACGAAGCCGACGACGCCGTGCTTGGTCAGGGTGTAGAGCGGATCGCGCTGCGTCGGCGTGAGCCCAGCCAGGGACGCGGTGACGACGATCGCACCGCCGGGCGCCATCACCCGTGCGAGTCGCCTCACGCCGAAAACGACACCGTCCAGATTCGCACCGCGGATACGCGCGTACACATCGTCCGGGACGTCCGCGAGGTCCGCGACGCCGGTTGTGACTCCCGCGTTCAGGCACGCGAGCTCGACGGAGCCGACCGTCTCCCAGGCCGCCGGGTCGCCCACGTCGAAGCCGTCCCGCGCATCCAGAACGGTGGTCGCGCAGCCCCCGCGCTCGAGCAGCTCGACGATCGCGGCGCCGATCCCGGAGGCCCCGCCGGTGACGAGCGCCGTCCCGGGGAACGGCGGCTCTCCCGCGTCCACGTCAGGAGGCCGGGACCTGCACCGGCGCGAACTGCTCGCGCAGTGCCGACTTGCGGAACTTCCCGACCGCCGTCTTCGGGAGCTCGTCGATGAACTCGAACCGATCCGGCAGCCACCACTTGACGAAGTGCGGCGCCAGGAAGTCACGCAGCTCCTCGGCCGTCGCAGACCGATCGGTCTTGAGCACCACCACCGCCAGCGGCCGCTCTTGCCACTTCGGATCCGGGATCGCGATGACGGCCGCCTCGGCCACGGCTGCGTGCGCCATCAGCTGGTTCTCGAGCGCGACCGAGGAGATCCACTCGCCGCCCGACTTGATCACGTCCTTCGCCCGGTCCTGGATGCAGATGAAGCCGCGCGGGTCGATCGAGACGATGTCGCCGGTCCGGAACCAGCCGTCCTCCGTCCAGCAATGGGCCTGCTCGGGCTCCCGGTAGTACGAGGCCGCGACCCACGGCCCGCGCACCTCGAGCTCGCCCATCGTGCTTCCGTCCCAGGGCACCTCGTTCCCGAGAGCGTCCCGGGCGCGTAGCTCGACCAGCGGCAGCGGCAGCCCCTGCATCGCCCCGTAGTCGAGCTGCGTCTCCTCGTCGGCCTCGGCGAGCGATCCCGCCAGGGACGCGCCGGTCGCGACCGGCGAGGTCTCCGTCATCCCCCAGCCGTGGCAGACGACGAGGCCGTGCCGCTGCTTGAAGCCGGCGATCATCGCCCGCGGGGCCGCGGAGCCGCCCACGAGCATGCCCTTCAGGTGCGTCAGGTCCCAGCGCCCCGGATTCTCGTCGAGCAGCTGGAGGATCCCCAGCCAGATCGTCGGCACCCCGGCCGTCCACGTCACCCGCTCCCGCACGAAGTCCTCGAGGAGGCTCTCGGCGTCGAGGTGGGGCCCAGGGTAGACGTGCTTCGCGCCGAGCATCGTCGCGACATACGGGTAGCCCCAAGCGTTCGCGTGGAACATCGGCACGACGGGGAGGATCGTGTCCTCTTCGGAGATGCCGAGGCCGAGCGGGCTACCGGCGGCCACGCCGAGTGTGTGTAGGACGGTCGACCGATGCGAGTAGAGAACGCCTTTCGGCATTCCAGTCGTGCCCGACGTGTAGCACATCGCCGCCGCCTCTTCCTCGTCGAGCTCCGGGTCCTGCCAGGCGTCGGGGTCCGCGCCCGCCAGCAGCTCCTCGTAGCCGTCCTCGACGACGAAGACGTGCTCGATCGAGGTGCGCTCGCGGAACTGGTCGAGCAGCGGCACGAGCGCGGCGTCGACGATCACCGCGCGGTCGCCTGCGTGCCCCGCGATGAAGGCAAGGTCGTTCGGGTGCAGGCGCACGTTGAGCGTGTGCAGCACGAAGCCGCCGCACGAGATTCCGAAGTAGGCCTCGAGGTGCTGGCAGTGGTTCCAGCAGAGGGTGGCGACGCGATCGCCGCGCTCAAGGCCGAGCTCCGTCAACGCGACCGCGAGCTGACGCGCCCGCCTCGTGAAGTCGGCGTAGGTGTAGCGATGGAAGCTCCGGTCCGGCAGGCGCGTGACGATCTCTCTCTCGCCGAAGTACGTCTCGGCCCGGCGCAGGATCGTCGGCAGCGTCAGCTGGTAGTCCATCATCTGGCCCTTCACGAACTCTCTCCTCCCTCGGCCGAGAACGCGCGGCGGCGCTCGAGGTCGCCCGCGTGCACGAGGTGGCCGTCGCGTTCGACGTAGCCACCCTTGCCACCGACGACGAGCAGGACGAGGTCGTCGTCGCCGGCGTTCGAGACCTTTCGGGGCGTCGTCGCCTCGACGTGGCAGAGCCCGCCCGGCCCCAGCTCGCGCAGCTCGCCGTCGACCTCGAAGCGCGCCGTCCCGGCGTGGACGAAGTACAGCTCGTCCTGGACGTCGTGGTAGTGCTCGAAGCCGTCGAAGTGCGGCGGCATCACGATCGCGTTGACCCCGAAGGACTCGACCCCGAGCGCGCGCCTGACCTTGCGGAAGCCGTAGCCGTCGCCGAGCTCATGGAGCGTTCCGAACGCGTGGCCCACTTGCCGAGAAACTTTACGCCGTGCCGAGAAACCCCGCCGCCGCGTCGGCCGTCTCCTCGAAGGCGTCCCAGAGGACGACGTGCCCGCCCGGGACGCGCTCGACCTGCAGGCGGTCTGCGAGCGCGCGCTGGTAGCGCGCGAGCTGGCGCGGCCCGACCACGCTCTCGTCGGCCCCGAGCACGAGCAGGAGCGGGGCGCGCAGCTGCTCCGGCGGCGGCGCCCACGAGGCGAGCTCCCCGAGCAGGGTGACCACGGCGCTCGGGCAGTGGCGCCAGCGGTAGCCGCCGCCCGACGCTTCAAGATGCTCGTCACGCTCCTCGTCGAGGAGCTCGGGCGGCGTGTGGAAGCGGCGTCCGCCGAACTCGGGCGGAACGGCTTCGGCCGGGCCTGGGAACCGGAGCTCGCGTCCCGCCTCCTCGGCCAGGGCGAGAGCGATGTCGGGGCGGAGCCGGATCGCGGGGTCGAGCAGCACTGCCCGCTCGACTAGCTCCGGCTCGCGGGCGGCGAGCTCGAGGATCAGGCGGCCGCCCAAGCTGTGGCCGAGCCAGGCGGCGCGCCCGACGCCTGCGCCCTCGACCGTCTCGAGGATGTCGTCGAGCTGCGTCGCGATGCCCCAGGGCGGCTCCCAGGACGAGCGCCCGTGCCCACGCAGGTCGGGGGCGAGGACGCGGAAGCGCGCCGCCAGCCGCTCCTCCGCCAGCCGCCGGAACCGGGCCCCGTGGGCGCCGACCCCGTGCAGGCAGACCAGCGGTGGCGAGCCTCGTTCGCCCCACTCGCGCAGGTGGAGCCTCATGCCCGCAGCAGCACGCGCTCGTAGACGCGGTCGCGCAGGCGGTCCGGAAGGCGCTCGACCCATGCCCGCCGCGCGGCGTCGCGCCCGACGCGGTAGCGCGCCTTCGGCCGCCGCGCCGTGAGGGCGTGCTCGACGATCTTCGCCACCTTCTCGGCCGGCTCGGCCCGCCGGGCGGCTGCCACCGCCGCCTCGCGGAAGGCCGCCGTCCGCTCAGCGTAGAGGGCGAGCGTCTCCGCCGGCAGGTCCGCGGCGAGGCCCCGGGAAGTCTCGGCTGCGGTCTGCCAGATCTGCGTCGCGATCGTCCCGGGCTCCACGATCGCCACCTCGATCCCGAAAGGCCGCAGCTCGACGCGCAGCGAGTCCGTGACCGCCTCGAGCGCATGCTTCGACGCCGCGTACGCGCCGAGGAACGGAAGCGCGCTGCGCCCGGCGATGGAGCCGACGTTGACGATGCGGCCCGGGCCGCGGCGGAGATGCGGCAGCAGCGCCTGCGTTACGGCGACCTGGCCGACGAGGTTGACCTCGAGCTGGCGGCGGAGCTCGTCGAGCGGGAGAAGCTCGAGCGGAAGCCCGAGCGCGATCCCCGCGTTGTTGACGAGGCCGTGGAGCGGGCCGTCGCCAAGCCGCTCCGCCGCCGCAGCGATCGAGGAGGCGTCGGTGACGTCGAGCAGGACCGGCTCGAGACGCTCCCGCGCCTGCTCCGCGAGCCGCTCGCCGTCTTCCCGTTTGCGCACCCCGGCGAGCACGCGGCATCCTCCCTGGGCGAGCCGCAGGGCGCACGCCTTCCCGATTCCGGAGGAGGCGCCGGTAACGAGGACTGCGCGCTCGCCCGGGCTCACACCGGTGCCGGCGCGCCGAGGAGCGCCTCGGCGACCTGGGCACGGAGCGCCGCCGGGAAGCCTGCGAACGACTCGATCCACTGCGCCCGCTTGTAGTAACGGTGCAGCGGGTGCTCCCAGGTGAACCCGGTGCCGCCGAGCACCTGGATCGAGCGCTCGCAGGCGGCGACGGCGGCGTCGGCCGCGTACGACTTCGCGGCGGAGGCGGCGACAGGGGCCTGCGCATCTCCCTCGGCGACGCACCACGCCGCCCAGTAGGCGAGCGATCTCGCCAACTGCGTCTCCGCGTACGTGTCGGCGAGCCTGTGCGAGACGGCCTGGTAGACACCGATCGGGCGGCCGAACTGCTCGCGCATCTTCGCGTGCTCTACCCCGAGCTCGAGCGCCCGCTCGGCGATCCCGACCGCCTCGACGGCGAGGGCGGCGAGGGCGCGGGCACGCAGCGCCGAGGGATCGCCCGTGAGCGGCACGCCGTCCTCCGGCTCCAGCCGCCCGAGCCGGCGCGTCGAGTCCGTCGTCTCGAGCACCTCGCCGCGCGCGGGCATGGCCCGGGCCTCGCCGTCTTCGACCACAACCACGCGGTCGACGAGGCCGAGGTCCGGGACGAGCGAGCCCTCCAGCGACGCCGACCAGCGTGTCTGGCCCGCGGCGACCTGCGCGAGCTCCTCGTTGCCGAGCGCCGGCAGTGCGAGGCCGACGGTCGAAAAGTACGGCCCCGGATAGAGCGCGCGCCCGAGCTCCTCGAGCAGCACGGCCTCCTCGACGAAGCCGAGCCCCGCGCCGCCGAGCTCCTCCGGCACCGAGACACCGAGCCAGCCCAGCTCGGCGAGCTCGCGCCACGATCCCGGGTCCCAGCCTTCCCCCGAGTCGGCGAGCTCAGCGACCCGCTCGGGCGGGCAGCGCTGAGCGAGGTAGGAGCGCGCCTGCGCCCGGAGCTCCTGCTGCACATCGGTGAAGGAGAAGTCCATCAGCGGCCCCGCGGCAGGCCGAGGACGCGCTCGGCGACGATGTTGCGCAGGATCTCCGAGGTGCCGGCCTCGATCGTGTTGCCGCGGCTGCGCAGCTGCTGGTACTGCCAGTCGGCGCCGTCCGCCGAGCGCACCTGCGCCTCCTCGCCCAGGATCTCCAGCGCGAGCTTGGTCAGGCGCTGGTTCGACTCAGACCAGTGGAGCTTCGCCACCGACCCTTCGGGGCCCGGGATGCCAGTCCGCATCAGCTGGGTCAGCCCGCGGTTGTTGGTGAGCTTGAGCGCCTGCAGCTCGATCCACTCCCGCGCGACGCGATCGAGCAGCATCGGGTCGTCGACTCCCCGGGCCCGCGTGAGCGCGACCAGCTTGCGCATGGCCACCTCGAGGACGCCGGTCAGCGCGAAGCCGAGCGTGCCCCGCTCGTGGAGGAGCGTCGTCATGGCGACCGTCCAGCCCTCGCCGACGGCGCCGACGAGGTTCTCCGCGGGCACCTCGACGCCGGTGAAGAAGATCTCGTTGAACTCCGACTCGCCAGTGAGCTGCCGCAGCGGACGCACCTCGACGCCCGGCGCGTGCATGTCGACGATCAGGTACGTCAGGCCGGCGTGACCCCCGGACTCCGCGTCTCCGCGCGCGAGCAGGATGCACCAGTCGGCCAGGTGGGCGAAGGACGACCAAACCTTCTGGCCGTTCACGACGAAAACGCCGTCCCGCTGCTCGGCACGGGTGCTGACGGACGCGAGGTCGGAGCCGGCGCCGGGCTCGGAGAAGCCCTGGCACCAGATCTCCTCCGCGGACAGGATCTTCGGCAGGTACCGGCGCTTCTGCTCCTCGGTGCCGTGCGCGATGATCGTCGGCCCGGCCATGCCGAGGCCGATCACGCCGATGTGCCCGGGCGCCTCGGCCAGGGCGCTCTCCTCGAGCAAGATCGCCTGGTAGCTGTAGGGCGCCCCGCCGCCGCCGTACTCCTTCGGCCAGGTCAGCCCCGCGTAGCCGGCTTCGTGGAGCTTGCGGCTCCACTCCCGGACGATTCCCTCGAAGCGCTGCTCGCCCGAGCGGCCGCCGCGCAGCTCGTCGGGCAGGTTTTCCTCGAGCCAGCCCCTGACCTGGCCGCGAAACGCGGCCTCGTCGGGGGAATCGCGGAGGTCCACGCGCGTACTGTACTTCCGGCCTCAGGCGAAGCGGATCACCGAGCGGACGACCTCTCCGGCTTCCAGCTCTCGGAACGCGCGGGCGACGTCGTCCAGGCCGATGACGCGCGTGACCATCCGCTCCAGCTCGAGCTTTCCCTCGAGGGCCAGACGCGCGAGCAGCGGAAAGTCCTCCGCGGGGAGATGGTCGCCGCCGTGGGAGACGCGGATCGTGACCCGCGGCTCGAACAGCTCCTTCTCCAGATCGAGCGAGACGTGCTGCTCCGGCCCCGGGACGCCGATCAGCGTCGCGGTGCCGGCATGCCCGAGCATCCGCACGGCCTGCTCGGCCGGCTCGGGGCGGCCGACCGCCTCGTAGGAGAAGTCCACGCCCTCGCCGCCGGTGAGCTCGCGCACGGCCTCCACCGGGTCCCCGCCGCTCGCGTCAATCGCGTCGGTCGCGCCGAGCTCGAGCGCCCACCCGAGCTTTCGCGGCATCAGGTCGAGGGCCACGATGCGTTCGGCGCCCACGAGCCGCGCGCCCTGGACGACGCTGAGCCCGATCGCGCCGCAGCCGATGACGGCCACGGTCGCCCCCGGCCACGGCCGGCTCGTGTTCAGCACCGAGCCGACGCCGGTCGCGAGCGCGCAGCCGATGAGGCAGGCCTGCTCCGGAGGGAGCTCCTGCGGCACCTTGACCGCGCAGGCGGCGTGGACGTTCGTGCGCGTGGCGAACGTTCCGAGGAGCAGGGTCTGCGTGACCTTGGCCCCGTCGCGGGCGCGGGCGATCCGGCGGCGGGCGCGCAGCGGGGTCCGGCAGCGGCGGGGGTCGCCGCGGAGGCAGGCCGGGCACGATCCGCACGGCGCCCGCCAGGCGAGCACGACTTGATCCCCGGGTCTGAGTCCCTCCACGCCCTCGCCGACCTCCTCGACCACCCCTGCGCCCTCGTGCCCGAGCAGCACGGGCAGCGGCATCCCCCAGCCGCCCGTCTCGATCACGTGCAGGTCGGTGTGGCAGACGCCGCTGGCGGTG
>JBKPAM010000164.1:0-7305 GCA_046726435.1 Actinomycetota bacterium
GGCGTCTGCGGCGCATCCAGGCGCCGATGCACACGTTCTCCGAGCGTGGGGCTCCGACTCAGAACGCGGTGACCGGAAAGTTGATGCTGGATTTGGGGTCCACCCACCTCCCGCCGAACGTTTTCGCGCACCTGCTCCACCTTGGGAAGACAGCGGTCAGTCTCTGCGGTGATTGCACCAAGGGGCTCGAGGGCGACGAGCCCTTCTTGAATAACCGCCAAGAGAAACGCTGTTGATACCTCGAGGGTCGATGCGTCAGGTAAGCGTGAGCACCCTCGCCTGGACCGGCGGGTAGTGCTCGTACTTTTCGGTGATCGGGACTGACCCCTCCACGGGTATCTCGAGCTGCGTGACCGCCGAGTCGGTGACAAGCGCGTAGCTCGACGTACCGATCAGGTCGGCGGCGTGGTTCTTCAGCAGCAGGTGGGAGACGGTCACGTCAGGACCGAGCAGCTCAGGCTGGCCGGCGACCGACTGGACGACGAACTCGCCGTGATGAAGCACGAACTTGAGCTCGAGGCCGCCGATCGACCGGCACGCGTCGCAATCGCACGGCATGAGCCGGTCGGCCTCCTCGAGCCGAGCGCGGTACGACGCGTAGCAGGCGACGAGGCAGTCGACCACCGGCCGGCCGTGGACCTCGAAGTCGTCGCCCGCGGCGAACGCGAAGACGGCGTCGCCCTCGAGCTTCGAGAGGGCGAAGGGCGGGGCGACTCGCTCGACGATCCCGTCGAGCAGGCTCGTCAAGAGCGGGTAGGCCGCGGGGACGAACGTCCCCGCCGCCATGTCGGCCGCGTGGGCTTCCGCGACCGCTCGCAGGAACGCCGTGTACCCCGAGATGTCGGCGAGCAGCAGCGGGCCGCGACTCATTTCCCTGGCGATCGTGGGGTGCGATAGAGCCAGATGCTGCTACGCCCTCTTCCCGCGAACGGTTACTGGAGGTGCGGCCGTCGTAGCATCCGGGCGTGACCGTGATCGGGCTCGACGCGTGTCGCGGGAAATGGCTTGCCGTAACCCTCGACAACGGGCGCTTCGTGGGCTCGGGGCTGGGGTCCGCCGCGAGTCTCGTCTCGGCGTGGCCTGGTGCGACGGCCATCGGCGTTGACGTGCCGATCGGCCTCCCGGAGACCCCGGATCGTGATGCGGATCGGGAGGCTCGAAGATTCGTCGGCGCCCGCAGGTCGAGCGTCTTTCCGACGTTTCCTCGTTCGGTCTTGGAGGCCGCGACGTACGAGGATGCGAAGGCGCTTTGTGTGGCGCACGGCTGGCCGAAGCCGAGCATCCAGAGCTTCGGAATGAGGCACCGGATTCTCGAGATCGCGCCGCTCGCGGAGGCAGATGAGCGCATCGTCGAGGTGCACCCGGAAGTGGCTTTCAGGGAGCTGGTCGGCCGACCTCTAGCGCCGAAGAGGACGCCAGTGGGGAGCTCCGAGCGGAGAGACGCGCTCAGGACTGCGGGTGTCGACCTGCCGGAGCTTCCGTACCCATTGGACGACGTCCTCGACGCGGCCGTCGCGGCGTGGACTGCAGCTCGGTTCGCGCGAGGCGAAGCAGCGCCCCTGCCCGAGGATCATGCGTCGCGCATCGGGGCGATCTGGCGATGACCAAGTGCGGTAGCGCTGGTCGGGTCTGCTCGACGCCTAGCTCAAGAGCTCCTTGAACGCGGGCTCGTCGCGGATCGAGTCGAAGTCCGAGTCTTCCGCAGCGAGCTTCCGGAGCTGTTCCGACCGGTCGACCACTATCCGGAGGTGCTTGATCGCGTCCTCGTTGCGCCCGGCCAGAGCCTCGCTACACGCAACGTTGTAGACCACCATCGTGTACTGAGGGTTGGCTTCGACCAGCTCGCGTCCACGGTCGGCGACCTCTTCGTACTTGCCTGCCTCGAAGTCCTGGCGCAGCTGCCCCCAGATCTCGTAGCCGTGAGGCTCGTAGGCCTGGCCAGGCGTGCCGCCGATCGCGAGGATCGTCGTGCCGGGCTCCTCGGCGAACGCGGTCCGCTTGACACCGGGCTCGGCGAACACGAACGTGCCGGCCGGCGCGTCGACCTGCTCACCGTCGAGCTCGAACCGCGCTCGGCCCTCGTGGACGAGGTAGAGCTCCTCGTTCTCGTCGGCCTCGTCGTGCTCGTTGATGATCCGGTCGCCGGCCTCGCTTCCCGTCCAGGTGTTGACACCGAAGGACGTGATGCCGAAGTGGTGGCGGACCGGCCGCGAAGGACAGCGGCCGTCGCTGACCTCGTCGATCTCGTCGAGGCGCGCAACGGTGTAGTCGCTCATCGGACCTCCTGTACGTCGTGGTTGGCCGGGCGCAGCCGAGACGACCCGAGCCTAGCGGGATCTCGCAACGGCGCGCCGTGCAACTCTGCGGCTCCCCTCTAGGATGGAGCAATGGCTGGGGGGAGGGAAGCGGCGCGACACGCCGGCTCGATGTATCGACGCGGGTTTGCGCGTTTGCGACACCCTGTTCGCGAGATCGAAGCCGAGGCCGAGCATCTCATCGAGATCGAGAAGAGGGGCGAGAGCGCGGAGACGCCGCTCGTGGCGATCCTCGGGATCGTCCTGTTCCTGCTTCCCATCGTTGCGCTGATCCTCGGGCTCGCGTTCGCTGCCTACTACCTCTCTACCTAGAGCGGCACGACTCCGTAGACCCGCTACCCAGTGAACGTCGGAACCGCCGTCGCACTCGTCCTCGCGCTCGCGTCGACGACGCTCACGAACATCGCCTACTTACGCCAGCACGACGCCGCCGCTGCGCTACCCACGCTCTCCCTTCGGCGACCGCTCCACTCGGCGCAGGCGCTCCTCACCGATCGCACCTGGCTGGGCGGCTTCGCGCTCGAGAGTGCCGGCTTCGCGCTGTACGTCGTCGCGCTGGCGCTCGCCCCGCTCACGCTTGTGCAGAGCATCGCCGCGGGCGGGATCGGCATCCTCGCGCTCGTCTCGTGGCGGATCGGGCGCGTCCAGCTCGGCCGCCTCGAGCTGATCGGCGTCGTGGTGTCGATGCTCGGTCTGCTCGCGTTGGCGATCTCGCTCGCAGGCGGGAGCGGAGAGGGGAGCGGCGGCTCGACGGGCGGGATCCTGCTCTGGCTCGCCGTGACGGCAGGCGCCGCGGTTGTGGCGCTCGCGCTCGGACGGAGGTTCAGCGGGCTCGGTGTCGCCGAAGGCATCGCCGGCGGGCTGTTCTTCGCAATCGGCGACATCTCGATCAAGGTCGCTACGCAGGGAGGCGCACGAGCCGGGTTCGCCTTGGGTGGCATCGTCGGCTACTCACTCGGTACGGCATTTCTCCAGCTCGGCTACCAGAAGCGCGGCGCGCTCACGGTCGCCGGCCTCGCGACGCTGCTCACGAACGCGGTGCCGATCGCCGCAGGCACCGTCGTGCTCGGAGAGCCCGTGCCGGCGGGCGCGCTCGGCGCCCTGCGCATTCTCGCGTTCGCGGCCGTCACGGTCGGCGCGATCTTGCTCGCCCGGCCGGCGCCCACCGCGAAGCCGGCGGGGTCCTGAGCCCGTTCACCGTCCTTTCATCGCGGCCCGCTAGAACCGCAACGCGACGAAGGAGGAACGCACGCTTCGACGGCTCGAGCGGCACATCGTGGGTACGGTGGCCCTGACGCTGCTCGTCTTCCCGGCCGCCGGCTGTGGTTCCTCGGGCGGACACAGCGAGTCGGGGACCACCACGCCAGCCGCATCGGCCTCGAGCCTCGCGCCGATTCGCGGACGCTACTCGCCCTCGATCCACCCGGCGGACTTCGTTCGGGTTGTCGACAACCCGTACTGGCCGCTCAGGCCCGGCACCGCGTTTCACTTCAAGGGAGTTCGCGGGACCACTCCCCAGACCGACGACGAGCTCGTGACCCGCCGGATCGAAAAGATCCTCGGCATCGACGCAACCGTCGTCCGCGACACCGTGTCCGAGCACGGGCGTCCGGTCGAACGGACGCTCGACTTCTACGCCCAGGACACGCAGGGGAACGTCTGGTACCTGGGCGAGGACTCGTTCGAGATGCAGCACGGCCGCTTCGTCAAGGCGAGCGACTCGTGGCGCTCCGGGGTCGACGGCGCGAAGCCCGGGATCATCATGCCTGCCCATCCTCGCCGCGGTGACAGCTACCGGCAGGAGTACTACCCGCCGGGCGAGGCGCTCGACCAGGCGCGCGTGCTCGGTCGCCGCGGGCCGGTCGAGGTGCCCTATGGCACGTTCAAGCGCCCACTGGTGACGAGCGAGTTCAGCCCGCTCGAGCCCCAGACCGAGGAGAAGTACTACGTCGCAGGGGTCGGCGAGATCCTCGAGCGCGTCGTCAAAGGGCATCACGAGGAGTTTCGACTCGTGAGCATCACGCACTGAGCCGGTCGTTCGCGCCCACGCGTTACGTTCTCCGTCCCCCACTTGAAGGAGAGCGCAATGGCGGAGTACAGCCACGTCAACCTGGGCGAAGTCGACGACCAGGCGCCGAACCTCGGGCTCGACCCGTCGCAGTTCAACCTTCGCTTCGGCCGTGTGCCGCTCGACTGCGAGCACTGCGGCGTGAGCTACCTCCGCTTCGCGCCCGGCGCCAAGGGCCACGGGCATCGGCACAAGCGGCAGGAAGAGGTCTACGTGCTCGTGAACGGCTCGGCCGAGATGAAGGTCGGCGACGACCTGATCGCGCTGCGGCAGTGGAGCGCCGTCCGCGTCCCGCCGCACGTCATGCGCGGGATCAAGGGCGGCCCCGACGGCGCCGAGGTGATCGCCGTCGGGGCGCCGAACACCGGGCCGGGCGACGGCGATACGCCCGACCCGGACTGGACCTGGGAGGACTAGACCTCGTTTCAGAATGACGCTTCGATCGTCGCCTCGTAGCCGATCATCCCGCCGAGGG
The DNA here is from genome assembly GCA_046726435.1 of Actinomycetota bacterium. Lineage (GTDB taxonomy): Bacteria > Actinomycetota > Thermoleophilia > Gaiellales > Gaiellaceae > AC-32. The sequence goes on from JBKPAM010000164.1 coordinate 4,859, forward strand.
GCGCGCCGACAGCGAGTGCCGCCCGCTGGAGGGGCGCAGGCGGAAACGGCAGGCGGACGGTGTCGAAGTGCTTCTTCGCGATCACCGCGAGCTGCAGCAGGCCGGGCAGCCCTCGGTCGTTGGTCTTGCCTTCTGCGGCGAGGGTGAACATCGTCTCGATCAACGACTCGAACCGCAGCGCGGGCCGGATCTCGCAGAGGAACCGCGCTTCGCCCAAGCCTGCGTTCCAGAAGCGGTGGGGCGTTCCCGGCGGCACCACGAGCGCGTCGCCCGGCCCGGCGAGCACCGTCTTCCTCCCCACGCGGAACCCGACGGTGCCGGTGAGGACCTCGAACCGCTCGGTCTGGGCCGGATGGACGTGTGCGGCGGCCACGAACCCGTCGGGCTGCACGATCGTCTCGACGCGGACGCGCTCGCCGTCGGTCTGCGCGGCGGTCTCGTGAAAGATCAGGACTTCGCCGGTGACGGGGTTCTCGAGCCTGTCTCCTGGGCGGATCATCTCGTCTCCTTTCGGATCGGGACCGTTCGAGACAGGGTGCGCGTGCGATCGCGCCGCGTCATCGCCCGGCGGCCGGATCTTGGCTACTGCCGCCGGAGGATCGTTCGGCTCACCCTCGAGGGGTAGGGGTCGGCTCGAGAGGGTTACGGGGTCGCCCTGGGGCCCGGCTGCACGATGCCGCTCTCGTAGGCGAAGACGACTGCCTGGATGCGGTCGCGGAGGCGGAGCTTCATCAGGATCCGCTTCACGTGCGTCTTGACCGTGGACTCCTCGATCACGAGCTCGGCCGCGATCTCGCTGTTCGAGAGGCCGCGGGCGAGGAGAACGAGCACCTCGCGCTCCCGGGGCGTGAGGGAGTCGAGCAGACGGCTAGGGCCGATCTCGGGCGTGGGCTGGCGCGCCATCCGGTCGATCACCGTCCGCGTGACCGAGGGCGAGAGGAGCGAGTCGCCGGCGGCGACGGTGTGGATCGCGGCGAGCAGCTCCTCCGGGCCGCTGCGCTTGAGCAGGAACCCAGAAGCGCCGGCGTTGAGCGCTCCGAAGATGTAGTCGTCCTGCTCGAAGGTCGTCAGGATCACGACCTTGACGTCCGGGGAGGCGGCGGTGACCTCGCGGGTCGCGGCGATGCCGTCGAGGTCGGGCATGCGCACGTCCATCAGGACGAGGTCCGGGTGGAGCGCGCGCACCTGCTCCACGGCCGCGCGTCCGCTGCCCGCCTCGCCGACCACCTCGACCCGCGCGTCGCTGGAGAGCACCGCTTTCAGGCCGGCGCGCATCAGGTCGTCGTCGTCGACGAGCAGGACCCGAACGGGAACCCCGGCAACCTCTGTCACGACTGCTCCTCGACGGCGGCGTACGGAAGGCGTGCGTGGACGCGGAACGCGGCGCCTTCGCTCCCGGCGGAGAGGCTGCCGCCCAGGAGCGCTGCGCGCTCGCGCATGCCCAGGATCCCGTGGCCCCCGGCCGCGCTCTCTCCCTCTTCCGTCGGGTTGGAGATCGTCAGCTCGAGCTCGCTCTCGCCGTAGCGGATCTCGACCTCGGCAGGGCCGCTCCCGTGACGGGCCGTGTTCGTGAGCGACTCCTGGAGGATGCGGTAGGCCGCCTGGTCAACCCCGCGCGGCAGGGGACGCGGCCCGCCGGAGGTGCGGATCTCGATCGCCAGGCCGCCGGCGCGATAGCGCTCCGCGAGCGTGTCGAGTGCGGCGAGCCCGGTGGGCGGCTCGATCGTAGGTGCCTCCTCCCCCACGCCGTTCTCGCGCAGGCCGTGGACGAGCTGGTCGATCTCGCCGATGGTCTCGCGGGCGACGTCCTCGATCGTCGCCAGCGCGCGCGTCGTCGCGGCGGGGTCGCGCTGCTGCAGCAACCGCGCGGCGCCCGCCTGGACGAGGATCACGTTGATGGCGTGCGCCGCCGAGTCGTGCAAGTCACGCGCGATCCTGGTCCGCTCCTCCGCAGCGGCGAGCCGCCGCTCGCGCTCCGTGTCGCGCTCTGCGCGGCGGATCCGCTCCTCGACCTCGTCCCGGCGGCGGCGGCGCTGCCGAAGCTGGTCGCCGAGCACCCAGGCGCCGCCCCAGACGACGACGCCGAAGAGGATCGCGCTCGTCGGAAAGCCGCCGTGAGCGGCCGCGGTCGCGCCGACGTGGACGGCGAAGAAGCCGAGCACGACGGCCGCCGTCTCGGGGATACGGGCCCTCGTGCGCTCGTCCTCGGCGACGTAGAAGAGCGCCGCCGTCGGGCCGAACGGCGGCCCGAGCGCGTAGCCGAGCCCGTTGAGCGTGGCCGCCGCCGCGGTCGTGAACGCGAACACGCCGAGCGGGAAGCGCCGGTGGGCCACGAGCGGAAAGCATGCAAGCGCGGCGAAGACGACCCCTCGCGCATCGAGGCCGTGGTCGCCGTTGTGGGAGAAGCCGAGCAGGAGCAGCGTGAGCCCGAAGGCGGCGAGCGCGAC
>JBKPAM010000165.1:0-27844 GCA_046726435.1 Actinomycetota bacterium
GTCGCCGGTCACGTCGCCGATCGCCATCGGCCCGTCCCAGTACAGGGCCCGGTAGGTGATCGGCGCGGCCGCGAGGCGCCCGTTCTCGAGCTGGCTCAGCTGGATGAACCGGCTGTCGTGATGCGCGATCGCCAGTACGTCGGTCCGCCCGTCGGCATTGAGGTCGCCGGCTGCGAGCTCGCCCTCGCCGAGGCCGACGTAGGTGTCGGGCGCGGCCAACGTGCCGTCGCTCGTCTGGGCGAACACCTGTGTTCCGATCCCGTTCGAGACGAGGTCGGTCCGGCCGTCGCCGGTCACGTCGGCGAGGAGGACGTCGTCGCCGCACGGGTAGCCGTCGTACCGGTGCCTGGCGAAGCCGCCCGAGGCTCCTTGCGCATATACGTCGATCGCCGCGAACGAGGCGGCACACCCGGCGATGTCCGGCCGGCCGTCGCCGGTGAGGTCGCCGACCTCGAGGCTCCAATCCCCGGACGGAGAAACGACGCTTGGTGTGAACCCGCCGGCTCCGTTCCGGAAGATCCGGATCGAGCCGTCTTCACCGAGGGTGACGACGTCGCGGCGACCGTCGCCGTCCATGTCCGCGACGGCCAGCCCGCGCGGGACGGTCGGCTGTGACAGGAGCAGGTGATCCGCGAGCGCGCCGCCGCGGTTGTAGAAGATCTCGGGGCCGCCCATCGTCGAGACGACGACGTCGATCGCGCCGTCGCCGTCGAGGTCTCCGGTCCGGAGCCCGATCGCCCAGCCGAGGTCGACGGGGAAGGAGGTCGGGTCGCCGAGACCGCCCGTCGACCGCTGCGGGATCACCATCAGCTTGTACGGCGCGGCAGGGTCGTCTTCGACCGAGGTCGTGACGACGTCCTTTCGGCCGTCGCCGGTGATGTCGGCCAGATCGATCCCGCGGAGCTGATTCACGTTCGGAAAGCCTCGCCACTGCTCCGGGTCGAACAGCGCGGGGGGGCGCGCGTCGGCGACCGAGAGCGAATACGACCCCCGCGCCGACGCGAGACTCCTGGTGTCGAGGTAGTAGCGGCCGGCGGTACCTGCTGGGACGAGCACGCTCTCGCTCCTCCCGACGGTGTTGTCCACGCTCGAGCCGATCTGCCGCTGGCCTTGCGGGCCGATCACGTCCAGCCACGGATCGAGCTCGCTCGCGCGGAGCGTCGCCGACAGCGGCTGCGGCGTCACCGTCGCCGTGAACCACTTCGCGCTCGCAACGTCGACTGCGAAGACGTCCTCGTCGCCCTCCGGTGAGATCGTCCCCGTCGCCGAGGTGCGGATCGTCGTTGCGCCCCTCGGCGCCTCGTTCGGCTCGTTCCCGTCGCCGGCCGGTTGTGGCGCAGCCGGCTGCGGCGCGCTTCCGACGGCCGCGGCCGCGTCGACGAGCCCGAGACCGTAGTACGGGTCGAGGCCCCGAGGTCCCCGGTCCCAGCCGCGCAGGACCTGCTTCACGACCTGCGCCTGGCTCCATTCGGGATGATGCGCGCGAACGAGCGCGACCACGCCGGCGACGATGGACGACGCGAACGAGGTCCCGGATTCCGTCGCGTACGCCTCCGTCGGTCCAGCGGCAAGCGCCGTCGACGTCACGGCGATACCGGGCGCCGCCAGGTCGACCCAGTAGCCAGAGTTCGAGAACCACGCCGCGTCGCCGGAACCGTCGGTCGCGGCGACAGCGATGTCGGCATACGCGGCGGGATACGACTGAATCGGCGCGCCGTCGTTGCCCGCCGCCGCGACGACGACCGCGCCCTTTCCGCGCGCGTACTGGATCGCGTCGTAGAGCGTCACGCTGTTCCAAGGGCCGCCGAACGACAGATTGATCACCTGCGCGCCGTTGTCCGCCGCCCACGTGATCCCGTCTGCGATGTCGAAGTCGCTTCCGGCGCCGGTTGCGTCAAGCACCTTCACCGGCAGGATCGACGCGTTCCAGGCCACGCCGGCGATGCCGATGCCGTTGTTGGCCTCGGCCGCGGCGAGGCCGGCGACCATCGTGCCGTGACCTTCGTCATCCTGCGCAACGGCGTCGTCGTTGACGAAGTCGTGCCCCGGCAGGATCCGGTTTACGAGATCCGGGTGGTCGAGGTCGACCCCTGTGTCGACGATCGCCACCTTTACGCCGACCGAGCCGTGGGTGACGTCCCAGGCCGAGGGCAGCCTGAGCGGCAGCAGGTACTGCTGGTCGCTCGCAAAGCGCGGGTCGTTGGGAGTGGAGAGCGCGTAGCGGACGTAGTTGAGCTCGACGGCCGCGACCCGTGGATCGCGCGCGAGCGCACTGCGCGCCTTCTCGGCGTCGCCGACGCCGACGAGCCAGAACCTCGTGCCCTCGAGGATCCGGCGAGCGGTCGCGCCGGTCTGCGCCAGTGTGGCTTTACGCTGCGAGGCCGACACCCCCGCCGTGAACTTCACCAGGAGTGTCTTGTGGTCGAACCTGCGCGTCTTCTGCGGGTGCGCCCGGACCGCGTTGGGGAGCCGGCGCAGCGAGGCTGTCTCCGTCTTCGCGGCCGCCCGCTGAACGGGCTTCGCATGACCGTCTCCGGCCACGATCCCTCCGGCGCCGGGCACAGCGCCGAGAGCGGCTACCGCCAGCGCCAGCCCTACGGCTTTCGCATTGCCCACCTCAGTATCGGGACCCCCACACCCCCGTCGCGTGCCGCCCCCGCTAGAACGAAGGAGAATAGCCGGTTCAGGGCGATGTCGTCAGCCCGGCGCGGGCCACGGCTCCGCACCCACCCGTCAGCCGGCGCGGTAGCGCGCGAGCGACTGGCTCTCGCCGACCGACCCTGCGGCGACGATCCGAGCGTCCCGCTGCACGGCCAGCCCGCCCACCCAGTCGGCGCCTGTGCTGAAGTCGCTCACCACGAGGCCGCGGCGGCCGAACGAGCGGTCGAGCGCACCTGCGCGGCCGTACCGAGCCAGCACCCAGGCGGATGTGTCGAGCCGACCGTCGTCGAACACCCGACCGGCGACGACGATCCAGCCGTTCGGCTGCTGGACGACCGCGTCCGCATAGCCACCGTGAGGCCCGGGTCTCGTCAACCTCTTTCCACCCGCGCCGAAGCTGCGATCGAGGCGGCCGTTCGCTCGCAGCCGCGCGACTGCGATCCGTGGCACGGTGCCGCGCTTCCCGGAGCTGCCGGCGAGAACGATCCGGCCGCCGCGCCACAGCGCCAGACCGCGGACGCCATCAGAGAGCCGGTGGCCGAAGTCGACGGTCGCGCGGCCGTCGTCGGAGAAGGTTCGGTCGAGCGTGCCGTTGCGTCGGAAGCGAGCGACGGCGAAGTCTTCCTCGGTCCGATACACGTTGTGCGTGCCCCCGCCGGCGACGAGGATCTTCCCGCCCGACTGGAGCGCGACGGCAGACGCGTCGTCGTCGCCGAAGCCGAAGTCGACCGAGGCGAGCCCGTCGCGCGAGAAGCTCCTGTCGAGCCTGCCGTCGGGTAGGTAGCGCGCGACGGCGAACAGCTCGTCGTTCTGCGCGTCGTTGCCGCGGAAGCGCATACCGACCGCCACGATCCTGCCGTCCGGCTGCACGGCAACGTCGTACGCCCGGCTCGCGCCGTACCTCGAGAACATCGTGCGCACCACGCCGCCGGCGCCGAAGCTCCGGTCGAGGCGCCCGTCCGGCAGAAAACGGACGAGGGCGAAGCAGACGGCGTAGGGGCAGTCGGCCTCTCCCGCCACGACGATCCTGCCGTTCCGCTGGATCGCGACGGCGTGGGCGAACTCGGCTGCGCCGAGGTCGATCTCGGCGAAGCCTTCGCCCGCGAACGTCCGGTCGAGCGATCCGCCGGCCGTGTAGCGGAAGACGCCGAAGTACCAGTGCGAAGTAGCGTCCAGGATCTCGCCGGTGACGAGGATCTTGCCGTCGGGCTGGAGTGCGACGTCCTCCCCGCCGCGCGGCAGGTAGGTGTTCGTCGACGCGCGGACCGCGAGCGTGCGCACCCAACCGTCGCCCGAGAAGCTCCTGTCGAGCTCACCGCCCGCGGCCAGCGCCACGGCGGCCCCGGCCGCGACAATCAAGACCGCTGTGGCGCGCAAAGCACGGGTCATGCGGCGAAGCGCTTTACCCGGCGCGCGCGGCCCCGAAACGGCGTCTCACGCAGCGACAGGGCGTTCGTCAGATCAGACCGGGACGGCCGTGACGACGATGTTGTCCAGGAAGTGCTTGGTCGTCGTGTCGAATCGGCCGCCGCAGGTGACAAGCACGAGCCTCGGCGGGCCGCGTCGATCGAACACGGTCAGCGGCAGGACCGTCTTGGCATAGGTCTCCACCGTGACGACCCGATACCTGTGGACGGCGCCGTCGGCGGTGGTGATGAGGATCCGCTCGCCGCGACGCGCGTGTGGGAGCGTGTAGAAGGCGCCTGGTCCGGTGGTGGCGAAGTCGTAGTGCCCCGCGATGAGGATCGCGCCCGAGTGTGCCGTCGGCGCCATTCCGTCTCGCCACCAGCCCAGGCGCCATTTGTTCCCGGGCATGCCCAGGGTGCCCGTCGCGATGTCGATGACCTCCGGCACGATCGCTGCCTTGACGCCCAGCCGCGGGGCTCTGAGCAAGACGGGGACCCGACCGCCCCGAGCCGGCGAGCGAGCATTCGCTGTCGCGTCGCCTCTCCCGGTCGAGATGTGTGGCGTGCTCAGGGTCGTCTCGGACACGACTCCACACGGCGTTGGTGCGCCGGCGAGTGAGGCTGGGCCGACAAGGCGCTGCCGGTAGGTGTAGAAGCCCGCCTTCGCGACCTGCACCGGCGGTGTGCTGAACTCGGCGGCCGTCACATCCATCCGGCGCTGCCAGTACGGAGAGCCCGTGCAGGTGATCGCGCTCCTCGACGGGAACGGCCCGAAGAGCTCGACCTCGACCGAAGCCGTGCGCCCGGCGAGGCCGGCGACACGCACGCGGTCGAAGATCGTGCCGCCCGCCCTCACGATCTGGTGCGAGACGAGGCTGGTCACGACCGGACGCGCGAGCCGGGACACACGGGCGGCGACCTGTTGGCTGCTCGGCATCGCGAGGCGCTGCCCGTTCGGCGCGGCCAGCGCGGTCGACGGGGCGAAGATCCTGGGTTGGGTCGCAGCGAGCTCCCGGCTGGCAACCTGGAGCTGCACGTGAACCGCCGTCGGCTTGAGGGTGATCACCGCCCGGCCTCGCCCGTCCGTACGCACGCGTGACGGCACCTTGGCGCCGAGTGCTGAGAGCGAGAGCGTCGCGTGGGGTAGCGCATGACCGCTTGCGGAGCGGATCGAGACCGTCGCCTTCGTCGGGTGGTTCACGATCAGGCGCTTCGGAACGCGTGTCGCGACCCTGTAGGGGCCGTGATAGCGGGCCGCGGCGCGAGCAATCGATCGGAAGCGCAGGGCGACCTTCGCGGGCATCGCGTCCAGATCGAGCTCCCCTGGACGAGCCGTGCCCATCAGCGAATTGACGTAGAGCATCGTCGCGGCCTGGCGCACCGGGCTCATGCTCCGCCCAAAGGCCCACAGCGCGTAGGCGATCCTCTCCTGCTTCGCACGGCTGACGATCTCCCCGTCGCGGTTGCGGAGGACGGTCGAGGTGATCTCCCGATAGCGATAGGACTGCGAGGCGTACCAGTAGCGCAGATCGATGCAGAAGGTGGGTCGGTGACCGTTCACGGCGCCGCGGAAGTCACCGAACCAGCGTATGCCGTAGCGGGTAGCGCGATAGAAGCCGACGCCGGCCGTCCCGCAGATGTCCCGGCCCGAACGCGCACACGGATCGTTCTGATTCGGCGGCTTCGCAGCGCGCGGTGCGGACGACGTGACGAGAAGGGCGACCACACAAGCGACGAACACCGTTGTGGCCCCCCGCAACCGCATTGGCTCGACTTCGCGGGGAGGGACGCATTCCCTCCTGTGACGTCGCAGATCGTTAGCGATCGAAGTTCGTGCCCAACCCGGACGCCGTCGCGAACGCGTAGACCTGCTTGGCGACGGCGAGGTCCTCGATCGCGAGGCCGAACGGATTGACGACGACGATCTCGTCGGGGTGTGATCGCCCGTGCTGTGCACCGGCGAGAAGCCGGCCGAGCTCGGTGTCGTCCGCCCTGGCGATCGTCCCCTCGCGGAGCAGGCGCCCGAGCAGGCGGTGCTCGTCGGCGGCGATCAGGTTCCAGTCGTCGACGAACAGCTTGTCGGCGCGGAGGAAGACCTCCGGCAGGGGATCGTCGAGCGAGACGTTGACGAGGAGCGCACCCGGCTGGAGCCACTCGTGGCGGAGGTACGGCGTCGTTGTGGTGGTGACCGTGACGATGAGCCCGGCCCCGCGGATCGCCTGCTCGGCCGAGTCGGTGACGGGAGACCGATGTGGCGAGCGACCCGGCCCGCTTGCGTTCGCGGTCGTAGACGCGGATCTCGCACAGCTGCGGGAGTCGGGGCGGGAGCACCTCGAGGTGGCCGCGGGCGAGGGCGCCGGCCCCGATCAGCGCAAGTCGCTCCACGGGCGCCACGGCGAGCAACTCGACTGTGGCGCTGATGATCTTGACCCCGGGGGCAGAATCGACCTCCGCGGGCATGGCGAGGCTGCGCAGCGGCTCGCCGTTGTGCTCCCAGCCGAGGTAGGCCTCGGCGGACAGGATCGTCTCGCCGCGACCGTGCGCCGCAAGCGCCGCTGCCACCGCGCCGACGACGTCGACGTGGTCGAGCGCGGCCGCGACGTCGCTTCCGGACAGGTAGAGGAGCGTGTCGACCCTCATGCGGCGACGGCCACGGCGACCGCTGCGATCTCGTCCACCGGCCCGAGGTCCGCGGGGCCGAGCCGGACGCCGTTGCGAGCGAGCCAGCGGTCGGAGTAGATGGTGGAGCGGTAGGCGGCCCCGCCGTTGGGGCAGATGCAGGCGATCCGCTCGAGCTCGGGATCGCGGGCGAGCAGGCGCGCGCAGGCGGCGATCGTCGCGCCGCTCGAGCCGCCGAGCTCGATTCCGGTCGCCGCCACTTCTCGGCAGAAGGCGAATGCCTCCGCGTCGCGGACGAGCAGGGCCTCGTCGCAGAGGCCCGGCTGGACGAACGAGGAGCGCTTGCCCGCGCCGATTCCGGTCAGGAGTCGCGGGCCCGGCCGACCGCCGAGCGCGACCGATCCCTGCGCATCGACGGCGATCACCCGCGTGCAGGGGCTCTCGCGGCGGCAGAAGCGGGCGATGCCGGCGAGTGTTCCGCCGGTCGAGACCGGAACGAGAACGGCGTCGAGGTCGCCGTCCAGCTGCTCCAGCAGCTCCGGCGCGGTGCCCCGCTCGTGCGCGCGCGGGTTGGCGGGGTTCCCGTACTGATCGGGCCACACGTGGGCCGAGGATGCGGTGCAAAGCTCGCGGACGTGCGCGATCCGCGCGAGCAGGTAGCCGCCGGCCGGATCGGGCGTGTCGACGAGCTCGAGCCGGGCGCCGAGCTACCGCAGGCGGCCGACGTTCTCGGGTCGTCTTCGGGTCGATCACCGCAACGAAGCGGTAGCCGCGGGCCCGGGCGAGCCAGGCGAGTGCGATCTCGAGGTTTCCCGAGGTCGACTCGACGCGGCGTACCGCCGGCGCGCCTCATCGCGTGAGTGCCTCGGCGAGCCGCTCCAGGCCGGCCGTTCGCGAGCCCTTGAGCAGGACGACGTCGCCGCGGCGCAACAGCGAGCGGAGCGGCGCGATCGCGGAGTCGAGGTCAGGAAACCAGAGGCACTCGGTGCGGCCGGTGGCGCCGTCGAGGTAGCCGCAGGCGCCGGGGCCCACCGCGACGAGCAGGTCGACGCCGACCGCACCGGCCTGCCGGCCGGCGAGGGCGTGCCAGCGGGCCGTCTCGCTCCCGAGCTCGGCCATCGGCCCGAGCACCGCGATCGCCCGGCCGCCGTTGCGTCGTGCGGCGAGCGCCTCGAGCCCCGCGCGCAGCGAGAGCGGGTTCGCGTTGTAGGCGTCGTTGATCAGCAGCGCTCCCCGTCGCAACCGGTGCTCCTCGCCGCGCCAGGGAGAGAGCGAGATCGACGCGGCCCCCTCGCCGATTCGTTCGAGCGGAAGGCCGAGCGCCGCGTACGCGGCGGCAGCCGCGGCGAGGCTCAGGCGGTGGTGCGGCAGGCGGAGATTGGTGGAGAGCTCGACCCGCTCGCCGCGGACCGCCAGCACGAGCTCGGCGCCCGCCTGGTGGGGCCGCCAGGCGAGCGGGTGCACGTCGGCCTCGCGGGCGAGCGCGAAGGACCACTCGTCTAGGTCGCCGCGGCGGTACGGCTCGAGCAACGGCTCGCCGAACGGCAGGACGACCGGCGACCCGCGTGGAAGCGCCGCGATCAGCGCCGCCTCCTCGGCGGCCACCCCCTCGACGCTTTCGAAGAAGTCGAGATGCTCCGGGCCGATTGCGGTCACGACGCCGAGGTCGGGCCGCGCGGTCGAGCAGAGAGCGGCGAGCTCGCCCGGAGCGCCGGTGCCGAGCTCGCAGACGCAGGCGGCGGTCTCGGGCTCGAGCTGCGCGAGCGTGAGCGGCACGCCCAGCTCGTTGTTGTGGCTCGCCCGGCTCGCAACGGTCGGCAGGTGCGGGGCGAGCAGCGCATGCAGCACGTCCTTGACCGTGGTCTTGCCGGCCGAGCCGGCGACGCCGATCACGCGCGCCCGCGCACGCGCGCGAACGAGCCCGCCGATCTCCGCCAGCGTCTCGAGCGGCTCGCCGGTCTCCAGCGCCGCGAGCGACCCGGCCTGCGGCGCGTGGCCGAGGGCGCAGAGGACGGCGACGGCGCCGCGGCGGGCAGCGTCCTCGGCGAAGTCGTGCCCGTCGGCACGCGAGCCCGGCAGGCAGACGAACAGCGATCCCGGCCGCGCGAGCCGTGAGTCGGCTACCACCCCGCGCACGGCGAGCTCCGGGTTGCCGCGCACGAGCGCCGCGGAACGGATCTCGCCGAGCCGCAGCGGGATCACGAAGCCGCCTCCCGCACCGCCGCGGCCAGGGCATCGGCGAGACGTTCGATCTCGAGCCGGTGCTCGGTGCCGGCCGCGATCCGCACGAACGGCTCTCCGGAGTCGGCGTCCTCTGCGGTCAGGTAGATGCGGGTCGTGTCGAAGCCGAAGCTGGATCCGCCGAGCAACGCGACGCGGCGGCGCGCCGCCTCCGCCACCGCCTCTCCGACCAGGGCGCGCTCCCGCCGCAGCGCAGCGTCCGGGCCGGAGAAGACGATCGAGAGGCAGCCGCCCCGAAACGGCAGCCGCCGTGCGACTGGGGCCCCGGGGTGCGACGCCAGCCCCGGGTACACGATCTCCACGGCATCCGGGGCCCGCGCGCGGAGACGCTCCGCGAGCAGAAGCGCGTTCCGCTGCAGGCGCTCGAGCCGCCGCTCGAGTACGGGGCGGTCGGGCCGTGGCAGCGCGTGCACCGAGACGTCGGCGACGTTCGTTCCCAGGTGCTCGCGGTAACGGGACAGGCGCTCGGCGTCGTCCCGGCGGGCGACGACGATGCCGGCGTTGGCGCGGTCGAGCCCGAACTCCGCGTACTTGAGCAGGCTCTCGAAGACGATCAGGCGTGCGGATTCCGGCGCAAGCGCGAACGGCCGGCACGAGACCGAGAGGCCGGTGTTGTCGAGGACGAGGCACGTCTCGCTGTCGCCGAGGTGGCGGAGGACACGCGGAAGATCGGGCACCGGCATCCATTTCGTGTTCGAGAGCGAGTCGAGGAAGAGCGCGCTCGGGCGAACCTCGTCGAGTGCGCCGAGGAGCGAGCCGATGTCGGTCTCGTCGACGAGCCGCAGGCAGCGCGGCAGCGCCCGCTCGAGCAGCAGGCGGCTCTCGTGATAGAGGCCGGCTCCCGCGAGGACGGGGCCCTCGAGCCTGCCCTCGAGCTGCAGGAACGAGAGCACGGTCGTGAACGCCGCCATGCCGCAGCTCGTCAGGAGCGCCCGTAGGTCGGGCGGGCCGGCGACCACTGCCCGCAGGTAGCGGCGCTCGTAGCGCCCGGCGTCGAGGTGCCGGTCGCGCTTGTAGTCGTTCCAGTGCGGGCGGATCCGGCCCTCGTGGCGGCCTGCGCTGGGGGCGAGCGAGTGCAAGAACGATGGCGACTGCCAGTCCGCCGCGCCGCGCAACGCCGCCGTCAACCCCCGCTCGACGCGAATCAGGTCGGCGAGCGACGCCTTCTCACCGGCAAGCCGGTCGACGAGCGACCGTGAAGCTTGCGTGTCGGCCGCCGCGCGCAAGGCGACCAGTCGCTCTGCGATCGCGCGGTGGCGCCTGCGGGCGTCCTCGTTCTGCCGTCGCAGCAGCTCGCGCGTGGGAACGCGCAAGCGCGCCCGAGCGAGCTCGTCGGCGGCCTCGGCGAGCTCAGCCTCGCCACTGCGGGCGAGGAAGAGCAACTCCTCGAAGTCGGCGCCAAGGTCTGCGAGCGCCTCGTCGAGAAGCGGCTCGCCGGTGGCCTCGTCCGTCTGTGTCGCCGTTGCAGCAGCGCTCACGACTCCAATACGCGGGAGCGCCCGTACTGAGTCCCCGGGACCTCCGCCGGCTCAGTCGGCTGCGCGCGCCAGTGCCCGCAGGCCGCCTAGTGGATCGCCTCCGAGGCGAAGAGCGCTCCAGCTGTCGCCGCGGTCGCGGCTCTCCCAGAGTTGACCGTCGGCGAGGCCGGCGAACAGCCGTCCGTCGGTGGCAAGGAGCGCGTACGGCATCGCGCGCAGCGGATCCGGCAGCCCGCCCGTGAGCGGCCGCCACGGTTCGCCGTCGCGCCGGCGGTAGATGCGCGCCTGCGGATCGCGACCGCCGTGGGCAGCGTACGGGCCGGTGCTGGCCGAGACGTACCAGCACTCTGCGTCGTCCGGGTCGACCGTGACCGACCAGGTGTAGTCGCGGTCGCGGCCCTCGTCGGCCGGCTGCCAGGTCTCGCCGGCGTCGGTGCTGAAGGCGGCACCGCCGCCGCCCGCCTCGTAGGCGCGCCCCGGCACTCGCGGGTGCCAGGCGAGCGAGTGCACGTCCGGCTGCGCGCCCGGCCGGTGGTCCTGCCAGCTCTCGCCGGCGTCGCTCGAGCGCATCAGGCCGCCGAGCTCGATCCCGACCAGGAGCAGGTCCGCATCGTGCGGGCTGGGCGCGATCCAGCGCACATGCGACGTCCAGGGCCGCGGCGGGAAGCTCCAGCTCGGCCGCGAAGGCAGCTCGAGCAGCGCCTCCAGCTCGCGCCAGCTCTCGCCGCGGTCGTCGCTGCGGAAGAGGCGGCTCGGCTCGGTGCCGGCGTAGACCGCCCCATCCGCCGCGCTCACCGCGACGGAGAAGACGCCGGCCTCCGGCAGCGCGCAGTCGATCCAGCTCGCGCCGCCGTCGTCCGTCCGTCGGACGCCACCCTCGCGCAGGCCGGCGTAGACGGTGTCGGGATCGTTCGGATCGACGGCGAGGCACTGGGCGCCGCTTCCGGGCAGGCACAGCTCGACCGTCCAGGTATCGCCCGATTCCTCGAGCCGGGCGATCTCGTGACCGGTCGCCGCGTACAACCGCGCCATCGCGACAGCCTAGGCGCCCGGGCCAACGCGGTGTCTGACACCGTCGGTCAACGGCCGCCCATCTCCGCCGGGACAACGAACGTCGCAGCCATCGGCTCTTTCACGCGGGCGAGGTCGAAGACCTGAACTTCGTCCTTCCAGAAAACGACCTGGTACCGGCCGCGGCGGCTGCGAGAGCAGAAGAGGTTTGGGATCCCTCCCTCGTGGCTTGCGACGCAACGAGTTGCCGTCGTCGGGACATGAAGGACGTCGCCTGGGCGGATCGTGTAGAGGTGGTGGCCGCTCAGCGAAAGGGTGGTCCTGTCGCGGTCGTCTCGCCAGCCGAAGGTGTAGATGGCGAATCCTGCTATCCCCCCGGCGACCAGGATCGCGAGCGCCAGGAGCACCGGGTGTCGTTGAAGGTCCATGAATCCAAGATTCCCTGGTGCGGCCTCTTTTCTTGCACGTCCACCGGTTGTGGCGAGCCTCAGCCCCGGCTCGCTTCCGAAAGGACCGAAGCGAGCGCCTCCTCGGTCTCCTCGATCCAGGCAAGCGTCGCCCGCACGCGCGCGAGGCCGTGGTGGAGCACGTGGCGTGGAAAGGCGCTCTCGAACCGCGGCGGGCCATCGCGAAGCCCTTCATACCGCTCGAGCCGACGCTCGAGAAAGCGACGATAGGCGCTCAACTGGGCTTGGGCCGTGCCGGCCGAGGCGAACTCGCAGAAGAACAGCTTGAGGGGGAAGACGATCCTGCCGTTGGCCGGCTCGTCTTCGACCTCGTCGAGCCAGCTTCGCAACGCCGCGTGGCCGCTGCTGCTGATGCGGTACAGCGCCTTGTCCGGCCGCCCTTGCTGCTCGACCTCGCGTTTGCGGGCGAGGCCTGCCGCGACGAGACGGGGCAGCGTCTTGTAGATCTGGCTTCGAGAGGGCGTCCACAGATGCTGCACGCTGTCCTCCGCGACCAGGGCGAGGTCGTACCCCGAGCGCTCGCCCAACGCGACCAAGCCGAGCACGGCTCCTTCGGTCGTCGACAACGTCTCCATGAGACTATTATTTACGATACTATCGACCCACGGAAGCTCACCATCGTTGCCGGTCTCGTCCTCGTCTCGGTGACTGCCGGCTGCGGCTCGGGGCATAAGGCGACATCCGAGCCCGCCGCGCCGGCGTTGAAGACGGAGTGCGGTTCCTTCGTCTCGGGTCTCGAGGCTCGGCCGCTCTGGCTCGAGACCTCCGACGGCGTTCGCCTGTATGGCATCCGGGCCGGCGACGGCCCGACGACGGTCGTGCTCGCGCACCAGGGTCAGTCGAACCTCTGTGACACGCTCGACTACGCGAAGACCTTGCTCGCAGGCGGACTGCGCATCCTTGCCTTCGACTTCCGCGGCAACGGTCTCTCGCAGCTACCGAGCCACAACCCGCTTGAACTCGGACGCGATCTCGCCGCGGCGGTCGAGCGGGCTCAGGCCGATGGGTCGAAGCATCTCTTTCTGATCGGCGCCTCGATGGGCGGCGCCGCAGCCGTCCAGAACGGGGCCGGCCTTCCCGTGTCCGGGATCGTGAGCCTTTCCGGGACCCGCCTCTGGCCCGGTTACGGGATCAACAAACCCGGAGCGCAGGCGCTGAGCGCGCCGCTCCTCTACGTCGGCTCCCGCGACGACTCGCGCGCGCCGTTGCAGGAGGCCCGCGCGGTGTTCGCCCAAGCGGGCTCACACGACAAACGCATCGTCCTCTACCCCGGCGCGCTTCACGGCTGGCAGCTCGTCGAAGAGACGAAGCCGGGGCCGAGAACGCGCGCCTTGATCGAGTCCTGGATCAAGGGCCACTCCTGAGCCTAGGTTGGTCAAAGCAGTATCGTCCCCGCGTGGCCGAGCTCGAGGCGATCGGGATCACGACCGCCGATCTGGCCGCGTCGCTCCGCTTCTACGGCCTGATCGGGGTCGAGGTCCCGCCTCCCGACGAGGAGCACGTGGAGACCCCGGTGCGCGGCGGGCTAGAGCTGATGTGGGACACGGAGGAGCTGATCAGGCAGATCGAGCCGGACTTGCCGAGCCCGGTTCGTCAGAGGATCGTGCTGGCCTTCGGCTGTGCAGACCCTGCCGACGTAGACGCGACGTACGCGCGCGTCGTCGACGCCGGGTTCGAGGGTAAGACGGCGCCCTGGGATGCCTTTTGGGGGCAGCGCTTCGCATACCTGCGCGACCCCGACGGCAACACGGTCGCGCTGTTCGCACCGCTCGGCTAGGCCGCGCGGATCGTCAGCGTGTGCACCTCCCCTGGCCTTGCCCGAACCGTCACCTCGAGACCGCGGTTGGTAAGCCGGGCGTCGTAATGCCTCACGCGCCTACCGTCCAGCCGCACTGATGCGACACGCGCGTCGGAAGGCAGGGTCGCACCGATCAACAGCTTGGTCACGGGCGTGCGCCGGGCATCGACCACCGTGGTGTAGAAGTCGCCCGAGCGCGAGGCGAACACGCCGCCCGAGCCGCTGCCGAGGCGGATGTTCGAGCCGGCGACGCTCGGCTGATCCGGCGGCACCTGCGGCACCACCTGGAGCTCGCGGTAGTTCAGGAACGGCCTCACCCCGAGCTGCTGGTGGATGACCGGCCAAACGGTGCCGTAGTTGCCCCACGCCTGCATCACCATCGAGCGGCAGGTCCAGCAGCGATCGATGTTGGGCGGGATGCCCTGACCGGGAGCCACGGTAGGCGTTGAGGGGAAGATCTCCGGCATCGCCCCCGGCTGCTCGTCGGGGGTCCCGCCGGTCCTGGGCTCCGAGAACATCGTCTCGGCGTTGGCGTCCGTGTAGCGACGCTGCTGGTCGGGGCCGAGCCGGCCGTAGTTGCCCTCGCCGACCGCCTGGATCGAAGTGGTCAGCGAGAAGATCTCGAAGTCGCCGTTGCCGTCGGCGCCTCCGCCGCAACCGGTGTGGTAGAGACCGAGGTTTCCGGGCCGATCGCCGCTGTAGCACGAGTTCTCGCGGCCGGCCAGCGCCCTCGCGCCGTGAGCCGGCGTCGCGAGCCCGGGAGTGGCGGTCGTGTGGCTCGTCAGCTCGGCCTCCATCGGCACCTGGCCGATCCAGTGCTTCTGGAAGGACTGAACGTTGCCCGGGTCGATCAGAGAATCGGCGTACTGCTGGACCGCCGTGTCCCACCAGCTGCCCTCGAACTGCCGCTCCAGCCTGCGCGCCAGCCTTGTGGCCCACGACCTCGTCGCTCCGTCGTGCTTCGAGCGCGCCATGTCGGCCAGGTCGTAGAGCGCGCGGATGTAGTAGACGGCGTTGTCGAGCTTCTCGGGCCCCATGCCGGCCCGCTCCACGTTCCCCGAGCCTTCCGGCCACCCGTCGCGGTCGATGTCCAGGCGGTCGTCGACCGCATGGAGGTTGCGCTTGGCGAAGTCGTACATCTCGTCGCGGAACCGGTTGTCGCCGGTCCAGCGCCAGACGAGTGCGACCGCGCTCGGGAACTTGATCGTCTCGTCGGTGTTGAAGTCGTTCGTGCCGTTCGTCTGTGAGTCGTGACCGAACCAGATGGAACCGTCCGAGACGCTCTCGTGCACGACGATTCCCGAGCGGTTGTTGAGGATGTCCGAGATGTCGCGCAGCGCGCGCAGGTGATCCTCGGCCGCCTTGAACTGCCCCACGGCCACGGCCGCGAACGCCGTGTACTCGCCGTCGGTGGCGAAGATCCAGGGGTAGTCGGGGAGGCCGGCGCCGAACCAGCGCGCATACGCCACGGTGCCCAGCGGAGCCGGGAACTGCTTGCCCTGGTTCGTCCAGCGGATCTGGAGGTCAGAGGCCGTCTGCGTCAGGTCGGCGAGGTTCTGCTTGCCCCAGTCGACCGCCTGCTGGAGGAGCCGGTCGCCGGGGAGCGACACGCGCGACTGGTCGGCCAGCCGCTTGCGATCGGCGATCTTGGCTGCCAGCTCGCCGGCCGGATCGCTGAGGGCGCCCTCGAGCTCGTTCCTCGCTTGAGCGATGCTGGCGCCCTGGGAGCTGCCCTTGTCGGCGCCGGCCGCTGCGACCCACAGAGTCCTGCTGCCGCCGGCCGGAATGCTCAGGCTGTACGAGAGCTCGCCGCCCGTGCCTCTCCCGAAGGGGCCGTCGTCACAGGCACTCGGCGGCGAGGTGCCGTCATTGCCCGCGCAGACGTTGTTGCCCTGATCCCCGCGGAACGCGCCGCCGGTGTCGGCAGCGGTGCCCGAGGCCGGCTGCAGGTTGGAGGCCACGAGCGCCGCGTAGTGGTGCACGGGAGCGCCCGGCAGCGCGCCGTCGTCGGTGAACTGAAGCTCGCCGTTCGCGAAGGAGCCGTGGTCGGGGATGTTGTCGCTCGCGTTGGGGGTCACGCCGCTGAAGCCCCACGGATAAGCGCCCATCAGCTCCGAGT
Source organism: Actinomycetota bacterium (assembly GCA_046726435.1). GTDB lineage: Bacteria > Actinomycetota > Thermoleophilia > Gaiellales > Gaiellaceae > AC-32. Next base: position 15,801 of record JBKPAM010000165.1, read on the forward strand.
GGGCATCCACCAGCACCGTCACCGTTCTCGCCGCGCCGGGGTTTGCCATTCGGAGACCGAACAGGACGGCGCGGTTGGCGTCCGGCGCGAAGTCGACGCGCTCCACCTGAAGACCACCGACGTCGGGGAACTGGAAGTGCGTATAGCCCCAGCCGCTCGAGAAGGTCGTCGCCGGAGGCACCCACTGGCCGTCGATCCCGAACCAGATGCCGTCCAGCACCTTCAGGGGCGGCGCCCAGACGCCACCCATCTCACCGGTCGTATGCCAGCCGTTCGCGTAGAAGCGACCGTCCGCGAATCCCTCCACGTATGAACGCTGCCCCGCCGCCACCTCGCGACGGTCCTGCAGCCGACTGGTCACGGAAAGCTGTTGCGTCGCCGCCTGCGCCGCGCCCACGGCGAGCAGCGCGGCCACGATCCCCATTGCCACGAGACGCTCGATGCGCATCACACCACCCCCACTAGCTCAGCGTTCGCGTACCCACGTTGCCATTCTTAAACCCTCGACGTCCGAGGGCCGCGACGACCCGTGGGAGGGCTCGCCGACGCGGCTCTGATTCGCCTCAGACGGGGGTGAGCTCGCGCCGGGGGAGCGGGCTCGGCTCTTCGAAGAGCGGGCAGTCGTCGAGCGTCGGGCAGACGCAGTGCGACGCGGCCTCCAGCCACGCGCGGACAAGCTCAGCCCGCTCGATCAGCGCCTGCAGCTCCGGCAGCTTGCGCTCGGCGACTTCTCTCAGGCGCTCGATCGCCTCTGCACCGTGCTCGGGCGCCTCGAGCAGCAGTCGGACCTCGTCCAGCGTCAGACCGGCACGCTGGGCGGTGTCGATGACGGCGAGCGTATTTACGATCGAGGGCTCGTAACGCCGGCGGCCACCGATGCGGACGGGCCGGGCGATGAGGCCAATCGACTCGTAGTACCGAATCGACGACGCCGTCCTGCCCGCCCGACGGGCGATCTCACCGATCGTGAGCAGCTCGGCTGAGGAGTCCGTTTGCATCGGCCTTGACTTAAAGCCGACTTTAACAAGCACCATGCCTTGTGCTCTAGCAGCACCGATCGAGGAGGACGCAATGAGGAGACTCTCGACCGTCATCGCGTGCACGCTCGGCAGCGACGATCTCCGTACGCAGGCCGAGCGCTGGCAGCGGCTGCAACGCGAGGCGGGACTGGGGATCAGCGAGACGGAAGACGGGGTGCGCCTCCGCTTCCGCGACGAGCAGTCAGCCGACGAGGAGTTGCGAGCCCTGGTCGCGGTCGAGACCGATTGCTGCGCGTGGGCACGGTGGGAGATCCGTCGTGAAGCCGGCGAGCTCGTGCTCGACGTGAGCTCGACGCCGGCGGGAGCTGCGACCCTGCAATCGATGTTCCGACGGCTCGAGTGAGGCACGTATGCTGTCGCGAGGCGACCAGGCGCCTGCCCAGCCACATCTCGTTCGTGCGGCGATCGATCACCCACCGGCGGGAGCGCGTTCCCGGATTCGGAGCGAGGTTGCTTGCCCTCGGCCTCGCCTCTCTCGCCGTGGCCGCGACCACCTCTGCGGCGTCCGCCGTCGCGCCTTCGCCAGAGACGGCGCGGCCGACCGCGCCGCGTATCGTCGGGCCCCGGCGCACGATCGACCGCACGCCGACGTTCCGGTTCGTCTCGCACGAGCGCGGCCTTCGCTCCGGCGCGATCCGCTTTCGGTGCGCCGTCGACCGGAAGCGGCTGCACCGCTGCCGGAGCCGGTACACGCCCAGGCTCAAGCTCGGGCCGCACACGCTCCGGGTGCGCGCGGTCGACCAGAAAGGGCGAACGAGCCGCACGAGCATCGCGCGCGTGCTCGTGTTCAAACCGCTCCCGCACGCGGACCAGACGATCCGGGTCGGCGACGCGCCCTACAACGTGGCGGCGGGCTTCGGTTCCGTCTGGGTCGCGATCAGCGGCGGGCTGGCCCGGCTGGATCCCGCGAGCGGCGACGTCACGGCGCGCATCAGCCTGGGCGGCCGGCCCTGGGGTGTCGCCACCGGCGAGGGCGCGGTCTGGGTCGGCAACGAGTCAGACGGCACCGTCACCCGGGTCGACCCGAGCACGAACAAGGTCGCCTGGCAGGTGACGCTCACCGAAGGCTCCTTCGCCAACGCGAGCCCCGTGGGAGTGGCGGCCGGCGACGGCTCGGTCTGGGCGGCCGACAACGCGAGCGACAAGGTCTGGCGGCTTGACCCGGCTACCGGCGCGGTCCGCAGCATCGCGCACGTCGGCGACGCGCACGAGTTCGTCGGCGTGGGCGAGGGCGGTGTCTGGGTCTCGAGCGAGGACGGCACCGTCGGGCAGATCGACCCCGCGACCGGAACGGTCAAGAAGCTGATCGACGCGGGTGCCGACGCGGACTTCGTCGGCTTCTCGCCCGGTGCCGTGTGGATCACGAACTACCGGTCGGAGTTCCTCTGGCGGCTCGACCCAGCCACCGGCGCCGTGAAGGCGAAGCTGAACATCGGCTCCGGGTCGCAGGACGTGGGCTTCGACGGCTCGTCGCTCTGGGTTGCGATGTACAACGCCGGCCAGGCCATGCGCATCGACCCGACGAGTGGCCGGGTGCAACGGCGCGTCGTGGTCGGCGGGAAGCCGCGAGGCCTGGTCGTCGCCGGCGGAAGCGTCTGGGTCGCGAACTCGACCTCGGGCACCGTGTCGCGGATCCGGGTTCCCTAGCGTTAGCGCGTCACGACGCGCTGGTAGCGCCATGCGGACAGCGGCGCGAAGACGGCGATGATCCCGAGCGTCCAGAGCAGCGCAATCCAGATGTTGTCACCAGCCGGGATGCCGAGGAACAGCGCGCGGGCCGCGTTCACCATGTACGTGAACGGATTGTGCTCGGCGACCGGCTGGAGCCAGCTCGGCATCGAGTCGACCGGAACGAACGCTGACGAGACGAACGTGACCGGGAAGAGGATCGTGAACCCGTACGCGTTCGACGCCTCCGGCGAGGACGACGAGAGGCCGATGAAGGCGAACACCCACGAGAACGCGTAGCCGATCAGCAGCAGCAGCGCGATCCCGGCGATCACCTCGCCGACGCTGCCCGAGAAGTTGAAGCCGATCAGCAGCCCCACGCTGAACATGACGACCAGCTGGAAGATGTTGGTGGCGACATCCCCGAGCGTGCGCCCGGTCAACAGCGCCGAGCGCGTCATCGGCAGCGACCGGAACCGGTCCATCAGGCCCTTCTTCAGGTCGTCGGCGAGGCCGAGCGCCGTCACGAAGCCGCCGAACGCGATCGACTGGACGATGATGCCGGGCATCAGGAAGTCGACGTAGTCGAAGCCCGGGGTCTGGATCGCACCGCCCAGGACGTAGACGAACAGCAGGATGAAGAGGATCGGCTGGATCGTGAAGCCGACGAGCAGGTCCGGCTGGCGCGGAATCCGCAGGAGGCTGCGCTTCGCCAGGACGAGGGTGTCGGAGATCCCGTAGCGGAGCGCCGTCACCCGGACTGCACCTCCGCCTCCTCGGGCTCCTGCTCGGCCGGGCGGCCCGTCAGGTTCAGAAAGACGTCGTCGAGCGTCGGGATGCTGACGGAGATGTCGTCGATCGCGACCCCTGCGTCATCGAGGCGTCGGACCGCATCGGCAATCGTTCCCCGGCGCTGCGCCACGGGGACGCGGACCGAGCCGTTCTCGAGGAACGGGCGGTCGCTGGCGATCGAGGCGAGAGCGGCCACGGCTTCCTCGCCCCGCCCGCCGTCGCAGAGGTGGATCTCGAGCCGCTCGCCCCCGACCTGTTCCTTCAGCTCGTTGGGGGTGCCCTCCGCGATGACCAGGCCGTGGTCGATCACGGCGATGCGGTTGGCGAGGCGGTCGGCCTCGTCGAGGAGCTGCGTCGTGAGCAGCACCGTCGTGCCCTCCGAGACGAGCGCCTCGATCGCCTCCCACAGCCCGATGCGGCTCCGGATGTCGAGCCCTGTAGTCGGCTCGTCGAGGAACAGCACCGGAGGCCGGGCGACGAGCGCCGCCGCGAGGTCGAGGCGGCGGCGCATCCCGCCGGAGTACGTGCGGACGAGGCGGTCGGCGGCGTCGACCAGGTCGAAGGAGGACAGGAGCTCTCCCGCGCGCGCCCGCGCGGTTCCTCCGCCGAGGTGGTAGAGCCGGCCGACCATCTCGAGGTTCTCGAAGCCGGTCAGGTTCTCGTCGACGGCGGCGTACTGGCCCGCGAGCCCGATCTGCGCGCGGACCTTCGCGGCGTCGCGAACGACGTCCAGGCCCGTGACCCGGGCAGAGCCCTCGTCCGGCTGCAGCAACGTGGTGAGGATCCGAACCGCGGTCGTCTTGCCGGCGCCGTTGGGGCCGAGCAGCCCGAAGACGCTACCCGTCTCGACGCGCAGATCGACGCCGCGAAGCGCATGGACGTCGCCGTAGCTCTTGCGCAGCCCCGTCGTTTCGACAGCTGGCCCTGTCGGCACCCTTCTACGCTAGCGATCGGTGCTCAAGCCAGAGCGCGCAGCTCGTTCGTCAACGCTTCGGCTGCCTCGTGGCGGCCGTGCAGCTGCGCAGGCGTGTTCTGAAACTGCACGATGCGCCACGTCCCGCCTTCGCGTCTCGCGACCAGCGTCTGAATCGCGTTCAGCGCCGGGTTGAGGTCGTCTTGACCGGCGGGCACGAGCCCCGCGACTGCGTGAAGCACCGCGACGTCGTCGGAAACGGTCTGCTCGGCTCTGACCGCCGCGACGTATCTGCCCGTCTCGTGGTCGGCGAAGATCGCGCCCAGGCTTCGCTCGATCTCATCGCGTCCCCTCATCTCGCTGCCGTCGAACCCGACGACGTAGCCGTCTGTGGTGAACAACGCGGCATACGCGGCGGCATCGCGCCGATTCCAGGCGTCGAGCAACGCGTAGAGGAGGTCAGAGAGCTCGGCCATCTATGGACGGGCACACTAGCTCCCGCGCTGTAGCATCGCGCCGTGCGCGAAGTGCAGGCAGGCGTCTGGCATTGGGAGGCACAACACCCGGAATGGCGCCCGCCCGGAGAGTGGAACCATGAGAAGGTCTCGTCCTACGCGATCGACGACGGCGATCGCCTCCTGCTCTTCGACCCGCTCGCCGTACCGGGCGAGATCGAGGAGCGCGCCGGCGGCCGCGAGACGGCGATCGTTTTGACCTCGCCGTGGCACGTCCGTGACGCGCTCGGTCTCGCCGAGCGGTTGGGTGTACCGGTCTACGTGCCGCCGCCCGACCGCGACCCTGACCCGATCGGAGGGCACGTGTTCAGGGCCGGCGACCGGTTGCCGGTCGGGGTCGAGGCGTTTCCCGGGAGGGAGGATCCGTACGACGTCGTGCTCTACGTCGAGAGCCGCCGGGCGGTCGTCGCCGGCGACACGCTCGTCGATCCCGGCCAGGGCCTAGAGATCCTGGTCGACTGGCTACCCGAGGGCGTGACACGCGAGCAGGTCGCCGAAAGGCTGCGCCCTCTACTCGAGCGGCGGCTCGAGGTGGTCCTCGCGACGCACGGCGGCCCTACCGACCGGGCCGCCCTCGAGCGCGCGCTGGCCTAACCGCTGTTACGCTCGGTACAATTGCCGGGCCGGGGGGCAGTATCCCCGAACGGGTGTGGCCCGTCAGTACGGCTCGACAGTTGAGCCCGGGCGCACCGGCCCGCGAGGCGGGAGAGACCTTCGGCTGATCGTCAACCACGGCGCTCAGTCGAAAGGAGACTCTGAGTAATGAACATCTCGGCAACACGCTTCGCCACCAAGGCCCGTACCTGGCTGCTGATCGCGGGACTGACCGGATTGCTGATCGCGATCGGCGCCCTGATCGGCGGCGGCGCGCTCTACATCTTCGTCGCGCTCGCGGTGCTGCTGAACGTCGCGGGCTACTGGTTCTCGGACAAGCTCGCGCTCAAGGCGAGCCGGGCCCAGCCGGTCGAGCCGGGCACGATGCCCGAGCTCGAGGCGATGGTGGAGGACCTCGCCCACCGCGCGCAGGTGCCGGTGCCGCGGCTCTTCCTGATCCCCAACGAGCAGCCGAACGCGTTCGCAACCGGCCGGAACCCGAGCCACGCGGCGGTCGCGGTCACACAGGGCCTGGTTCACCATCTGCCGCCGGATCAGGTGAAGGGCGTGCTCGCGCACGAGTTCGCGCACATCAAGAACCGTGACATCCTCGTCTCGTCGATCGCGGCGATGGTGGCCGGAGCGATCTCGGCGATCGCGAACATCCTCCAGTTCTCGCTGCTCTTCGGCGGGGACGACGAGGACTCGGGCCCGCTCGGGCTGATCGGGACGCTCGCGACGATCATCCTCGCCCCGCTCGCGGCGATGCTGCTCCAGCTGGCGGTCTCGCGCCAGCGCGAGTACCTCGCCGATGCGACCGGCGCGCAGCTCCTCGGCCGCGGTGCGCCGCTGGCCGACGCGCTGGAGACGCTCGAGCGCGGCGCGCAGGCCGTGCCGATGAACGTGAACCCGGCGACGGCCTCGCTCTATGCCGTGAACCCGCTCCCACGGACCGGCGTCGCGACGCTGTTCATGACCCACCCGCCGCTCGCAGAGCGCATCCGCCGGCTGCGCGAGCTGGACGGCGAGACGTCGATCCGGGTGGCCGCCTAGTCATTCGAGCGGCGGGTGGGCAGCCGCCGCCCGCCGCCTCGACCTCGCCGCCTTCAACGTGTCTTCATGGCCGGCACGGGAATAACGATCGTGCCTGCCAGCAATGCGTGAAAGCGGCACGGGCTGCGATGCTCGCTTTCGGTGGCAGCAGGAGTGGCCGCCGGGGCGGCGCCGAGAAGTCGAAGTCGCGGACCAGGTTCCCCAGGATCGCCACCTTCTCTCGCACGTTCGGTCGCGGATCCGGGCGGCCGTCCGTTTGTGGGTCGATCCGCCTGCCGCCGAGGAAATCGTCCTCGATGAACTTGAGGTATGCATCGAAGCTGAGCACCTGGTGGTCGATGTATCCGCGACGCGCATAGGGGCTGATCACGAGTCCGGGCACGCGGAGGCCGTAGCCGTTCAAGTCCACTCGCGGCGGCACGACGTGGTCATAGAAGCCACCCCAGTCGTCCCACGTGATGAAGATCGCAGTCGAGCTCCAGTTGGGGCTGCGCATGACCGCGTTGACGAGCCCCGTGACGTACGCCTCGCCGACGCTCGCGAGCGCCGGCGTGTGCTCGCTGAGCTGTTGTGACGGCACGATCCACGAGACGGCAGGGAGCCGGCCGGCCCGGGCAGCAGCGAAGAACTTGCGGAGCGGCACGACGTTCGTGACCTGATCGTCCTGGCGCACGGTCTGGAACCACGGCAGCGGGTTCCAGATCCCCGGCGTCGTAGCCCTCTGCGGGACGGCGCGGCATCTCATCGCGTCGTCTGCGCAATCGGGCTCGCTGCCGGCGGCAATGTAGTAGCGCCAACTGATGTGCGCGCGGTGGAGTAGGTGCGTCAGGTCGGTCCACTGGTAGTCGGGGGCTTCGCCGGACGGATTCTGCGGCCCACCCGGCGGCAGCCCGGGGTTTTCGATCGCGTTTACGCACCGGGCCGCACCGCCGCCCGGGACACAGCGCGCCGACCAAGCCGACACCATGAACAGATGCGACGGGAGGCTCCAGGACATGTCCGGCTCGAACATGCGGTCCTGAAGCACAAAGGCGTCCGCGTAGAGCCAGTAGTTCGGGATCTCACGCCAGTCGTGGTAACCCATTACGTCGGGCTTCCGCCTCGCCGCTGAGACACGATTCGAACAGGATGGGTCGTCAGGGCCGTGGCAGCGGCGCAACTCGCCGGCTCGTTGCTGCTGGACGAAACCGTCCATTCTGCCGGCCGCGATGTCGCGGATCGCGCTGGCGTGGCTGTGCGGCCCGCCTTCGTTGCGATCGGCCGGGTTGTGGTACGGCGCCACGCAACGGTGGGTCAGCGGATCTGGTGAGCAGACGGTAGGAACTCCGTCCCGCATCGGGATGCCGTCGGCCCCGGGGTAGGTGCCGAAGTAGGAGTCGAAGGAACGGTTCTCCTGCATGATCACGATCACGTGTCGGATCTTGTGGATCCCGCGGAGCCCTGCCCGTGAAGATCGCGAAGCGTCGCTCGAGGCTGAGACGGCGGACTGCCCTACGAGCACTGGAACGAACGCGAACACCGCTGCTGCGGCGAGTCGTCGCCGAGTCAGGTTTCGGATAGCCGTACACAGGTTGTACCGCATCGCCGCCGCAGGCAGCAGCAGACGTCCCGCTCACGGTCACCTCAGGACCCCGGGGGGTCAAGGCGATCGGGCGAGCGCGATCCACGCGGCCAGCGCCGCCAGCTTCTGGTCCTGGGCCCAGGGCGGCCCGAGCTCTCCGCGCAGCCGGGCGATCGAGTCCCGCAGCTCGTCCGCGGGGATGCCGAGCGCCGCCTCGCCGTCGTCCCAGATCGCGCGCTTCGGGACGGCGATCGCCTCGAGTCCCGCCGACTCGGCGCCCTGCAGCAGAGCACTCTGGTAGAGCCGCCCCTCCGCTGCATGCACGAGGGCATGTGACGCGAGGACCGACTCCAGCGGCAGGGCGCCTGTGGGCGCCCCGACGACGACCGCACACGAACGGACGGCGGCGCCTTCCTCCGCCGCCTCGCGCACCGTTCGCTCGATAGCCGCCGCCGCCTGGTCGGTGGCGATTCGCTTGGCTGCCTCGACGAGGTCGGCCGCCGCGGCGGGCTCGAGTGCACGGGCGGCGTGGTACGCGTTCCTCCTGACACGTCCACGGGGGTCACCTAGCTCGACCCGGCCGCGGAAGACGACCTCGGGCCGGTCCGCTCCCCCAGCGACCACTACGAGGGCCGCCCAGCCCGTATGGGCGCGACAGCCGACCGCGGCGACTCGCTCGCCGGCCATCGCGGTCAGCCCGGCTCGACCGTCGCCATCCCGAGCCAGGCGGCCAGGTCGTCCAGCTCGGCCTGCACGGCCTTGACCATCGGGCGGGTGAACTTCACATCCTCGTGGATCGCGTTCACCCGCAGGACGGAGGCCTTGCGGTCGACGACGGCGTCGACCTTCCCGACCATCCGGTCGTGGTGGAGAACCGGCAGGGCGAAGTAGCCCCAGCGGCGCTTGGCCGCGGGCTTGTACATCTCGAGGGTGTACTCGAAGTCGAACAGCTCCTGGGCGCGAACGCGGTCGTGGACGAGCCGGTCGAACGGCGACAGGAGCGCCGTACGCCCCTCGAGCTCCTCCTGGTCGAGTGCGCCCGGATCGACACGCCATTCGCCCTTCACGCCCTCGACCACGGCCGGCTCGCCCGCCTCCCCCACGACGTACGGCTCGACCGGCACGGCCGTGCCTTTCGCCCGGGCAATTCCGAGCGACCGCAGCCGACGCTCGTTCTTGATCCGCTCGGCCTCCTCGGCCGGCGGGACGACGGCGTCTGCCGGGTACACGCGCTCCGCGAGGTCCCAGACGCGCTCGCGACCGACTCGGCCGGAGATCGCGATCTCGCCGCGCAGCATCAGGTACTCGAGCATCTGGGTCACGTTGCGGTTGTTCGTCCAGCCGGTCGAGGCCCACGGCACGACGCACGTGTCCGGGATGTCGCGCGACGTCATCGGCCCGGAGGCGGCGAGCGCGTCGAGGACGTCACGCCTGAAGCGGTCGTTGTCGCGCAGCCAGGCACGCGATCGCTCGTGGCTGGGCAGGTTGGTCGCGCCCGCGAGGTAGAGGCCGACGTCGCTCATCGGCCGCACGAGGGCGTTGTGCTCGAACAGCGTGCGGTCCTCCTCCAGCGCCTGCTTCAGCTGCTCGGGCCGGTACGCTGAGCCGATCCGGCTCCACGCGACGAGGTCCGCGCTCGGAGCGATGGCGGTGGTCGGGTCGACCTGCAGCATCGTCAGCTGCTGAACGACCGCGAGCAGGTCGGTCGGTGGTGGCGCGTCGAGCATCTGGGCCCGCACCGCGATGCGCCGCGCCTGCGCCTTGGTGAGCCGCTGCACGGACGGCAGGCTACGCGACCGATGCGGACCAGATCAGCAGGTCGAGGATCCGCACTTCTGTCAGGGGGTGGTTGCGGCGGGCGAGCTCTCGCTGGACCTCACGCAGGGCCGGGAGGTTGCGGTCGAGGTCTCGCTTGTAGCCGCGGACGAGCGAGATCGCGCGGTCTGCGAACGGCGTGTCCGTTCCCGGATCGTCGTCCGCCAGGTAGCGCTGGACGACGCTGTCGAGCATCGGGATCAGCGCAGGCCGCTTCCGGTGCAGCGCCTTCGTCATCTTCGAGAAGCCGACCCCGTGGATGTCCGCAAACGCGCCGAAGAGGCGCCTCAGCGGGAGCCACGGGATCGAGCTCGCCGGGCCCGCCAGCGACGCCTCGGGGTCGATCGCTCGCAGCGCGCGTTCGATCTTCGGGCGCCGCTCGAGAATCGCCGCGATCTGGGCCGCCGAGATGCGGGCCCCGCCCCGGTTCGCGAGCCTGAGGTCGCTCTCGCCGAACGACGCAGGTGGCGAGGCGTGGGCGTCGTAGCTCGAGTACGCCTCGACGAATCCCAGCGCCGGCTCGAGCGGGTCCTCGAGCTCGACACCGCCGCGGAGGACGATCCTGCGCGGACCTACGATTCCGGCTTCGGGCGCTTGGGAGAGTCGATGCAGACGACGCGCGCCGGCTCGTCGCCCAGCACCTCGTAGCCGTGCGCAGTCCCGGCCGGCGTGACGATCACGTCACCCGGGCCGGCCTCGAGGCTCTGATCCTCGACCGTCCAGCGCATGCGGCCCGAGCGCATGACGATCACGTGATCCTGCGGCGGATCGTGCACGTGCATCTCCTTGACCTGCCCGACCGGGTGCGTCACCAGGTGCACCTCGACGTGGTCGAGCCAGATGCCCTCGTCTTCGTCGGCCGGCCTCACGAAGCGGCTGTAGTCGCTCTTGTCGGTGATCCTGACCATGGCTCGTGGTATAGCGAACCCGTGGAGCCAGTGCAGTCACGGAGCGACCGCATCTTCGAGCGCATTCGCGCGATTCCGGAAGGGTTCGTGCGCACGTACGGGGACATCGACCCGGGCGCCCCGCGGCACGTCGGCCACCTGCTCTCGACGACCGACGCCGACCTCCCGTGGCACCGCGTGGTCCGGGCCGACGGGAGCATCCCGAAGGGCGCGCGCCAGCGCGAGCTCTTGCTCCGGGAAGGCGTGCCTATGCGCGGCGACCGCGTCGATCTCAAGGAAGCGCGCTTCCCGCCCGAGTTCTAGGCTCCCAGGCCGAACGCGGGCAAGCCGACCAGCTCCTCGCTCAGCTGCCACAGCCGGCGCCGGGCATCCGGCTCGTAGGCCTGCTCGTTCGCGCGGTCCTCGCGCAGCTCGTTGAAGAACCGGCCGGTCACTCCCTCGAGCTCCCGCGAAACCGCGAGCCGAAGCGTCGCCTCGACGCCGTCCTCGACCGTGCTCAGCGTGTAGCCGTAGCTCTCGTAGACCATCTTCGTGTTCATCAGCGAGGCGGGGTGAAGCACATTCACGGTCAGTCGCTCCTCGCCCACGGCACGGAGCAGCTCCGAGAGCTCGAACGTGAACATGATCTGTGCGAGCTTGCTCTGCCCGTAGGCGCGCGAGCCGGTGTAGCCCCGCTCGAGCATGACGTCGTCGAAGTCGATCGGCGTCTGGCCGATCGAGGCGACGTTGACGATCCGCGCGGGCGCAGACCGCCGCAGCAGCGGAAGCAGCAGGCGCGTCAGCAAGTACGGCGAGAGGTAGTTCACCGCGAACCGCAGCTCGTATCCGTCCCGGCTCACCTCCCGGCCGTCGCCTTCCTTGCCGCCGCCGATGCCGGCGTTGTTGACCAGGACGTCCAGCTGCCCGTTCTCGCGCTCGACCTCGTCGGCGAGCCGGCGCACGGCTGCGAGCTCGGCGAAGTCCGCCACGTACACCCGAAGCCGGTCGTTCCCGGTCTTGTCGCGGATCTCGTTCAGCGTGGCCTCAGTCCTGTCCGGGTCGCGGCCATGGACGAGAACTGCCGCGCCGCGGCGGGCGAGCTCGAGTGCTGTCTGCTTGCCGAGCCCGTCCGTCGAGCCGGTGACCAGGATCGTGGGCGAACCGCTCATGCCTTCAGGCCGCTTTCGGTCATTGTTCAGCCTCCTA
>JBKPAM010000166.1:0-16194 GCA_046726435.1 Actinomycetota bacterium
CGCCGAGATCGAGTCGCCGAAGGCCTACCTCTCCGCGGTCACCACCCGGCTCGCGATCGATCATCTCCGCTCGGCCCGCGTGCGCAGGGAGAGCTACGTCGGCGAGTGGCTGCCCGAGCCCTTGCTGACCGACGAGTCGGCCCCGGACGCTGCACGCTATGCCGAGGACGCCGACTCGCTGTCGATGGCTTTCCCTGCTGGTGCTGGAGCGGCTCTCGCCGGTCGAGCGGGCGGTCTTCCTGCTCCACGACGTCTTCGACTACGGCTTCGGCGAGGTCGCCTCGATCGTAGGAAAGAACGAGGCCAACACCCGCCAGCTCGCCGTGCGCGCCCGCCGCCACGTCGAGGCGGAGAAGCCCCGTTTCGAGGCCTCGCGGGAGCAGCGCGACGAGCTCGCCGCCCGCTTCTTCGACGCCGTCGGGGACGGGGACATAGAAGGCCTCGTGGACCTGCTCGCCGCGGACGCTCTCGTCGTCGGCGACGGTGGCGGCAGAGCAGGGTCCTGGCGGCGGCCCATCTTCGGCCGCGACAAGGTCGTCCGCCTCATGCTCGGCCTCGGCAGACATGCACGGCAGCTCAACGTGACGATTCGGCTCACGCACATCAACGGTCAGCCGGGCGCTCTGTTCCTCGACCCTGACGGTCGGCTGCTCTATCTGATGGAGCTGGACATCGCCGACGGCCTCGTCCAGACGGTGCGCGCGGTCATCAACCAGCGCAAGCTCAGCCACCTGGGCCCGCTCGGCGACATCCGCGCGCTGAGAAAGGCCATGCGGGAATCGCCGTCGCGGCCGGCCTGACAAGAAGCGTCCGACAGGATTTGAGATGCTCCGCCTCGTGAGGGCATCCGTGTCGGCTGCCTGGAACCGCGTCGCCGTCCAGAGAGCGCTGAAGGTCTCGGCTCTCGTCGTTCTCTTCGCGGCCGGAGCTCTCCTGGCCGGCAAAGTCGTGGCCGGGGGGCGAGCGGCCCAGACGGAGACCACGACGACGACTGCCACCGAGACGACGACTGCCCCCGGGACGACCGAGGTCACGACCGTCGAGCGGACGACGACCCGGCGGGTGTTCGTCCCGACCGCGACGACCTCGTCGACGAGCTCGGAAAACGGCACTCCGGCCTGGGTCTGGGTGCTGCTCGGGCTGCTCGCGCTGGGCCTGATCGTGCTGGCGCTGCTCCTCGTAGCGCGGCGCGGCGGAGGAGGAGGCGGGGCTGTTCCTCCGGAGGAGCGGCGACGGCGCCTGGACGGCGCCGTCGTCAGCTGGGCTGCGCAGGGCTGGGCGCTAGAGAACCAGAGCGCCGACTCCGCCGTGCTCGTGCGCGGGCCGGAACGGATGCTCGTAAGCGTCGACCCTGCCGGTCATGTGAGCACGCAGCCGCTCTCCGCTCAGTAGCCCGGGATCGGGTTGCTGCTCGACTGGCCGCCACCGGATGAGCTCGTGCTCGTGGTGCCGTTCGCGTGGACGACGTGCCATGTGAACGTCCGGCCGCCGAAGGCGTCGTCGAAGCCGTCTCCGCCGACCTTGCCCGGGGAGTCCAGGTAGAAGGTGTAGAGGAGCTTGCCGTTGTAGGTGACCTGCTTGCCTCCGTCCGGGCGGCTGACGACGCCTAGCTTCCCGCTCAGCGAGCCCGCCTTGGGCATGCCGCTCACCTTCAGCGGCTTCCAGAACGACAGGCACGTGCCGTCGCACAGCGCCATCCCGTTCTTCTCCTGGTCGTTCGCGTAGAGCGGCTTGCCGGACGAGTCCACGAGGACGTTGCCGGAGCCGGAGATCTGCTCGGCGGAGACCGTGGCGCCGCCCGCCTTTGCGGGAGCGGCGGACGAGCTCTTGCCGCCGCCGGACGTTGCCGCGATCGCGATCGCGATGCCCGCGATCAGGGCAACGGCGACGACCCCGCCTGCGATGAGCAATCGTTTCATGGCGTGAACCTCCTTGGGTCATTGGCCTTGTTCTTGCTCTTCACCCTCGTCCGACGCCGGCGGGAGTCGATTCCTTCCCGGGCCTGATGCCTCGTCTGCGCAGGCTCGATCCAGACCGTGTCGCGGAGCACCTGCCGCGCCTCTACCGGGCTGCGCGGGCCTGGACGCGCTCCCGCGAGGAGGCCGAGGACCTCGTGCAGGAGACCTACGTGCGGGTGCTCGCGCGCCCCCGGCTGCTACGCAACGAGGACGAGGTCGGGTACTTGCTGCGGGCGCTCCGCAACACGCTGATCAGCCAGCGCCGGACCGAGAGCCGCCGGCCCGTGACGACCGAGCTGGTCGACGAGGTCACACTCGGGACGCGGGCGACCGACGATCCGGTCGAGGCCGCCGAGATCCACCAGGTCTACGCGGCCATCTCCCGGCTGCCGGACGAGTTCCGGGACGCGATCATCGCGGTCGACGTCGCCGGGCTCTCCTACCAGGAGGCGGCGCGCGCGTTCGGCGTCCCCGAGGGCACCCTCACGAGCCGCCTCTTCCGCGCTCGAGACCGCGTCGCGCGCCTGCTCGGTCAGTAGGGCGGCAGGCTCGCCAGCCTGAGCAGCTCGGGGCGGGTCGCGTCTCCGGCCAGGACGCAGGTGTGACCGCCCCGCTCCCAGGTGACGACGAGCCGGCCGTTCACGCGCAGCGTCTGGTAGTTGGGGCCGCTCTGGGAAGGCCGAGGCAGGCCGGAGCCGGCGACGATCACGTACGCGATGCGCCTCCCGTCCTTGCCGTAGAAGACGACGGTTGCGTTGCGGCCGTCGATGTGGCCGCGACGCACGCCCGTGGCCTTCCAGCCGGCGCGCCGAGCGAGGTTCGGGAAGGCGACGCCCTCGACGCCGGCGGCAAGCGTCGTCGAGCTGTTGGCGAGGGGAGGCGGGGCGGGCGCGTTGGCAGGCTGGTTCGCCAGGCCCGCGGCGTCCGCCACCGTGGGCCCGCCAGGGCCTCCGGTCAGCACGACCGCGGCCACCACCGCGGCCACGACGGCGAGCCCTCCGGCGAGCGCCAGCCGCGGCACCAGCCGGGCACGCGGTCGCCGTCTTGACCGGAGCCCCTCCACCGACTCGACCAGCGAGGCCGAAGGCTGATCCTCGGCCAGCGCCCGGGTCGCCGTCACGGCGCTGCGCTGGCGCTCGACCAGCTCGAGCAGCTCGGGAGATGCGGCGACGCGGGCCTCGACCTCTGCGCGGCGCTCAGGCGGGAGCGTGCCGTCGGCGAGTGCCGACAGCTCCGCCATCTCCTGTGTGCTCAAGCGCTCGTTCACGACTCCTCACATACCAGCAAACATCCGCGGCCTACGCCTGCCGAGCGGCCAGGCGCGACGCCAGGAAGCCGCCCAGCAGGACGACGGTCGCGACCTCGGCGACGCGGGCAGCCATGATCGCGGGCGGGTCGTACCCCGGCTCCATGAAGCCGAACAGCGGGGTTCGCTCGGCCACCAGCAGAAAGACGAACGCGGTCGCGGCGAGCCCGATTCCGCCGAGCGCCAGGAGCGCGACGACGGCGTCGCCGAGCCGTCCGAGCACGCGCTCGACGGGGGCCAGGAGCCCGAGCCCGATCGCGGTCGCGCCCAGGAAGTTCAGGGCGAACAGCGTCCCGATGGTCGGGATCGCGTGGTAGATGGTGTGGTACTGCTGCAGGTGGACCGCGCCGACGGCCAGCAGCGAGAGCGCTCCCAGCAAACGCGCCGCCAGACCCACCTCTCGGAGACCCAGGACGTGCCGCGGTGCCTCAATGCTCTTCTCGTAGACGTGCATCGTTGACCTCCTCGACTCGTAGTCGTGTCCATCAAGGACGCCAACCAGCGCCAAGTCTTCCCGCCTCCGACAGCGCGTGATCCACGACTTGGATGGTGTCGTCGAGGAGCTCGTCCTGGGGCGGGAGCGCGTCAAGTGTCTTTGCTGCCTGCAGCGACTTGTAGACGAGGGAGAGCTCGTGAAAGGTGAACTTCAGCTCGTACGCCCTCGGCGGCTCTACTCGGCGCCCCAAATGCGTCAGGGCGCCGAGCGAGCGCGTCCACGGTCTAGTAGCCAACACCGCCTCCGCCGCCGCCGCCGAGGGTCATCGCGAGAACGACGGCGACGACGACTGCGACGACTGCGGCACCTGCAATGAGCAATCGCTTCATCGGAGTGACCTCCTGTCGTGTTGTTGTTCTCACCCCTGAAGACGCCTGGAGGCGCAAGTCCTTCCCGGGGACGAGGGTCTTCCCTAGAGCAGCTCGGCGATGAGCCCGGCCGCGCGCGCGGCGCCGTCGCGCTCGACCGGCCGGTAGTCGACCGGCCGTCCTATCTCCTCGGCGATCGCCTCGGCGATGATCTCGGGGGTCGCGAGCTCGAAGTCCATCGCGCGCCCGGCCCGGTAGCGCCCGAGCCGGTGGCGCACGTGGAAGTTCTGCTCGAAGTGGTGCCGCAGCGGGAAGTAGAGGAACGGCCGCCTGTTCGCGGTCAGCTCCATCGAGGTCGTGAGCCCGCCCTGCACGACAGCGAGATCGCAGGCGGCCAGGTGGCGATAGAGGTCGTGGACGTAGGCGCGCAGCTCGAGGCCCTCGTGCTGGGGCAGGCTCGCGGGGTCGATCCGCGGCCCGGCGACGACGATCATCCGCAGCTCGGGCACGCGCTCCTTCGCCTCCGGAAACGACTCGATCACCCGCCGCAGCAGGTGGCCGCCCACACCCGAGCCGCCGACGGTGACGATGCAGACCCGCTCCTCGTCGCCGTAGTCGAGCTCGGCCCGGTCGCCCAGCTGGGCGGGGTCGAAGCCCGTCACGTAGCCGGCGAAGTCGAAGTGCTGCTCGGTCCAGTCGCGGATCAGCGGCAGCTCCGCGCCGAACGAGTCGGGCACCACGTCCTCGCGGTTGCCGACGAACACGGCCCGGTCGCGCACGCGCGGGAAGCGCGCGATGTGCTCGATCATCTCCGCGTTGTAGTCGCTGGTCAGGAACGTCTCGCGCTCGCCGCCGTCTTCCATCGGCAGCCAGCCCACGAAGTCGGTCAGCCAGACGTAGGCGGTCCGCTTCTGCTCCGGGTTCTCGTGCAGGTAGTAGTCGAGCTCCCAGGCCTCGTCGCCGATCCAGAGGTCGTACTGCTCCTCGCGCACGAGGTCGTGAAAGACCATGAAGTTGGCGAGCAGGATCTCGTCCATCCGGCGGATCGCCTGGAAGCAGTGCAGGTCGTGCTCGGCGGACTCGCTCTCGATGTGGCCCGACTCGTTCGCAAGGTGGGCGCTCGCCGGGTGGATCCGCTCGCCGCGGGCCTCGAGCACCGCCGTGACCGGGTGCTGGGCCAGCCAGTCGATCTCGAGCTCGGGATGGAGCTTGCGCAGCTCGTCGGCGATCGCCGCGTCGCGCTGCGCGTGGCCGAGCCCGATCGGCGAGGAGATGTAGAGCGCCCGCTTGCGGCGTGACTTCCCGCGCACCCAGCGGCGGGGCGGCGCGGGCGGCGCGACGAACTCGCGGATCAGCAGGTTGACCTTGACCGGGTCACGAATGTGCGGCGCGTGTCCCGATCCCTCCAGCACGACGAGCTCGCCGCCGGTCTGCTCCGCGAAGGCCGCCCCGCGGCTAACCGAACTGATCGCGTCGTGCTCGCCGTAGATCACGAGCACCGGGCAGCGAACCCGCCGGCAGAGCTCCTGCGCCTCTTCGGGCGTCAGCTCGGGAGCGTCCATCGTCGCGATCATCGTCTCGGCGTCGGTCTCGAGCCCCCAGCCGACGCCGTCCTCGATCGGCTTCGTCGAGTGGGGCTCCGTGAAGATGGTGGAGACGAAGAACTCGACCCAATCGCGGTAGTCGCTCAGCCAGTGGAAGCGGTTGTGCTTCGCCCAGCCCTCGTAGGTGCCGTACTCGGTGTCGAAGTCGAAGAGCATCCGTTCGGGCAACGGCTCGCCGCCGCCCGGGAAGGATGGCCCGATGAAGACGGCGCCGCCGATGCGGTCTGGGTGCTCGGCCGCGAGCAGCAGGCCGCGCTGGCCGCCGAGCGAGAAGCCGACGAGCACCGCACGCTCGGTCTCGGTTGCGTCCATCACCGCGAGCGCGTCGGCAGCGAACTCGCGCTCGTCGTAGGCGGCAGGGTCCTGCGGGCGATCCGAGCGCCCATTGCCGCGTCCGTCGAAGGTGACCACGCGGCAGTGCCGCGCGAGGTGGGGGATTTGCATCTTCCAGTGCCGCGAGTGGAAGAGCGACCAGGTCGGCAGCAGGAGCAAGGTCGGCTCGCCGGAGCCGTAGACCTCGTAGTAGACGCGGACGCCGTCGCGCTCGATGTAGCCGGACTCGTCGGGGTAGCGCGCCCGCGTCTGCTCGGGTGCGGTTGCGGTCAGCTCGACAGCCATCGGTCGATCCACTCGAGCAGCTCCGCGTGACCCGCATCGACGCCGCCGAGGCGCTCGACGATGACGCCGATGTTGAACGTCATCACCAGCGAGACGAGCGCCTCGAGCGGCATCTCGATCCCGAGCTCCCGGTGGGGCTCTTCGAACGCCTCGGTCAAGACCGCGCGCCACTCGCCGTTCACGCGCGCGAGGCGCTCGCGGAGCTCGGCGTTGTTCCAGGCGAGCGCCTGCAGCTCGAGCCAGACCTTCTCGTAGGTGACATCCTCGCTCACCAGGAAGCGCATCGCCGTCCGCCACTTCTCCGCGAAGGGCAGGTCGGCGGCGTACAGCTCCCGCTGGCGAGCGATGAGCCGCCCGGTGAAGCGCTCGAGCGCATGCACCATCAGGTTCTCGTTCGAGCCGAAGTAGTAGTGGACGAGGCCGTGGTTGACGCCCGCCTCCTCGGCGAGGCGGCGCGTCGTGATCCCGGCGTAGCCGACGTCGACTAGCAGGCGCTCCGCGGCGTCGAGCAACGCCACCTCCGGCGCCGCGCGGGCCCGCGTCGTCGACGTTTCCATCAGCGCCTTCTCATCCGCGACAGCAGCTGCCTTCCGGCGACCGCCAGCACCGTGATCGTCGCCAAGCCGCCGGGCGCGAACTGCAGCACACTCTCCTCGACCGGGATCCCCATGATGTGAGCGACTATCACTGGAAGATCTCCGTCGTGCAATCGCCGCCCTGCAGCCGCACCTCGTGTGCCCGCGCCGGGCCCTCGGGCCGGTCGTGGAAGTCCACGAAGAAGTCGTGGTCGATCTCCATGCCACCGTTCGGGTCGCAGTCGATCCGCAGCAGCCACGAGCGCAGCTCCGGATAGAACTGGTTGTCCCAGCTCGAGTAGAGCGAGTTGGTGACGTAGAGGCGGCGCCCGTCGAAGGAGAGCTGGAGCATGTTCGGGCCGCCGTTCAGGTCGCGGCGCGCATCGGTCGGTTTCCCGATCACGCCGCCGAGCCAGACCTGCCCGGTGAGCTTCGGGCTCGCCGGATCCGACACGTCGTACTGGCGGACGTCGCCGTGCAACCAGTTCGCCATGTAGAGGAAGCGGTCGTCCATCGAGACGACGAGGTCGGTGATCAGCCCCGGGACCGGGAAGGGCCAGCCGTCGAGCTCGACGCCCTCGACCGCGATCACCTGGTCGGCCGCGTAGCCGCCGTTGTGCCGGTGGAAGCGCCACATCGTGCTCGACAGGGCGGCGACGACGAAGCCCTCGTCGGCGTCGGGGTCGTGGAGCCAGCGGGCCTCGAGCGGGACGAGCCCGTTCTCGCCGAGGTCGACCGTCTGCTCGAGTCGCCGCTCCGCGAGGTTCCAGAAATGGAGCCTGCTCCCGTAGCGGCCGGCGCCGACGTCGTCGAGGTCGAAGCCGCCTTCGTAGGCGTTCGGCTCCCCGAACTCCGACGAGACGAGCGCGTTCTTGCGCGGCTGGTACCAGAAGTCATAGTTGAAGCGAGGCGTCTCGTCCCCGTTCTCCCAGCGGCCCTTCACCTCGAAGGTCTTGGCGTCGAGCACGGCGAAGCCGCCCGCGCCGTTCCCCTCGGCGTCGCCGAGCATCGACATGACGACGTTGTCGCCCGGCATGCAGTGGACGGTGTGGGGCCGCGTGTAGCCAGTCGCGCGCACGACCTCCTCCGGCTCGATCACCTTCTCGATCGTCGGCCGGCGCGGGTCGTCGGCGACGTTGACGATGTGGATCCGCGAGGAGCGGAAGCCCGGGATGATCAGGTGCGAGCGGTCGGGCCCGTGACAGGCCGACGAGCAGCGGTTCCAGCCGAAGTGGTGGAGCTCGTCGCCGACGCCGGACATCGGCAGCTCGTGGAGGATGCGGCCGTCCTCTGCGTCGATGACGGCCAGGAAGTCCGGTGCATCGACACCGGTCCCCTCGCGCAGACAGGCCAGGTAGAGGAACTCCTCGCGAGGTGCCTGCATCGCCTCCTGCGGCGAACGGTACAGCGAGGGAGAAGCGGACATGCTGACCTCCTCGTGCGGGGTAAGTCAACTGACTAAGTCAGCTGACTAAGTCATTTGACTAAACCTCGCTCTCCGTGTCAAGGGGCGATGTTGTGGTTGAGGTGGAAGACGTTGTCCGGGTCGTAGCGGCGCTTGACCTCGCGCAACCGTTCGAAGTTCGGCCCATACGCCGCGCGCACCGCGTCGTCGGCCTGGTCGTCCCCCAGGTAGTTGAGCCAGCGGCGGTCCGCGAAGTGAGGCTGGAGCGCCGCAAACGTCTCGCGTGTCCAGCCGATGTTGGCCTCCGTGCCCGCCGGGTCGGTCCAGACCGACGTGATCAGGAGATTCCAGCCGGGCTCCCGGTGCGGGACGGCGGTCTCGGTCGGGCCAACGCGTGTGACCGCGCCGTGGAAGTGCTCGAGCAGGATCGCCGTCATCGGCGACGGCACGGAAGCGAACCGCTCGACGGCGGTGTCGATGAGCCCATCGGGCAGGCCGCGGACGAAGCTCGAGAGCCAGTAGTTGAGCGCTCCGTTCGGGTACCCGGCGTCGAGCAAGGTGTTCATCACCGGGTAGGGCATCGGGCCGACCTGCGTCACCACCGGCGAGCCGAAGGAGCGGAACGGGGCGAGCTCCCGCTCGGCGTCCTCGGGATTGCCGGTGTGGAAGACGGCGAGCGCCGCGAGCTTCGCGCCGGAGCCGTCGGGGGCGTGCACCAGCCCGGCGAAGACCGAGAGGTCGTCGGACACGTCCGCCACAGCGTCGCGGTAGAAGCGCAGCAGCTCGGGCGCCGCCTCGAGCGGGTGCGCGATCAGCCCGCCGGTGACCGTCGCGACGGGATGGAGCCGGTACGTGAACGAGGTGGCGACGCCGAAGTTGCCGCCTCCGCCGCGCAGCGCCCAGAAGAGGTCGGGATGCGACCCGGCGTCGACGTGGAGCACCTCGCCGGACGCGGTCACGAGCTCGACGGCGAGCAAGTTGTCGGCCGCAAGCCCGTGCCTGGCCATCAGCCAGCCGAGGCCGCCGCCGAGGGTGTAGCCCGCGATGCCGGTGGTCGAGACCACGCCTCCGGTGGTGCCCAGGCCGTGCTGGCCGGCGGCCTCGTTCAGCTCGCCCCAGGTCACGCCTCCCTGGGCGGTGACGGTCGCGCGCTCGGGATCGACGGCGACGTCCTTCATGTCGGCGAGGCTGATCATCAATCCGCCGTCGGTTACCGCGCGCCCGGCGACGTTGTGCCCGCCGCCGCGGACCGACACCTCGAGCCCCGCGCGGCGGGCCAGGGCGAGCGCGGCGACCACGTCGCCGGTGGTGCGGGCGCGGACGATCAGCGTGGGCCGGCGGTCGACGAGGCCGTTGTGGACGGCGCGGGCCTCGTCGTAGCCGGGGTCGTCCGCCTCGACGACGGTTCCGGAGACGCTCGCCGCGAGCTCGCGGACGAGCGCGGTCTCGAGTGTCGTGCTCATGATCGGCTCCTTTCGGGGGGTCTGGTTTACGCGGGGGTTGGGCGGTGACGTATATCATACGAACGTTCGTGCTAACTCGGATTCATGCCTAGGAAGAGACAACGCCCCGAACGCCGTCGCCGTAACGACGGCGAGCGAAGCCGCACGGCGATCCTCGACGAGGCCGCGCGCCTCGCCACCGTCGAGGGCATCGGCGGCCTCTCCATCGGCCGGCTCGCAGACGCGGTCGGGATGAGCAAGAGCGGCCTGTTCGCCCACTTCGGCTCCAAGGAGGAGCTGCAGCTGGCGACGGTCGAGACTGCGGGCTCGATCTTCACGAGCCAGGTGCTCGAGCCGGCCAGGGACGCGACGGGAATCGTGCGGCTCCGCCGCCTCGTCGACGGATACCTGCGCTACGTCGAGGTCGACACCTTCCCCGGTGGCTGCTTCTTCGCCGCGGTGCTCGCCGAGGTGGACATGCAACCGGGCGCGGTACGCGACCGCCTGGTCGCCTTCCTGAACGAGTGGCTCGCGCTGCTCGAGGCCGCGATTCGCGAGGCGCAGGACGAGGGGACGATCGACCCGGCCGAGGATGCAGCCCAGCTCGCCTTCGAGATCGAGGCGGTGCTGATGTTCGCCAACCTGCAGTTCGTCGTCGCCCGGACGCGCGAGCCGCTCGAGCGGGCGCGGCAGGCAATCGAGCGCAGGGTCGGCGCGCAGTTACAGTCCGGCCATGGTCGTTAGGTCCCGGTAGGGCCACAACCGGAGGAGGGGGAGCGGATGACCGACACCGTCGCGACCAGCACGCGCCCGCTGACCGAGGAGCAGCTGCAGCTGATCGACGCCTACTGGCGAGCGGCCAACTTCCTCTCCGTCGGCCAGATCTACCTGCTCGACAACCCCCTGCTGCGCGAGCCGCTGCGGCCCGAGCACATCAAGCCGCGCCTGCTCGGCCACTGGGGCACCACTCCCGGGATCAACTTCATCTACGCGCACATGAACCGGGCGATCCGGAACTGGGACCTGAACGCGATCTACGTCATCGGTCCCGGCCACGGCGGGCCCGCCGCGGTCGCGAACGCCTACCTCGAGGGCACGTACAGCGAGATCTACCCGCACGTCAGCCGAGATCTCGACGGCCTGCGGGCGCTCTTCCGCCAGTTCTCCTTCCCGGGCGGGATCCCCTCGCACGTCGCGCCGGAGACGCCCGGCTCGATCCACGAGGGCGGCGAGCTCGGCTACTCCCTCTCGCACGCGCACGGGGCGGCCTTCGACAATCCCGACCTGCTCGTCTGCTGCATCGTGGGAGACGGGGAGGCGGAGACCGGGCCGCTCGCCACCTCGTGGCACTCGAACAAGTTCGTCGACCCGGCCCGCGACGGCGCCGTCCTGCCGATCCTGCACCTGAACGGCTGGAAGATCGCGAACCCGACGGTACTCGCCCGCATCGGCGACGAGGAGCTCACGTCCCTGCTCGAGGGAAACGGCTACAGCGTCACCTGGGTGGACGGCAGCGAGCCCGCCGCGATGCACCAGCGGCTCGCCGAGGTGCTCGACCAGGCGGTCGAGGAGATCGCCGAGATCCAGCGAGCGGCGCGAGCGGAGGGGCGGATCGACCGGCCGCGGTGGCCGCTGATCGTCATGCGCACGCCGAAGGGCTGGACCGGCCCGAAGGAGGTCGACGGCCTGCCTGTCGAGGGAACGTGGCGGTCGCACCAGGTGCCGCTGGCCGAGGTGCGAAGCGACCCCGAGCACCTCGCGCAGCTCGAGTCGTGGCTGCACAGCTACCGCCCGGAGGAACTCTTCGACGAGCAGGGAGCCCTCGTGCCGGAGCTCGCCCAGCTGCCGCCGAAGAGCTACCGCCGGATGAGCGCGAACCCGCACGCCAACGGAGGGCAGCTGCTGCAGGATCTGTCGCTGCCGGACTTCCGCACCTACGCCGTCGAGGTCCCGCAGCCCGGCAAGAACTTCAGCGAGGCGACCCGGGTGCTCGGAGGCTTCCTGCGCGACGTCATCGCCCGCAATCCGGAGAACTTCCGGCTCTTCGGGCCCGACGAGACGGAGTCGAACCGGCTGTCCGCGGTGTTCGAGGTCACGAAGCGAGCCTGGAACGCCGAGACGCTGCCCGGCGACCCCGACCTCGCTCCGGACGGCCGCGTGCTCGAGGTGCTCTCCGAGCACCAGTGCCAGGGCTGGCTCGAGGGCTACCTGCTCACCGGTAGGCACGGCCTCTTCAACTGCTACGAGGCCTTCATCCACATCGTCGACTCGATGTTCAACCAGCACGCGAAGTGGCTGAAGGTGACGCGCAACCTCCCCTGGCGGCGCCCGATTGCCTCCCTCAACTACCTGCTCAGCTCCCACGTTTGGCGGCAGGACCACAACGGCTTCACGCACCAGGACCCTGGGTTCATCGACCATGTGGTGAACAAGAAGGCCGAGATCATCCGCGTCTACCTCCCGCCCGACGCGAACACGCTGCTCTCGGTCGCGGACCACTGTCTTCGGAGCCGCGACTACGTGAACGTGATCGTGGCCGGCAAGCAGCCCGCGCTCGACTACCTGTCGATGGACGAGGCGATCACGCACTGCACCCGCGGGCTCGGCATCTGGGAGTGGGCTTCGAACGAGGGGGGCTCCGAGCCCGACGTCGTGCTCGCTTGTTGCGGCGACATTCCGACGCTCGAGGCCCTCGCTGCCGCGGCCTTCCTGCGCGAGCGGCTCCCGCAGCTGAAGGTGCGCGTCGTCAACGTCGTGGACCTGATGCGCCTCCAGCCCGAGAGCGAGCATCCGCACGGCCTCAGCGACGCGGAGTTCGACGCCATCTTCACCACCGACCGGCCGGTCGTCTTCGC
This sequence comes from Actinomycetota bacterium, assembly GCA_046726435.1. GTDB lineage: Bacteria > Actinomycetota > Thermoleophilia > Gaiellales > Gaiellaceae > AC-32. The sequence goes on from JBKPAM010000166.1 coordinate 12,568, forward strand.
CTACCACGGCTACCCGTCGCTGATCCACCGGCTCACTTACCGGCGCCGGAACCACCACAACATCCATGTGCGCGGTTACAAGGAGGAGGGCACGACGACGACCCCGTTCGACATGGTCATGCTCAACCACCTCGATCGCTTCCATCTGGCGATCGACGTGATCGACCGCGTGCCGGGGCTCGCGAACTCGTGCGGGCTGCTGCGCCAGGAGCTCGAGGATCGCCGCCTCCACGCGCGCGCCTGGACCCGTGAGTACGGGGAGGACCAGCCGGAGATCCGGAACTGGACCTGGCCCGCCGCCTGAGGTGCGGGTTCTCGCCGTCAACGCGGGCTCGAGCAGCCTCAAGCTCTCCGTGCTCGACGATGACCGGCGCGTCTTGGACGAGACGCTGCCGTCGCCGCGTGGGCGGGTGGACGAGCAGGCTCTTCGCGCGGCAGTCGACGAGGCCGGGACGATCGAGGCGGTCGGCCACCGGATCGTCCACGGCGGCCCGACGTTCCTCGAGCCGGTGCGGGTCGACGCGGCCGTCGTACGGAGGCTGCACGAGCTTGCCGACCTCGCTCCGCTGCACCAGCTGAAGTCGCTGCACGCCCTCGAGGTGATGACGCGGCTCCTCCCGGGCGTGCCGGCGGTTGCGTGCTTCGACACCTCCTTCCACGCGCGCATGCCGGAGGCCGCCTCCACCTACGCCCTGCCGGCGGAGTGGCGCAAGCGCTGGCCCCTGCGTCGCTTCGGCTTTCACGGGCTCTCGCATGCGTACGCGTCCCAGCGCGCCGCGGAGCTCGCCGGCCGAGGCGCCGATGGGCTCCGCGTCATCACGTGCCACCTCGGCGCGGGCGCCTCGCTCGCGGCGGTGAGCGACGGCCGCTCCGTCGACACGACGATGGGGTTCACGCCGCTCGAGGGGCTCGTGATGGGCACGCGCTCGGGGACGCTCGACCCGGGCCTCGTGCTCTGGCTCGAGGAGCACGTCGGCATGCCGCCTTCGGAGCTCGCCGTCACCCTCGAGCACCGCTCCGGCCTGCTCGGGCTGAGCGGGAGCGCCGACATGAAGGCGGTCCTCGAGGCGGAGGCCGCCGGCGACGAGGACGCGGCGCTTGCGGTCGAGGTCTACCTCCACCGGCTGCGCGCCGAGATCGGCGCAATGGCCGCAGCGCTCGGCGGGCTCGATGCGCTCGTCTTCACGGGCGGCGTCGGTGAGCGTTCGCCGGCCATCCGCCGGCGAACCGCGGACGGGCTCGGCTTCCTGGGCGTCGTCGTCGACGAAGCCTCGAACGAGGCGCCGGAGCTCGACGCTGAGGTAACCGCGCCGGACGCAGCCGTTCGCACGTTCGTCGTCGAGGCGAGGGAGGACCTCCAGATCGCGCGCGGCGTGCGTTCGGTGCTTGCCGCCTAGGTGACCGACAGGGCCACGGCTCCGGTGACACCTGCCCGCAACCGCTCGAGCGCGTCGTTCGCGGCGGCCAGCGGGAAGACCTCGACCTCGGTTCGCACCGGCACCTTCGGTGCCAGGCTCATGAACTCGCGCCCGTCATCCCGCGTGAGGTTGGCGACCGAGCGGACGAGCCGCTCCTCCCAGAGCAGGTCATAGGAGAAGGCGGGAATCTCGCTCATGTGGATGCCCGCGCAGACGACACTCCCGCCCTTGACGACCGCGGCCAGCGCGGCCGGGACGAGCGCGCCGACCGGCGCGAAGATGATTGCCGCGTCGAGCCCCTCGGGCGGCCGCTCGGACGACGAGCCGGCCCATTCCGCCCCGAGCGAGCGCGCGAACTCCTGCGTCCCGGTATCTCCGGCCCTGGTGAAGGCGAAGACGCGCCGGCCCTGCCACACGGCGACCTGGCAGATGATGTGCGCGGCCGCCCCGAAGCCGTAGAGCCCGAGGCGCTCCGCGTCGCCGGCCAACCGGAAAGCCCGGTAGCCGATCAGGCCGGCGCAGAGCAGCGGGGCTGCCTGCAGGTCGTCGTAGCCGTCGGGGATCGGAAAGCAGAACCGTTCGTCGGCAACAGTCTGCTCGGCGTAGCCGCCGTCGATGGTGTAGCCGGTGAAACGGGCGTTGTCGCAGAGGTTCTCGCGCCCGGAGCGGCAGTAGCTGCAGTCGCCGTCCGTCCAGCCGAGCCACGGGACGCCCACTCTCTGTCCTTGCTCGAAGCGGGTCACGCCGGGCCCGAGCGCCCCGACGGTGCCGACGATCTGGTGGCCGAGGACGAGCGGGAGCTTCGGCTCGGCGAGCTCGCCGTCGACGATGTGCAGGTCGGTTCGGCAGACAGCGCACGTGTGCACCCGCAGCCGTACCTGCCCGAACCCCGGCTCGGGGTCGGCGAGCTCGCGCTCCTGGAGCGGCTCCCCGACCCCGGTGAAGACCATGGCTCGCATCAGGCAATTAGACCTGCTCCGCCGCGAGCAGGGCCCTGGGCACCCAGACTCAGACCTCCTCGGCGTCCGAGGCGCTGAGGCCGCGCGTGTCCTGGAGGACGATCATGGCCTCCCAGCCGATCACTAGCGTGAGCGCCGAGACGAGCCGCTCGAAACGCTCGGGCTCGAGGGTCTCGCGGAGGGCTCGAGCGCTCGCTCGATCCACTCGACCCGGCAGTAGCCCCCGAGGCTTCCTACCCGTGTCGCTTGTCGGGGCGCCGAAGGTTCGACTCGTCTGCGGCGACGAGGTCTACGTCGCAGGCCCCGGCTCATTGCAAATCCTGATGGAGAAGCGTCCGGTCAACCCGACGGCGGCGCATACCATGGCTGCCGACCATGGCATCGCCCATCTTGGTTACCGGCGGCACCGGCACGCTCGGGCGACTGGTCGTCCAACGTCTGAAGGACGCGGGCCGCGAGGTACGGGTGCTCAGCCGGCGTCCCCGCGCGGACGCCGGGTTCGAGTTCGTGACCGGCGACCTTGAGACGGGCCAAGGGATTAAAGCCGCGGTCGATGGTGTCGAGCTGATCGTCCACTGCGCCGGCAGCAGCAAGGGCGACGAGGACAAGGCCGCGACCTTGGTGAAGGCAGCGTCCGGGGCCGGGGCGCAGCACCTGGCGTACATCTCCGTCGTCGGCGCCGACCGGATCCCGGTCGTCAGCGCGGTGGACCGCGCGATGTTCGGCTACTTCGCATCCAAGGCCGCGGCGGAGCGGGTCGTGTCCGAGTCGGGAGTGCCGTGGACGACGCTGCGCGCGACCCAGTTCCACGAGCTGATCCTGATGGTGGCGCGGCAGATGGCCAAGCTGCCGGCGATCCCGGTCCCGGCCGGCTTCCGGTTCCAGCCGATCGCGGCCGCCGAGGTTGCGGACCGGCTCGTGGAGCTTGCACTCGGCCCGCCGGCCGGCCTTGCGCCCGACGTCGCAGGGCCGCATGTGTGCGGTTTGGACGAACTGCTCCGCGAGTACCTTCGGGCCCGGCGCAAGCGGCGCCGGATCATGCGGCTCCCGCTCCCGGGCCAGGCTGCGCGCGCCGTTCGCGCCGGCGCCAACCTGGCGCCCGAGCGAGCCGTCGGCCGGCAGACCTGGGAGGAGTTCCTGGCCGAGCGGGCCTGACTCCGCTTGACATGCAGCCGCGAGGCTGCGTATATTAGGCAGCCAGATGGATGCCTATCCAAGGCTCGACGAGATCTTCAGAGCCCTTGCCGACC
>JBKPAM010000167.1:0-20790 GCA_046726435.1 Actinomycetota bacterium
GCCAGTTGACGCGCCGTCCGTCCCAGACCGCCACGTGCCGTTCGTCCACGTCGACCCCCGCCCGCCGCAGGCACGAGATGACCTGAGCGTTGCGCGGGTAGTCGCGCTCGTAGGTGCCGAAGTAGAGGACGCGCATCAGAATCCGGCGAGGCGCCCTTCTTCCCTTAGTTCAGGCGCGCCCGGCCTCCTCCCCGCCGAGAGCGTATCGAGCCGCGGCGCACGCGTCTGTGCCGGGTCTGTGACGAATGTGTGTCGGCCAGGCGGCGGCAGCGCCAGCGAGCCTCCCGTGCGCCGCCCATCGCGATCGGCCGCGGGCGGGTCCGACGCGACCGGCTTGATCGACATGGGCTGCGCGGACGCTCTAGGAGAGGACTTCGTCGACGTGCAGCTCCGTCCGCTCGCGAGTGCCGGCGCGCTCCTCGTGCTGGCTCGTGATCAGCTCGCTGATCAGCCCGAGCGAGAAGAACTGGAGACCGACCACCATCAGCAGAACGCCGAGGATCAGCAGCGGCCGCTGCCCGATCGCGTGGCCGTCGAGCTTCAACACCGTGAGGTAGAGCAGCACCGCGAAGCCGACCGCCCCGAGGAGCAGGCCGAGGCCGCCGAACAGGTGCAGTGGCCGGTAGCGGTAGCGGCCGATGAACGAGACGGTCAGGAGATCGAGGAAGCCGCGGACGTACCGCTCGACCCCGTAGCGCGAGCGGCCGTGCTCGCGAGGCCTGTGGTTCACGGGCAGCTCTGCGATCCGGTGGCCCCGATAGTGCGCGAGAACGGGGATGAAGCGGTGGAGCTCCCCGTAGAGCCGCAGCCCGCGCACAACGTCGGCACGGTAGGCCTTGAGGCCGCAGTTGAGGTCGTGCAGCCGCAGCCCCGAGACTCGGCCCGTCACCCAATTGAAGATCTTCGAGGGAACGCGCCTCGTCAGCGGGTCGCGCCGGTGCGTCTTCCAGCCGCTGACGAGGTCGAAGCCCTCGTCCAGCTTCGCCAGCAGGCGCGGTATCTCGGCAGGGTCATCCTGGAGGTCTGCGTCGATCGTCACCACCACGTCGCCCTCGGCGTGCGCGAAGCCGGCCGCGAGCGCAGCGGCCTTGCCGAAGTTGCGGCGCAGGCGAATGACGCGCACGTTGTCGTGCGCGCTATGGAGCCGGGTCAGCGCTGCGAAAGAGCCGTCTGTCGAGCCGTCGTCCACGAACACCGCCTCCCATGGCCTACCGAGCGGCTGGAGCGCGGACTCCAGCTCGTCGTAGAGGAGCGCCACCGTCCGCTTCTCGTCGTGAACGGGGACGACGACCGAGATCACGGTGAGTGAGCCTATCCTCAGCGCGTAGCGTATGCGGCGGCCGTGGCCGAGCTCCTGACGATCGACGAGGCCCAGCGCCTCGTCATCGAGCACGTACAGCCGCTTTCGCCGGAGCGGGTCCCTCTCGATCGGGCTGCCGGGCGCGTGCTCGCGGTGGAGGCCTCCGCTCTGGTCGATCTTCCACCGTTTCCGAGCTCGGCGATGGATGGCTTCGCCGTGCGGGCCGCGGACACACCCGGGCGCCTGCCGGTCGTGTTCCGCATCGCTGCTGGGCGGCCGTCGCCTCGCGCGCTGAACGGCGGCGAGGCGATGGGGATCGCGACCGGCGGGGTCGTGCCCGACGGAGCCGATGCCGTCATCCCCTTCGAGTATGTTGTCGATCGTGACAACGAGGTCGAGATCGAGGCGGCGGTCGAGCCGGGTGCAAACATCCGCCCGCGCGGTGGCGACCTCGAGGCGGGCGAGCCGGTCGTGCCGGCCGGGGTGCGGCTCGGCTCCGCACAGCTCGGAGCACTGGCGGCGGCGGGCGTGGACGAGGTGCATTGTGGCGCGGTGCCGCGCGCCGCCGTGCTTGTGACCGGAACCGAGCTTCGCCGGCCGGGCGAGTCCCTCGGGCCGGGCGAGGTGTACGAGGCCAACGGCGTGATCCTCGCCGCTCAGCTTGCTTCGGCAGGCGCTTCCGTCGAGCGCCTGGCGGCGGTGGCCGACGACGAGGACGCCCTTCGGGAGGCGCTCGCGCGGGGGCTCGAGCACGATGTGCTCGTGACCTCGGGCGGGGTCTCGGTCGGTCCGCACGATCTCGTTCGCCGAACGGAGGCTGCGCTCGGTGTGGAGGAGATCTTCTGGCGCGTGGCGGTGAAGCCGGGCAAGCCGGTCTCGTTCGGCGTGCGGGGGCGGACGCTCGTCTTCGGCCTACCGGGAAACCCGGTCTCGTCGCTCGTCGGGTTCGAGCTCTTCGTGCGCCCGGCGATCCTCGCGCTGCAGGGCGACAGCGACCCTTTGCCCCGGTTCGAGCCGGCGAGGCTCACGGCTGCCGCGAAACGGAGCCGGCAGCGCGACCAGCTCATCCGCGCGCGCACTCGGTCCGCCTGCGATGACGCTGTCGAGCTGGAGCCGCTGGCCGGCCAGGAGTCGCACATGATCGCCACCGCGGCCGGTGCCGATGCACTGCTCCTCGTCCCGCGGGGCGAAGGCGAGTTGCCGCCCGGATCAGCGGTTCGCTACCTCAGGCTCACCTGAGGGCGCTCACCCCTGCGCGACCCTCCGTCCCTCCCGAGACCGGCGCCTCCTCGCTGCTCTGGCCGTGAGCACCGCGCTTCGAACGGCCTCCCTCACCGGGCCCCGCGGAGGCCGCTCCCGTGCGCTCGGGTACGGCGCATATCGGCCTGTCGTAAGCGCGGTCATCTGGCCCGCCGCGGCCAGCCACCCGGCTGCGATGACCACCGCGGGCAGCTTCACGTAGCCGGCGGCCGTCAACTCGAGGAGGTACCACGGGGCGTCGAGGCCGAGGTCGTAGCGCAGGGCGAAGGACGCCAACAAGAGCGCCGGCCCGAGAAAGCCGGCGGCGAGCACGGCCGCCCGGGTCCAGGCCGGGCGGGTCCGCACCTGGGGCAGCCACAACCACGCGTGGAGTGACGGCAGGATGAAGACGAGCGCAAAGAGATTCGTTGCCACGACCAGGAGCGCGATCACGGCGAGCACGAGCAGCGCGGCGGTCGTGCCTGCGAGCTCCTCAGTGGCGGAGACGGGGCCGCGAGGCACGAGTCGCTGGCGGGTCACCAACCAGCCGAGACCGGCGAGGACGAGAAGTCCCAGGAGCGCGACAATCGGCCAGTCCGTAGCAGCCGGGATGTCGGGTGGCAGCGGCACGGCGGGTGCATCGGGCCACACCCCGATCAGCGCGAACACCTCGAACACCACCACCACCCAGAGCCAGAAGCCTGCGCGACTCCGGTAGCTGCGAAGCGCCGGCCCCAGCGGGACGTGCCTGCGCCGGCAGCGCGCGAAGAGGTCGACGGCGGCGAACAGGAACGGCAGGAGGGCCGCAAGCAGCACCAGCTCCACGGCCCAACCCGGCAGCACGCGGGGCCCGAAGTAGACATAGGTCGCAGTCCCCGGCGCGAGCTCGGCCCCGAAGTCCAGCCATTGCAGAAGCTGCTGCGCCGAACGACCCAGCTGGGCGAGACGCAGGCCGTCGAGCGCCGCGGGACGGTCGACGAACGAGGCCGGGGGTCGTTCGCCGCCGCTGGTCAGCGTGAGCGCGGGGATCCCGTGCGCCAGCAGCGGCCCTTGCTCGTGCAGCGTGTAGGGGAAGCCGAGGTCGACGAGCTGGGACAGCCCACCCGGATGAGCGGGACGCTGTCCTGCCTGCTCGAGCACCCGCTGAGCAGCCGTCTCGACGAGCACGGGCGACGCAAGCCGCGGCTCGGTGCCGGCGAGCACGATCCGCGGTGGGCCGCGGCCGGCGAGCGCAGCGAGGTTGATCGTCGCGACGACGTGGCCGCGATGGGTCTCGGCGAAGTGGGTCGCTCCGAGCGCGCCGAAGGCACCGCCGTCCGTGGCGACGAAGACGAGCGTGTGCTGGGGGCCCACGGCCCGCTCGCCGGACGGCGACCCGTACACGCGTGCGAGCTCGATCAGCGCCGCGATGCCCGACGCGTTGTTGTTCGCGCCCGGGCCGTTGCCGTTGTCGTCGCGGTGCGCCATGACGACGATCTCGTCGTCGGAGCGACCCGGCACCGTCACGAGCTGGTTCTCGAGGGTCCTGTCTCCGATCCCGGGCACGGTCGCCCGGAAACGGTCGGATACGACGCGTAGCCCGTACGGGGCCAGCTGCTCGCGAAACCACTCGGCAGCTCCAACGGCGCCGGCGGTCCCGGGCGCGCGGTCGGGATAGAGCCGCGCCAGGTCGGAAGCGAGCTCGACGGCGTTGACGCGATCGAACGACGGCGGCAGCGCCGGCTGCGGGGCGGGGAGCGGCGTCGGCTTGTGCACGCTGAACGCGGCCACGAGTAGCGGGATGCCGACGAGCAGCCACGTGCCCCGGTAGAGGCGTCCGCTGACCGGGCGCTCCAGCGAGCCGAGGCGCGCGCGTCGTCGCGAGGAACGGGGCGGAAGCGCCGCCATGCGTGGCTATAGTAGGTCGCAGACCGACGTTCGACGGCAGGCGCCGAGATGCCAGATCCCTCCACAATCCTGCTCGTCGATGACGAGGACGCGGTTCAGAAGCTCCTCGCATATCCGCTCGAACGCGATGGCTTCACCGTGGTACAGGCGCGCGACGGCGAGGAGGCGCTGGCGAGATTCGGAGAGCAACACGTCGACCTCGTCGTCCTCGACGTGATGCTGCCGAAGTTCGACGGGCTCGAGGTCTGCAAGCGCCTACGCGCCTCGAGCACCGTGCCGATCATCATGCTCACCGCCCGCGACGACGAGCTCGACAAGGTGCTGGGCCTCGAGCTCGGAGCGGACGACTACATCACAAAGCCGTTCTCGATCCGCGAGTTCCGCAGCCGGGTGCGGGCCCTGCTCCGGCGTGCCGCGATCCCGTCCGGCGAGGATGGCGCGGAGGAGGCAATCGAGCGCGACGGCCTGCGGATCGACGTGGCGCGTCGCGACGTCGAGGTGCGCGGGAACCCCGTGCAACTCACCTACGTCGAGTTCGAGCTGCTGAGGAAGCTCGCGATGAGTCCCGGACGGGTGTTTTCACGGGAAATGCTGCTGCAGTCGCTCTGGGGTGGAGCCGATTACCGTGAGCCGCGTACGATCGACGTCCACGTGCGGCATCTTCGCGAGAAGCTCGAACGCGACCCGAGCGAGCCGGAGTTCATTCTCACCGTCCGAGGGGTCGGCTACCGCTTCAGGCCGTGAGCCGGTTCTTCCGGAGCGTCGGCGCCCAGCTGAGCCTTGCGCTGCTGCTGGTAGTCGCGGTTGCCCTCGGGATCGTCTACTTGACCGTTGTCCCCTCCCTGCAGAACCGCGTCGTCACGGCGCGGACCGCGCACCTGGAGAAGATCGCAAAGAGGATTCAGGGCGAAGTCAAGCCAAAGTGGATCTACGATCCGTATTGGGTCGCGAATTCGGCTCAGACGAACGGCGTGCGAGTGGCGCTCGCCTATCAGCTGAACCCAGACTCGAACCCAGGCTCGCCTGTCTCGATTCAACAGGACTCTGCGCCCGATTCGACGGATCTCGAGAAGGATCCGATCGCCAAGCGTGCCTTCTCGAGCGGCGAGCCGCAACATGGCACCGTGACGTCGGGCGAGTCGCGCTTCGTCGAGGCGGCCGTCCCGGTGCTGGGCGGGACGTACGCGGTGGTGCTCCGGGAGTCCGTCGAGACCCAGCTGGGCAGCGTGCGGCTGGTCGAGAAGCGCGTGTTCCTCGCCGCGGGTGTCGCGCTTCTCGTGGCGCTTCTTCTCGGCTACCTCGGTGCGCGGATGTTCGCCCGGCGCATCAGGAGGCTCGAACGTGCCGCCGACCGCATCGCCAGCGGCCGTTTCGACGAGCCGGTGCGGGACGAGGGCGGCGGGGAGCTCGGTGCGCTCGCCGCGGCATTCGACCGCATGCGCGTGCGCCTGGCGCAGCTCGACAACGCGCGCCGCGAGTTCGTCGCCAACGCCTCGCACGAGCTGCGTACGCCACTCTTCTCGCTCGCGGGCTACCTCGAGTTGCTCGACGACGAGGAGCTCGACGAGCCGACGCGCCGCGAGTTCCTCGGCTCGATGCGCGAGCAGGTCGATCGTCTGATGGAGCTCGCCTCGGACTTGCTCGACCTCAGCCGCCTGGACGCGGGCCGGATGACGGTCGAGCGCGAGCCCGTCGACTTCGCCGCGCTTGCGGGCGACCTCGTCGAGGAGTTCAGCCCGCTCGCCGCATCGACCCGGCATCAGCTCAGGGCGCAGGCCGGGGATGAGGTCGTCGCCATGGGCGACGAGCTCCGGGTGCTGCAGCTCGGCCGGATCCTCGTCGAAAACGCTCTTCTGCACACGCCGCCGGAGACGCCGGTCGAGGTGCGGGCACGCGATCGGGGTGCCTCCGCAGTGCTCGAGGTCGAGGACGCGGGGGCCGGGATCCCGCCGGCGCAGCGTGAGCAGCTGTTCGAGCGCTTCTTCCGCCTCGAGGGCACACGCGCCTCTGGCAGCGGCCTGGGTCTCGCGATCGCGCGGGAGCTGGCGGAGCTGATGGGCGGGGCGATCGAGCTCGAGTCCGAGCCCGGGCGCACGGTCTTCTCGCTCGTGCTGCCGAAAGCCCAGGTCCAGGCTCCGGCCGCCGCGCGCGAGCCCGTTTTGCCGTGAAAACGCCTGCACACATGACGGCGCTACAGTGCGCGGGCAGTGCGAGCCGGGCCACTTGCCGCGATAGCAGTCGCAATTGCCGTGCTCGGCGGCGTCGTCGCGCTCGGCGTCGGCAGGCTCACGGGCTGGACTGACTCCAAGACGACGACCGTCTTCCGTGCGTCGCCGGTCGACGAGCCCGCGGCAAAGGCCGTCACGGCCGCGGTTGGGCCGGCTGCGAAGCCGCTCGCCGGAAACGGCTTCAGCCCGAGCACGATCTACGCCCGCCGCTCGCCGGGCGTGGTCACGATCATCTCCGACTTCGGCGGCGACCCCGAGACGGCAGAGCAGGCCCAGGGCTCCGGCTTCGTCGTCTCGCCCAGGGGCTACATCCTCACGAGCTCGCACGTGATCACGAACGCAGGCGACGGCACGCCTCCGAAGGCCGCCGACAGCGTCTTCGTCGAGTTCCAGGACCACGATCGCGCGGTGGCCAAGATCGTCGGCTGGGACGTCTTCGACGACGTCGGCCTGATCAAGGTCGATCCCGCCGCGCATGCGCTCGCGCCGGTACCGCTCGGCAACTCCGGCGCCGTGGTCGTCGGCGAGCCCGTCGCGGCGATCGGCAGCCCCTTCGGGAACGAAGGCTCGCTCGCCGTCGGCGTCGTCTCGGCGATACACCGGTCGGTCGAGTCGCTGACCTCGACCTTCGACCTCGTCGACGCGATCCAGACGGACGCGCCGATCAACCACGGCAACTCCGGCGGGCCGCTCTTCGACGCCCGGGGCCGCGTGATCGGGATCAACGCGCAGATCCGCAGCACGAGCGGCGCCTCCGAGGGGGTTGGCTTCGCCGTTCCGATCAACTCTGCGAAGCGCTCGATGGCGCAGCTGATCGCGAACGGCTCCGTCTCGTACGCCTTCGTCGGCGTCGAGACCACCGACCTCACGCCGGCGCTTGCAAAGCGCTTCGGGTATTCGGTCCGGCGCGGCGCGGTCGTCACGGACGTCAAGTCGGGTACCCCCGCTGCGTCCGCCGAGCTCCACCCCGGGACGGCCACGGCGAGCGCCTTCGGGATCGAGTTCCCGCGCAGCGGCGACGTGATCGTCGCGATCGACGGGCACCGGGTAACCGGCTCGGAGGACATCGCGCGCATCGTCACGGGCATGAGCCCGGGCCAGGTGGCCCGGTTCACGGTCGAGCGCGGCAAGTCGCGACTCGAGCTCCGCGTGCGGCTGGCCCAGCGCTCGGAAACGCCCTAGCGCTCAGACCTGCTCGTTAGGATCCGGAGCCGTGCCGTGCGACGACGAGCCCCGCGGATTCCTGGTTAGCGCCGGTTCAGGCTGGGAAAGCCTCCTGCGATGAGCGCTGAAGCTCGTTCCGTGCGCCTCACGATTCCGGCCCGGCCCGAGTACATCACGCTCGGGCGCCTCGCACTCACCGCGATCGCGGGCGTCCGGCCGCTCTCCGACGAGACGCTGCACGACCTCAAGCTCGCGCTCACCGAGGCCTGCACGAACTCCGTCAGGCACGCCTACCACAACGAGGGCCGGGGAAGCGTCGACATCGTCTACGAGCTGCGGGGCGACCGGCTGGCCGTCGAGGTCGGCGACGCCGGAGCCGGGTTCGACCCGGGGGTTGCGGCGAACGACGTCGAGAAGCTCGAGGAGGGCGGCCTCGGCATCGCGATCATCCGCGCGGTCACCGACGAGGTGGAGATCGCCGAGCGCGAGGGCGGCGGCTCGAAGCTCCGCTTCGTCAAGCGCCTGACCGACTGAGCCCCAGGCTCGATCGAGGGCGTTGACGAGACTAACGAGGCGCTGGTAGTCTGCAACCGGTTGCACAGGTGAGCGCAAAGCGGATCAACACGATCGCCGACATCGCCCGTCTTGCCGGCGTCTCGAAGTCGACGGTTTCCAGAGCCCTGAACGACAGCCCGCTAATCGGCGACGAGACGAAGGACCGCATCAGAGCCATCGCGGCAGAGCACGAGTTCCACCTCAACGCGCCCGCGCGGCGGCTGAGCCTCAAGCGGAGCAACACGGTCGCATTCGTGACCTACACGTACCGCGCGGACTTCACTGTTCCGGATGTCTTCATGCTCGAGATCATGAGCGGGGCCTCCAGCGCCCTCCACGCGAGCGATTACGACCTGCTCGTCGTTCACGTCGACCCGGACGACACCGACTGGCCGCGCCAGTACCTCGATACCGGCCGCGTCGACGGCTTCATCCTGCTCTCGGCGACGTGCACCCGGAGCCACCTGAAGACGCTTGTGAAGGCGAAGACCCCCTTCATCATCTGGGGCGTCACGCCTGGGAACCACACCTTCTGCTCGGTCACCGGGGACAGCTTCGCCGGCGGCCGGATCGCGACCGCTCATCTGATCCGCTCCGGGAGGGGCCGGGTCGCGTTCCTCGGCGGGCCCGCGAAGGCGGTTGAGGTGCGGGACCGCTTTAGAGGCTACGAGGCCGCTTTGCGCGAGGCCGGGCGGGCGGTCGAGCCGGAGCTCGTGGGCCATGGGGACTACTCGGACGCCTCGGGCGGCGACGTGATGCGCGAGCTACTGGCACGGGCGCCCGATCTCGACGCGGTCTTCGTCAACAGCGACCTGATGGCGATCGCGGCGATGGATGCGATTCGCGACACTGGCCGGCGCGTGCCGGAGGATGTCGCGGTCGTCGGGTACGACGACATCTCGCTCGCCCGCCTCAGCAACCCGCCGCTGACCACCATCCGCCAGGACGGGCCCCTGGCCGGGAGGCTCCTCGCCCAGAACCTGCTCCAGCACCTCGAGACGGGTGTCGTGACCAACGTCTCCATTCCCGCCGAGCTCGTGGTCAGGGAGTCGGCATGACCCCTCTCTCTTTTCATGCGTTCTGCAACCGGTTGCAGAACTGCCAACCCTTGGAGGTGAAGATCGATGATGATGGCTCCCCCATCGCTCCAGCGCGTGCTCGCCGAAGAGCGGCCCGGTCGAGGGGTCGGCAGACGAGGCGCGCCGGTCCCGACGCCGCGCACGCCCTTGCTTCGCAGGCTCCTTCGCACCCACCGCTGCGAAGATGTACGGGCGCGCAACGCCTAGTAACCAGCCGACGTAGCAAGCTATCCTCGGCGGCCGCTGATGCTCCAGCTCGTCAACGTCGGCCAGAAGTCGCTCGCGGACTACGCGACGATCGCGACGCGTGGGCTGATGGACGAGATCCGCCGGCTGGCGGAGCCTCTGCGGGGCAAGCGGCTCGTGCACCTCTCCGCCACCGCATTCGGCGGCGGGGTCGCCGAGATCAACTACGCCCTGGTGCCGTTGATGAAGGACGCGGGGCTCGACGCGGAGTGGCGGATCATCGCCGGCGCGGAGGAGTTCTTCGCGGCCACCAAGACGATCCACAACGCGCTTCAGGGCGATCCGGTCGGCCTGACCGAGACACAGCAGGAGGTCTACCGCCAGTTCCAGGCGCTCAACGCCGAAGAGTTCGCCGACGACTACGACTACATCCTCGTCCACGACCCGCAGCCGGCCGGGCTGATCGAGCATTTCCCCGACAGCCGCGCCCGCTGGGTCTGGCGCTGTCACATCGACCTCTCACAGCCGAACCGCCAGGTTCTGGACTTCCTGCACCCGTGGCTGGCGCGGTACGACGCGGCGGTCTTCCACATGGAGGAGTACGTGCCCCACGCCGAGGAGATGCCGCCTGCGTACATCTGGCCACCCGCGATCGACCCGCTCACGCCGAAGAACATGGCGCTCTCGGCCGAGGACGCCGCGTACATCGTCGACCAGTTCGGGATCGACGTCGAGCGCCCGCTGCTGACGCAGGTCTCGCGGTTCGACCCCTGGAAGGACCCGCTCGGCGTGATCGACGCGTACAGGATAGTCAAGGCCGAGTTCCCGGAGGTGCAGCTTGCGCTCGTCGGCTCGATGGCGCACGACGACCCCGAGGGCTGGGACTACTACAACCGGACGGTCACCTACGCGGCCGGCGACCCCGACGTCTACATCCTCTCCAACCTGAACAACATCGGCTCCGTGGAGGTCAACGCGTTTCAGGTGCACTCCGCCGCCGTGATCCAGAAGTCGACGAAGGAGGGCTTTGGGCTGACCGTGACCGAGGCGCTCTGGAAGACACGTCCGGTCGTGGCGAGCCGCGTGGGCGGGATCGTCGCGCAGATCCAGGACGGCGAGACCGGCTGGCTCGTCGACCCGAGCTCGCCCGAGGAGTGCGCGCGGGCGTGCCTCGAGATCCTCCGCGACCCTGCCGCGGCGAGACAGCGCGCGCTGCGCGGCAAGGAGTACGTGCGCCGGAACTTCCTGATGCCGCGTCTTCTGCGCGACTGGCTCGTGCTTCTGAACAAGCTCGCCGGCAACGACACCGAGGGTGCCGAGGTGACCGTGGCCGTCGCCGCCAGCTGAGGCGCTGAAGCCGTGCCGGCTTTTGCCGGTGCGGCCGTTTGACTCTCCGTCGCGGGTAGGGTTGCCAGCGGCATGGCTCCTCGGAGGAGGAAGCTGATCGTGGTCTCGAACCGGGGCCCGGTGACGTTCGAGCGCGCGGAGCAAGGCGAGCGCGTGAGCCGCCGCGGCGGGGGCGGGCTCGTGACCGCGCTGCGGAGTCTCGTCTCGCACCACGACGTCACCTGGGTCGCGAGCGCCATGACCGACGCGGACCGCGAGGTCGTCGCCGAGGCCGGCGGCGGGGCCGTGGAGGAGCACGCCGCCGACGGCTCGCCGTTCCGGCTACGGCTGGTCAGCCACGACGAGACGGCATACGACTGGTTCTACAACGTCATCGCGAACCCGATGCTCTGGTTCCTGCAGCACTACCTCTGGGAGCTCGCCTACACGCCGTCTTTCGACATCGCCTTGCAGAACGCCTGGGACGAGGGGTATGCGCGCGTGAACCAGGGCTTCGCGGAGGCGGTGCTCGAAGAGCTCGACGCCGAGCCGGAGTCGGCGGTGTTCTTCCAGGACTACCACCTCTACCTCGCGCCGAGGCTCGTCCGGGAGGAGGCGCCGGACGCGCTGCTCGCGCACTTCGTGCACATCCCGTGGCCCCAGACGGACTACTGGCACGTCTTGCCGGACGGAATCCGGCGCGCGATCCACGACGGCGTGCTCGCGAACGACGTGATCGGCTTCCACACCCACCAGTGGCGGCTGAACTTCCTGCGCACAGCGAGCGACGTCGCCGCCGCCGAGTGCGACTTCGAGGCATGCTCCGCGCGATATGCGGGTCGCGAGACGCTGGTCGCGATGCGGCCGGTGTCGGTCGACTCGGCCGAGTTCGACCAGCTCGCGGAGAGCCCGGCGGTGCTAGTGGCAGAGCAGGCGCTCGTCGAGCGGCGGCCGGAGAAGCTCGTCCTCCGCGTCGATCGCACCGATCCCTCGAAAAACATCGTCAGAGGCTTCCGTGCGTTCGAGATCTACCTCGAAGCGCACCCGGAGATGCACCGAATCGTGGGGATGCTGGCGCTGCTCGATCCCTCGCGGCAAGACATTCCCGAGTACTCCGAGTACCTCGGCGCGATCCAGCGCGAGGCGCGCCGTGTGAACGACCGCTTCCAGCAGGACGGCTGGACGCCGATCGAGCTCGTCGTGCAGGACGACTTCCTCGGCGCGCTCGCCGGCTACAAGCAGTTCGACGCGCTGCTCGTCAACGCGATCTTCGACGGCATGAACCTCGTCGCGAAGGAGGCGCCGCTCGTGAACCGGCGCGACGGCGTGCTGATCCTGTCCGAGAACGCGGGCGCCCACGCCGAGCTGGGCGAGTGGGCGCTGACCGTGAACCCGTTCGACGTCGCCGGGCAGGCAGAGGCGATCCACCGCGCGCTCACCATGCCCCTCGACGAGCGCCGAGAGCGGCTCGAGGCGATCCGCAGCCATGTCCGCGAGCACGACATCGCGGCGTGGATCGAAGCGCAGCTGGACGATCTCGACCGCTGCGCGGCCCGCGTCCGACTCTAGACGCCGTCCTTCTCCACTACGAGGAACCCGTCGCGGTGGTCGACGACGCGCTCGACGTCGGGCTTCTCGTGGCCGACCACGACGAAGAACCAGTTGTCGCGTGAGCGGACCTCGTGGTACTCGTCGAGCGGCACGGTCAGCTTGTCGAAGCAGGTCTCGTCGCCGCACTCGCAGACCCATTGCGGGTCGGGCCCCGACTGGAAGTTCGTCTGGACCTCCCTCACGCGCTCGTTGACCTCGCGGAAGAGCTTCTCGTTTTCCTCGATTCGTTCCTTCCGGTCCATTCCCGTCGATTCTACTCCCGCCCCACTAGGATCCCCGGATGGCCCGGCAGACGCAGGCTTCGGAGCTGCGTTCGGTGAATCCCGCCACACTCGAGGAGGTCGGCGCGGTGCCCGTCTCGCCTCCGGAGGAGGTCGCGGAAGCCGTTGCCGAGGCCCGGTTGGCCGCGGAGCGTTGGGCGCAGTCGTCGTTCGCGGAGCGCCGCTCGCTGCTCGGTGCGGTTGCCGAGGTCGCGCTCGACAGGGCCGACGAGCTCACGTCCACCGTCACGGCCGAGACGGGGAAGCCGCTCGTCGAGTCGTACACGGCCGAGCTCTTCGTCGGGCTCGACAACCTCGTCTGGGCGGCCTCGAACGCTTCGGAGGTCCTGCGGCCCGAGCGGCTCCGCTTCCCGCAGCTGCACCTTCGGCACAAGCGGGGCTGGCTGCTGTACGAGCCTCTCGGCGTGGTCGCGGTGATCTCGCCGTGGAACTTCCCGGTCGGGATCCCGCTCACCCAGGTCGCGTTCGCGGTCGCCTCGGGGAACGCGGTGGTGGCGAAGCCGTCCGAGCGGACGCCGCTCTCGGGCGCGTGGGTCGAGCGGCTCTTCTCGGAGGCGGGGGCGCCGAAGGGGCTCGTGCGTGTCGTCCAGGGTG
Organism: Actinomycetota bacterium; assembly: GCA_046726435.1. Classification (GTDB taxonomy): domain Bacteria; phylum Actinomycetota; class Thermoleophilia; order Gaiellales; family Gaiellaceae; genus AC-32. The sequence continues at coordinate 13,451 of JBKPAM010000167.1, forward strand.
CGGCCGTGACCGGCGAGGCGCTCGTGCGGTCGCCGGGGGTCGCCAAGGTCGTCTTCACCGGTTCTGCGGCGGTGGGTCGGCAGGTCGCAGCGGCAGCCGGAGAGCGGTTGCGGCCGGTCACGCTGGAGCTCGGCGGCAAGGACCCGATGCTCGTCTTCGATGACGCCGACCTCGACCGCGCGGTCGCTGGAGCGCTGTGGGGCTCCTTCTCGAACTGCGGCCAGGTTTGCTCGGCCGTGGAGCGGATCTACGTCGCCCAGCCGCTCCACGAGCCATTCGTCGAGGAGCTCGTTCGGCGGGCGCGGGAGCTTCGGCTCGGCCGGGGAGATGACCTCGAGACCGAGCTCGGCCCGCTGATCGCCGAGGAGTGTCGCGCGCACGTCGAGGAGCTGGTCGAGGAGGCGGTCGGGCGCGGGGCGGAGCTGCGCACCGGCGGCCGGCGGGCGGAGATCGGCCTTCCGGGCTGGTTCTACGAGCCCACCGTCCTGAGCGGCGCCGAGCGCGAGGCGCGGATCGACCGCGAGGAGATCTTCGGTCCGGTCATCACGGTCAGCGCGTTCCGCGACGAGGACGAAGCGGTGCGGCTCGCGAACGGCTCCTCGTTCGGGCTGGGCGCGAGCGTCTGGACCTCTGATCGCGAGCGGGCGAAGCGGTTGGCCTGGCGGTTGGAGGCCGGGTCGGTCTGGACGAACGACATTTCCTACTCGTACGGCACCGGCCAGGCCTCGTGGGGCGGCATGAAAGAGTCGGGCTTCGGCCGCACGCACTCGAAGCACGGGCTCTACGAGCTCTCGCGGGTGAAGTTCGCCGACCTCGACCACGGCCGGGTGCACGTCCCGTGGTGGTACCCGTACGACGCGAAGCTGCTCGACGGCTTCGAAGCTGTTGTGGAGCTGCTCTACGGCGACCAGCTGTCACGGAAGGTCGCGAGCGTGTGGCGCCATCGCCGGGGCCTCCTCCGGCTCGGGCGGCGGTACCGTTCGGGATTGTGAGCGAGCTCTCGCATGTGGACGAGGCCGGCGAGGTCCGGATGGTCGACGTCGGCGGCAAGCCGCTCTCGCGCCGGCGGGCGGTTGCGCGGGCCGTGCTGCGCGTGGCGCCCGAGACGGCCTCGCGGCTGGGCTCGCTGCCGAAGGGCGACGCGATTGCGGCCGCCAAGCTCGCCGGGATCATGGCGGCCAAGCGTACGAGCGAGCTGATCCCGCTCTGCCATCCGCTGCCGCTCACGCACGTGGGCGTCGAGATCGAGGTAGGGGAGGAGGTCGAGATCGTCGCCTCCGCTGAGACGAGAGCGCAGACGGGGGTCGAGATGGAGGCGCTCGTGGCCGCGTCGGTCGCAGCGCTCACCGTCTACGACATGGCGAAGGCGATCGACTCCTCGATGGAGGTCACCGAGGTGCGGCTCCTGCAGAAGACGAAATCGTGAGGGCGGCTGTGCTGACCGTCTCGGACGGCGTCTCCGAGGGGACGCGCGAGGACGCGAGCGGCGAGCTGCTCGCCGGCTTGCTGGAGGAGGAGGGCTACGAGGTCGAGCGGCGTGTCGTGCCGGACGACCGGGACGCGATAGCGGAGGCGATCGCCGAGCTTGCCGAGGAGGCCTCGGTCGTGCTCACCACCGGCGGGACCGGCCTCGGGCCGCGCGACGTGACCCCGGAGGCCACGGCCGAGGTGCTGGAGCGCACCGCGCCGGGGATCGCGGAGGCGCTGCGGGCCGACTCGCTCGCGAAGACGCCGCACGCGCTGCTCTCGCGCGGGGTCGCCGGCGTGCGGGGCCGGGCGCTGGTGGTGAACCTCCCCGGCTCACCAGGCGGGTCTCGCGACGGATTCGAGGTCCTGCGGCCCGCGCTTGCGCACGCCGTGTCGCTCCTCGCGGGCGAGCCGACGGCTCATAGACAGACGTGACCGCGCTCGCGTACCCCGCACGCTTCTACTCGCTCGTCAAGTTCGAGCACACGATCTTCGCGCTGCCGTTCGCATACGTCGGCGCGTTTCTCGCCGTCGACGGCGTTCCGAGCGCCCACGACCTCGTCTGGATCACGGTGGCGATGGTCGGGGCCCGCTCCCTCGCGATGGGGCTGAACCGCCTGATCGACGCGGGGCTCGACGCGCGCAACCCGCGCACCGCTCGGCGCGAGCTCCCGTCCGGGCTGCTCTCGGCCGCGGCGGTGGCGGTCTTCTGCTGCGCGTCGTTCGCGCTCTTCATCGTGGCCGTCTACCAGCTCGATCCGCTCGTGCACTGGCTCTGGCCGATACCCGTCGCGGGCTTCGTCATCTACCCCTACCTGAAGCGGTGGACGTGGACCTGCCACCTCTGGCTAGGCGCAATCGACGGGCTGGCGCCGATCGGCGCGTGGGCGGCGATCACCGGGACGCTGCCGTGGGAGGCCTGGACGCTTGGCGGTGCGGTCGCACTCTGGGTGGCCGGCTTCGACCTCTTCTACTCGCTGCTCGACCTCGAGATCGACCGGGAGCAGGGCCTGCAGTCGATCGCCGTGCGCTTCGGCGAGCGCGGAGCCTTCCTCGGCGCGCGGCTCTTCCACCTCGGCACCGTGGCGCTCTTGATCGCGACCGGGCTCGGGCTCTCGGTCGGCGTCCTCTACTGGCTTGGAGTGGCCGCAGTTGCTGTGCTGCTCGCGTATGAGCACTCGCTCGTGCGACCGGGTGACCTGCGCCGGCTCGACACCGCCTTCTTCACGATGAACGGCGTCATCTCGGTCGCGTTCTTCGTCTTCGTCCTGCTGGACTCGCTGTGATTCACGCAGCACGGCTCGAGAAGCGCTACGGCGAGAAGCGCGTGCTACGGGGGATCGACTTCGAGCTCGAGCGCGGCGGCTTCATGGTCGTCACCGGGCCGAACGGCTCCGGGAAGACGACGCTGCTGCGGCTCTGCGCCGGGCTCGCCCTGCCCACCGGAGGGACGCTGGACGTCGAGCCGGAGCGCGCCGCGATCGGATTCCTCGGCCACGAGCCGCTGGTCTACCGCGAGCTCACGGCCTTCGAGAACCTCGACCTCTACGGCCGCCTCTACCACGTCCCCGAGCGGCGCGAGCGGATCGGGATGCTGCTCGAGCGCTTCGGGCTCTGGGACGCGCGCCGCGAGCGGGCGGCGAAGCTCTCGCGTGGCCAGCTCCAGCGTCTCGCGCTCTGCAGGTCGCTGCTGCACCGGCCGGAGCTGCTGATTCTCGACGAGCCGTTCTCCGGACTCGACGTGGCGGGCACCGAGCTGCTCGACCGCGAGCTCGCGGGCATGCGCGAGCGGCGGACGATCCTCGTGGCGACGCACGATCCCGAGCGCGTGGCGTCGCTCGCCAGCGGGAGGCTGGCGCTTGCGTAGGTATTTCGGAGACGCGGCGGTGCTTGCGCGGAAGGACCTGCGGCTCGAGCTGCGGGCCCGCGACACCCTCCCCGCGATGCTCCTGTTCGTGCTCGCGATCCTGGTCGTCTTCCACTTCGCGCTGCCCTCGGGCTCGTCGCGGCTCGCGGAGCTCGGGCTGCTCTGGGTTGCGATCATCTTCACGGCCCTGCTCGGCCTCGGGCGCGCGTTCGTCGCGGAACGCGAGCAGGGGCTGCTGGACGGGCTCGTGCTTGCGCCGGTCGACCGCAGCGCGATCTGGCTCGCGAAGGGGATCGCCACGCTCGCGTTCCTCGCGGCCGCCGAGGTGGTCGCGCTCCCGGCCTTCGCGCTTTTCTTCTCGCCGGTCGGCTGGTCGACTGTCGCCGGCGTGCTGCTCGCCGACCTCGGCATCTGCGCAGTCGGCACGCTGCTCGCTGCGATGGCCGCCGCGGGCCGCGCGCGAGAGCTGCTGCTGCCGTTGCTCTTCCTCCCGCTCGCGCTGCCGATCGTGATCGGCGGGGTCGGCGCAAGCGTCGTCGACGGCTCCGGCCGCTACCTGGCGTTCCTGGCGCTCTACGACACGATCTTCGCGCTGCTCGCCTGGGCGTCGTTCGAGTACGTCGTCACGGAGTGACGGGCACCGCGGCGCCGCGGTCGGCTAGGCGTCGCTGCTCCCGCTCGTCCGGCCACATCGCGATCAGCGAGCCCAGCAGGAAGACGATTCCCGCGAGCCAGACGAGGTCGACCAGCGGGTTCACGAGCGCCTTGATCACCACCGAGCCGTCCGAGTTGAACTGCTCGCCGATGAGGAAGAGGTCCTCGGCGCGCAGCCAGTCGGTCCGGATGCCGACCTCGTTCGAGACCTGCTGCTCGACCGGGTAGCGGTTCTTGCCGGCCAGGTAGACGCCGAGGTTCTTGCCGCCGCGGGAGACGGCGAGGCGCGCGCGGATCTCGGTCGCGTTCGGAGCCGTGCGCGCTACCGAGCCGAGGTAGGTGAGGTCGTAGCCGCGGATCCGCATCGAGTCGCCCGGCTGCAGCTTCTGCGTCTTGCTCGCGCCGTACGCGCCGCCCGCGACCCCGAGCGCGAGCAGGACGATCGCCGCGTGCACCACGTAGCCGCCGTAGCGGCGGCGGTTGCGGCCAACGAGCGACGAGAAGGCGCCGAGCCACGTTGCCTCGCCGAGCGCCTTCCGGGCCCGCGTGCCGCGCACGAACTCGAGCACGATCGCGGCGAGCACGAAGGCGCAGAAGGTGTAGGCGACGAGCGCCGGGGCGCTCGACCCGGCTCCGAGGAAGACGAGCGCCACGCCGCATGCGAGCGCAAAGACGGTGGGCCACAGCAGGCTCGACCCGAGCGACCTCAGCGAGCTGCGGCGCCAGGCGACGAGCGGCCCGATTCCCATCAGCAGCAGCAGCGGCAGGCCGAACACGCGCAGGAAGAAGTCGAAGTAGGGCGGCCCGACGGTGATCTTCTCGCCGCGCACGAGCTCCGAGATCAGCGGGAAGGCGACTCCCCAGAGCACGGTCAGCGTGAAGGCGATCAGTAGCAGGTTGTTGTAGAGGAAGGCCGCCTCCCGCGAGGCGAGGGACTCGAGGCGCGTTTTCGCTCGCAGCAGCGGCAGCCGCCAGAAGATCACTGCGGTCGAGAACGTGGCAACCAGCGCGATGAAGCCGAGCAGCCAGGGGCCGATCGACGACTGTGTGAAGCTGTGGATTGAGCTGATCACGCCGCTTCGGGTCAGGAAGGTGCCGAACAGCGACAGGCAGAACGCGAGCGAAACGAGCACGACGTTCCAGACGCGGAGCATGTTCTTCTTCTCCTGCACCATCACCGAGTGCAGGAACGCGGTCGAGGCGAGCCACGGCATCAGCGCCGCGTTTTCGACCGGGTCCCACGCGTAGTAGCCGCCCCAGCCGACCTCCTCGTAGGCCCACTTCGCTCCGAGCAGGATCCCGATGCCGAGCGCCGCCCAGGCGAGGAGCGTCCAGCGGCGGGTGGCCACGATCCAGCGCTCGTCGGCCCGGCCCGAGAGGAGCGCGCCGGCCGCGAACGCGAAGGGGATCGTGAGTCCGACGTAGCCGAGGTAGAGCAGCGGCGGGTGGATCATCATGTACGGGTTCTGCAGGCTCGGCACGAGGCCGTTGCCGTCGGCCGGGGCGGCCTGCAGCTCGAACGGGCTCGAGACGAAGACGAGCAGGAATGCGAAGAAGGTCGCGACGCCGGCGAGCACGGGCACCGTCCAGGGGAGCAGGCGGCGGATCAGCTCGCGGTTGACGAGCACGGCCACCGAGCCGAGCCCGGTCAGGACCAGCAGCCACAGGAGAAGCGAGCCCTCCTGGCCTCCCCAGAAGGCGGTGAACGAATACGGAAACGGGAGCTTGCGGCTCGAGTGCTCGGCCACGTAGGTGTAGGTGAAGTCGCGCGCCTGTAGGGCGTGGAGAAGCACGAACGCCGCGACTGCGGTGGCTCCGAAGGCCGCGACGAGCGCGTTGCGCGCGGAGTCGTGGAGCCGGCGGCGGCTCTCGTAGGCGGCAAGACCGCCGGCGATCGCGGCGTAGAGAGACAGCCCGAAGGCGACGAACAGTGCGGCGCGCCCGAGGTCGGCCACGCGGCGAGTCTAGCGGCCGGGGCTCGTGCTCGTTCTGCTTTGATTCCAGCGGATTCCGTGCTCGCGCGCGTGCGCCACATACCGCTGCCCGTGCTCGCCTGGAGCGCCGTCGGGCTGCTCGGCGCGGGGGTCGCGCTGGTGTTCTTCTACGCGCCACTCGACGCCGACCAGGGGCTGACGCAGAAGATCTTCTACATCCACGTGCCGATCGCCCTGACGGCTTACGCGTGCTTTGCGTGGGGCGCCGCCAAGGCCTTTCTCCACCTGTGGAAGCGCCCGCCCGGGGCGGACCTCGAGAGCTACGCGGCGATCCACCAGGGAGTGATCTTCGGCGCGCTCACGCTCGTCACAGGCTCGATCTGGGCGCGCGCGTCGTGGGGGATCTGGTGGACCTGGAGCTCGAACCAGCTCGTCACCTTTCTGATCCTGTTCCTCTTCTACTCGGCCTACTTCATGCTGCGCTACTCGGTCGAGCCAGGGCCGGCGCGGGCCAACATGTGCGCGGTCTACGCGCTCTTCGGCGTGGTCCTGATCCCCGTCAGCTGGCTCTCGATCAGGCTCGCGAACGATTTCATCCACCCGACCGTGTTCACGCGCCACGGGCCGCAGATGTCGGCCTCGATGTTCTTCACCTTCTGCGTCTGCTGGGCGGGGCTGCTGGCGCTGGCGGGGACGATGTACCGCGTCGAGCTGGCGGGGAAGCGCCTGGACGCACGCATGCGTGAGCTGCGGGAGCTCTTGACGACTTGAGCCCCGGCGAGAAGTACGTCGCGGCCGCCTACCTGGTCGTCTTCGTGGCGGTGCTCGCGTGGGTCGCGATCATCGGGACGAAGCTGGCGCGGCTCTCGCGTGAGGTCGAGGAGCTGACGGAGCTGGCGCGGAGGCGGAGCGAGGGTCGGCGCGAGCCCGAGCGCGACGAAGTCGGGGTTTAGTGCCGCTCCCAGCATTGGACGCCTGTCTCTCGCCCGCTATCACGCTGCGCCAGAGCCCCCCCTCGCCCTTGCGCAGGCTGCCAGCCTGCGCCGCGGTCGAGTGGGGACTCTGGCTTGGTGCTAGCGACCGAGAGCCTGGGCACCAATACTGGGAGCGGCACTAGTGCTCTTGCGGGTCGGCTCGCGGGGCTCGCGGCTCGCGTTGACACAGGCGGAGCTGGCGGCGGATCGCCTGCGCCGGCCGGGAGTGGAGATCGCGCTCGTGCCGATCACGACCGCAGGCGACCGCGATCGCTCGAAGCCGTTCGGCGAGATCGGCACGCGCGGAGTCTTCGTCAAGGAGATCGAGGAAGCACTCCTGGCGGGGCGGATCGACGTGGCCGTGCACTCCGCCAAGGACATGACCTCGTCGGACACGGAGGGGCTCGCGGTGGGCGCCTATCTCGAGCGGGAGGATCCGCGCGA
>JBKPAM010000168.1:0-31747 GCA_046726435.1 Actinomycetota bacterium
GACGTTGAGGTCGTGCGCGATGAAGACGTAGGTGAGCCCGAAGTCGTCCTGCAGGTCCTTGAGCAGGTTGAGGATCTGTGCCTGCACCGAGACGTCCAGCGCCGAGACCGGCTCGTCGCAGACGATCAGCTTGGGGTTGACCGCGAGGGCACGGGCCACGCCGATGCGCTGACGCTGGCCGCCCGAGAACTCGTGCGGGAAGCGGTTGTAGTGCTCCGGGTTCAGGCCGACGACCTCGAGCAGCTCCTGCACACGGCGCTTCACCTCGGCCGAAGTGCCGAGGCTGTGGACCTCGAGCGGCTCACCGATGATGAACCCGACCCGCTTGCGAGGGTTCAGCGACGCGTACGGGTCCTGGAAGATCATCGTCATCTCGCGCCGGATCGGACGCATGGCCGGCCGCGAGAGCTTCGTGATGTCCCGGCCGTCGAAGGTGATCTTCCCGTCGGTCGTCTCGAGCAGCTTCACGACACAGCGCGCGAGCGTCGACTTCCCGCAGCCGGACTCGCCCACGATCCCGAGCGTCTCGCCCGGGTTGATCGAGAACGAGACCCCGTCTACGGCCTTCACCGAGGCGATCTCCTTCTGGAAGATGATCCCGCGCGTGATCGGGAAGTACTTCTTGACGTTCTCGACGACGAGCAGCTCATTGCCAGTCGTCGCGAGCGGCTCCTGCTCGACGTGTGCGGTCTCGGCCATTAGCCGGCCTCCGCCATCGTGACCTCGAGCAGCTTGGCCGCTTCGCGCTCTTTCGTCTCCTCGTCGAGGTGGCAGCGCTCCAGATGCTCCGCGTCGCGCTGCGTCGGCTTGAGCTCCGGCACCGTCGTCTTGCAGACCTCCATCACGTACGGGCAGCGCGGGTGGAAGCGGCAGCCTGCCGGCGGCCGCAGCAGCGAGGGCGGCTGTCCGGGAATCTGCGTGAGCCGCTCGACGTCGGCCTCGAGACGCGGCAGCGAGCCCATCAGGCCCCACGTGTACGGATGCCGCGGTTCGTTGAAGAGGTTGTGGACCTCCGCCTGCTCCACGACGTTCGCCGCGTACATGACGAGCACGTCGTCCGCGACCTCGGCGACGACGCCGAGATCGTGCGTGATCATGATGATCGCGCTGCCGAAGTCGTCCTGAAGGCGCTTCATCAGCGCGAGGATCTGCGCCTGCGTCGTCACGTCGAGCGCGGTCGTGGGCTCGTCGGCGATCAGCAGATCGGGGTCGTTGATCAGCGCCATCGCGATCATCACACGCTGCCGCATACCGCCGGAGAACTGGTGCGGGTAGTCGTCGACGCGCCGCTCGGCATGCGGGATGCCGACGGCCTTCAGGAGCTCGAGCGAGCGGGCGCGAGCGTTCCTCTTCGTCACGTCGCGATGCAGCAGGATCGCCTCGACGAGCTGCCGGCCGATGGTGTGCACCGGGTTGAGCGACGTCATCGGGTCCTGGAAGATCATGGAGATCTCGTTTCCCCGAATGTCGCGCAGCGCACGCGGCTTCATGGTCAGCAGGTTCTTGCCCTTCCAGAGTGCCTCTCCGCTCGAGATGGTGTTGCGCTTCTCGTTCAGGCCCATGATCGTCAGGCACGTCACGCTCTTACCCGACCCCGACTCGCCGACGATGCCGAGCGTCTCGCCCTTCTCGATCGAGAACGACACCCCGTCGACCGCGCCGACGATGCCGTCCTCGGTGCGGAACGCGGTTCGCAGGTCCTTTACTTCGAGAAGCGCCAAGGGAGTCTTAGGTTAGCGGGGTCCGGAGACGGTCAGGCGAGCCTGATCCGCGGGTCGATCCAGGCATATAGCACGTCTACGATGAGATTGAAGAACAGGATCGCGATCGTCGCGAACACGACCACGCCCTGAACCATTGCAAAGTCGTTCGCCTGGACGCCGAGAACCAGGCTCTGACCGAGCCCCGGGAGCTGGTAGACGGACTCGGTGAAGATCGCGCCGCCGAGCGCGACGCCGATGTCCATCCCGAGCATCGTCACCACGGGCAGCAGCGCGTTCCTGAGCACGTGCGACACGAGGATCCTGTTCTCAGGGGCGCCCTTCGCACGCGCGGTGCGAACGAAGTCCTCGTTCATCGTCTCCATCACGTTCGCCCTGATCATCCGCACGTAGAGCGCGGCGAACAGGAGCGAGAAGGTCATCCACGGCAAGATCAGGTGGTAGAACCACTGCCAGGGGCCGCCGGGCTGCCCTGAGTCTGCTGGCGCGCCGAAGAAGTTCGCGTAATTCGCGATCGGCGTCCACCCCAGCTTCACGCCGAACACGTACTCGAAGATCAGGCCGATCCAGACCGGATGCGCCGAGATCCCGATCAGGACGAAGATCATCGCGGTTCGGTCTAACAACGACCGCGGGCGGAGGGCGGACAGGACCCCGATCGTCAGCGCGATGATCATCCAGAGCACCGCTCCGCCGAATACGAGGGACGCGGTGACGGGAGCCGCCTTGCCGATCGCCTGGTTGATGCTCTGGCCCGTCGCGTACGACGTGCCGAGCGACTGGTGGATCACGAGCCGGTCGAAGAACTTCGCGTACTGGATGTAGAGCGGCCTGTCGAGGCCGTACTTCTCCGTGACGAGCTTCAGGCACGCGGGCTGTGCCTGATCGCCGCCGCACTGGGCGCGGGCCGGGTCGTTCGGGCCCATGAAGAAGATCACGAACGTGACGAACGTGATGATGATGAAGAGCAGGAACGCCCAGAGGATTCGTCTGATCAGGTATCGGATCATCTCGTCGCCTCCTGGGTCGGGATCCTATCTCAGCGGCTCGCTCTAGACGTGAGGCGCCGGCTCGTGCCGGCGCCTCAGGTTGTCTTGCTGGTCCTACTGAGCCTCCTACTTCAGGGCCATCGCGCCGATGCTGAAGTCGGCGTACGTCTTGGAGAACACGAGGCTCTTCGGGTTCACGCGGTTCGAGAAGAAGTAACGCTGGTTGTACGTCCGCGTCACTGCCACCGGCGCAACCTGCTTCATGACGTCGAGGTCAAGCTGGCCGTAGATCTTGTAGCGGTTCGGGCCGACCTTCTTGGCCGCCGCCGCCAACTTCGCGTTCCACTTCGGGATGTTCATGTACGAGTAGTTGACGTTGTTGTCGGACTGGATCGACGGGCCGTACAACAGGATGTTCAGCCAGTCGTACGGATCCGGGTAGTCCGAGCACCAACCCATCGACACGCCGATGTCAGCGTCGGTACCCCTGACGCCCATCGCCGTGTAGATGTTGCCGCCCGAGAAGCCCTTCATCTTGATGTTGTTCGGGCTGAACCCGAGCTGGATGAGGCCTGCCCGGACGATCTGCGCCTGGGCCGGGTTGATCGAGCCAGACGAGCGGTAGTAGACCGTGATCTTGCCGTTCTTGAGGCTCCCCTTCGCGAGGCTCCTCGCCTTGCTCACGTTCCGCTTGTAGAGCTGCACGTTCCGCCAACCCGGAACGTTCGGGTTGAGGAGGTGCGTCCACGCGTTGCCTGCGAACGGGCCGGCCTGGCCCACGTACGGCTTCCGGTCGATGATGTAGTTCATGGCCTGCCGCAGCTTCAGGTTGCCCTTGAAGAGCGGGTTCGCCATGTTCATCGGCAGGTACCCGGTGCAGTTCTGCGGCTGAACCCAGAACCGCGTCTTGTTGATCTTGTACGACTTCTTGAGACTGGCCATCTGGTCGGGCGGAGGGTTGTAGTCCTCGTCCACCTGATTCGCCTTGGTCTGGTTGAACAGGGTCGCCTCGGTCTGGTTCCAGAGGACGTCGAGACCCTTCAGGTTGTGCGGCCGAGCCCGGCCGGGGCCCTTCTTGTAGAACGGGTTGCGCCGGACCGACGTCAGTCGGTTGACGTCGTTCTTCGAGTAGTAGTACGGGCCCGCGGAAGGCAGCTTCTGGCCGCTGACCGTGACGATCTCCTTGCTCAGCGGGAGCGAGGTGGAGGTGGCCTGGAAGAACGGCATCGTGATCTTGGCCATGAACGTCGCGTCAGGCTTTGTCAGGCGGATGGTCAGCTTGTTGCCCTTGACGACGACACCGGCCGCACTCTTCGCCTTGCCGTCGTTCACCTTCTTTGCCCCGACGATGTTCGTGCCGTTCGAGTCGGTGATGAACTGGGCACCCGGCGAAGCCAGGTCCTTGTTCAGGGCCCGGTTGATGGCGTACTTGAAGTTGGCCGCCGTGACCGCCTTGCCGTTGCTGAACTTGAAGCCCTTCCGGATCGTGAAGGTGTAGACCTTGCCGTTCCCAGAAACGGTGAACTTCGAGGCCACCTCGGGCACGAGCTGCGTGCCCGCCGGGCCCGCCTTGTCCGGATAGTTAAAGAGCTTCGCTGCGGTCGCGTACTCCAGCCACCATGCGGTGGTGATGTAAGCGAGCTGCGGGTCGACCTGGACCGACGCACCCACGGTGCCGTATTTCCAGATCCCACCCTGCTTCAACGAGTGCGACGAGGTGCCTGCACTCGCGAAGCTCGCTGCGACCAGAAGGCTTGCCCCGGCCACGAGCATCGCGACCGAGAGCCAGAGCCGTCTGTGCATGTCTCTCCTTTCCGTGAACTAGAGCCGAGGCGCGCACGCCTCAACTCGGACGGGCGCCTGGTCCCGTCCACCCGAATGAGACGCGCGAGGTGGGCGATTGTTAGTGCCTGGTGAAGGGCGGCGGGCGCCTCAGAGGGAGGTCGAGCGCGGGTCGAACGCGTCCCGGAGCCCGTCCCCGAGCAGGTTGAACGCGAGCGTCGTCAGCAGCACCGCGAGGCCCGGCCAGAGCATCAGCAGCGGCCGCGTCGTGTAGAAGTTCGGTGCTTCGGAGAGCAAGTTCCCCCAGCTGGGCTCGAACTTGATCCCGACGCCGAGGAACGAGAGGCCGGCCTCGAGCAGGATGAAGGTTGCGACGGTGAGCGTCGAGTAGACGATCATCGGCGCGACGAGGTGCGGGAGGATGTGCGAGCGGATGATCCGGGCGTCGCTTGCGCCGATCATCCTGGCCGCTTCCACGTACTCCTTCTCGCGGATTGAAAGGGTCTGCGCGCGCAAGATGCGGGCGGGGTAGAACCACCCGAAGAGGACGAAGATCATCACGAGCGTCAGCACGCCCCTCGGGAAGATTCCTAACGTGATGCTGTCCAGCTGCGGGCCGATCGTCGCCGCCAGCGAGATGACGAAGATCAGGAGCGGGAACGCCATCGTGATCTCGGTGAGGCGGGAGATGATCGTGTCGCTCCAGCCCCGGAAGTAGCCGGCGGTTGCTCCGAGCAAGACCCCGATCAGCATCACGCCCAGGGTCGACAGCCCGGCCACCTCGAGCGAGATCCTCGCCCCGTACAGGAGCCGGAGGAACTCGTCCTGGCCGAGGCGGTTGGCAGCGCCGAGGACGAGCAGGTTCTCCTTGCCCGTGAGCGAGTTCTCCGCGCGCGTCCACGGATTCGCCGGCAGGCCGCCCAGGTCCACGGCGGGCGGGCTGAGGAACAGGTCGTTCGGCCCGTGGCCCACGAGGCGCGCCGCAATCGGCGCGCCGCCGAACGCGACCAGGATCAGGAGGATGATGAAGATCCCGCTCGCGATCGCGACCTTGTCGCGCCTGAAGCGGCGCCAGACGAGCTCCCAGTAGCCACGGGCGCGGATCTCGTGGACTTCGCCGAGCTCCGTCCCGCTCTCGGTGGCGATCGCAGCGCCGAGGCCTGCACCGCCGGCGGGGACGATTACCTTTTCTTCCTGATGAGCCATCGTTAGGGCCGCGCAAGACTATAGACGACCCGAGCGCCGCGAAGGTTTGCTCGAACTGCTACTGGGTCAAAGCGTCGGCTCCCGCCACGACCTCGAGGATCTCCTGCGTGATCTCCGCCTGGCGGGCGCGGTTCATGTCCAGCGTGAGGCTCGAGATCAGATCGGCCGCATTGCCGGAGGCGTTCCGCATCGCCGTCATGCGCGCACCCTGCTCGGAGGCGGCTGACTCCAGCAGCGCGCGGTAGATCTCGGTCTCGACATAGACCGGAAGCAGGCGGTGAAGGATCTCCTCCGGCTCCGGCTCGTAGATGAAGTCGCCCAGCAGGGCGGCCTCGCGAGCCTCGTCCTCCCCGCGCTCGAAAACCTGCTCCGGGATCGGCAGCAGGTCGCGCTCGACGACACGCTGCACGAGCGCCGAGACGAACTGGTTGTAGACGAGGACGACGCGGTCGACCTCGCCGTTCTCGTAGAGCTCGGCGGCGCGGTGTGCGATCGCCTGCGCGTCGGAGTAGCTCGGCTGGTCGCTGAAGCCGATCCAGGCGGCGTCGAGCTCGTAACGCCGGAAGGTGAGGGTCGAGCGCCCCTTCTTCCCTGCGACGAGCCACCGCACCTCGACGCCCTCGCCGCGCAGCTGCCGCTCGAGCGTGAACGCGTGCCGAAGGACCTGCGCGTTGAACGCGCCCGCCAGGCCGCGGTCGCCCGTGAGCGGGACGATCGCCGCCGTCCGCACCTCGCGCCGCTGCAGAAGCGTCAGGCCGCGAAGCGAGGTGCTCGCACGGGCCGTGCCGACCATGAGCTCCATCATCCGGTCGGCGTACGGCCGCATCGCCTCGATCCGCGCCTGCGCACGCCGGAGCCGGGCCGAGGCGACGAGCTCCATCGCCTTCGTGATCTTGCGCGTGTTCCGGATCGAGCGGATCCGGCGCTTCAGGTCCTGGACTGTGGCCATTAACTACGCGGCGGCCGCGGTCTCCTCGGAGGGCTTGAAGACCTTGGCGAAGCGCTGCAGCTCCTGATCCAGCTGCTCCCGCAGCTCGTCGGAGAGGTCGCTGGTCTCCCGGATCTCCTTCAGGATCGACTCGTCTGCGCGCAACGTCTCGCGCAGCTCCTCGAGGTAGCGCGGCACGTCTGCCACCGGGATCGGGTCCAGGTACCCGTTCACGCCGGCAAAGACGCCCGCCACCTGCTCCTCGACCGGCCACGGCTCGTACTGCGGCTGGTTCAGCAGGGCCACGAGCCGCTCTCCGCGCGCGAGGATCTGCTGCGTCGCAGGGTCGAGCTCGGAGCCGAACTGCGCGAAGGCCTCGAGCTCGCGGTACTGCGAGAGGTCGAGCTTGAGCCTCCCGGCCACCTTGTTCATCGCCTTGATCCGCGCGGCGCCGCCCACGCGCGAGACGGAGATGCCGACGTTGATCGCCGGCCGGACGCCGGAGAAGAAGAGCTCGGACTCGAGGAAGATCTGGCCGTCCGTGATCGAGATCACATTGGTCGGGATGTAGGCGGAGACGTCGCCCGCCTGGGTCTCGACCACCGGCAGCGCCGTGAGCGACCCACCCCCTCGCTCGTCGGAGAGCTTGCACGCGCGCTCGAGCAGGCGCGAGTGGAGGTAGAAGACGTCGCCCGGGTAGGCCTCGCGGCCGGGCGGCCGCCGCAGCAGCAGCGACATCTGCCGGTAGGCGTCGGCGTGCTTCGAGAGGTCGTCGTACATGACGAGCGCGTGCTTCCCCTCGAACAAGAAGTACTCGCCCATCGCGCAGCCGGCGTACGGGGCCATCCACTTGATCGGCGCGGCCTCGGAGGCGCCGGCGTTGACGATGATCGTGTAGTCCATCGCCCCCTCGTCCTGCAGCTTGTCGTGCACCTGCGCGACGGTGGAGCCCTTCTGGCCGATCGCGACGTAGATGCAGATCAGGTCCTGGCCGCGCTGGTTGAGGATCGTGTCGACGAGGATCGCGGTCTTGCCGGTGGTCCTGTCGCCGATGATCAGCTCGCGCTGGCCCCGTCCGATCGGGATCATCGAGTCGATCGCCTTCAGGCCGGTCTGCACCGGCTCCTTCACCGGCTGGCGCGCGATGACGCCGGGCGCCTTGAACTCGAGCGGCCGGTGCTCGCTCGCCTCGATCGGGCCCTGGCCGTCGAGCGGGTTGCCGAGCGGGTCGACGATCCGCCCGATCAGTTCCGGGCCGACCGGGACGCTCGCGACGGCACCGGTCCGCTTCACCGGCTCGCCCTCCTTGACGTGCTCCCACTCGCCGAAGAGCGCCGCGCCGACGTTGTCCTCCTCGAGGTTGAACGCGAGGCCGGTGACGCCGTGCTCGAACTCGAGCATCTCCGCCGAGACGCAGTTCTCGAGGCCGTAGACGCGGGCGATGCCGTCGCCGACCTGCAGCACCGAGCCGACCTCGGCGAGGTCGCTCTCGACGTCGTAGTCCTCGATCCGCTGCTTGAGGATCGAGGTGATCTCTTCGGGGCGTAGCTTCACTGCATCTCCTCTCGAATCTCTCTCATGTGCTTGCGAGCTCCCGGCGGAGCCGCTCGAGGCGGCCGCGCACGCTGGCGTCGAGCCGATGCGAGCCCACCTGCAGGACGATGCCGCCGATCAGGTTGGGGTCGACGCTGCGGCTCGCTTCGACCTTGCGGCCCGATGCCTTCTCGATCTGGCTCAGCAGCTTGCCGGCTTCGTCATCGGAGAGCTCGACGGCGGTCGTCAGCTCGGCGTGGACGATGCCCTCGTGCTCGGCGATCAGCCGCTCGAACTCGCGCGCGATCTCCTCGAGCTGACCCGCGCGGCCCTTGTCCGCCAGGACAAGCAGGAAGTTGCGCAGCACCTCGTCGCCGCCGGTGAGCAGCTCCTCGAGCACAGCGGCCCGCGCACGGGGATCGATCTCGGGATTGCGCAGAAGCGCGCGCAGCTCGGGCACCTCGGCTTCGGCCGCAACGAACTGGGCCAGCTGCTCCCGCACCGGGTCGAGCCGGCCCTTGTCCTGCGCCGCCTCGAAGAGCGCGTTCGCATAAACCCGATCTACAACGGTCACTCGTTGCGCTCCAGGACGGAGAAGTCGAGCTCGCCGACGGCCTCTTCGATCAGGCGCCGGTGGTCTTCGTCGTCGAGCGACTTGCGGGTCACCTTCGTCGCCGCCAGCAGGCTGAGGTCGACGACCTCCGCGCGGATCTGCTCCAGCGCGCGGCGCGTCTCGGCCTCGATCTGCTTGCCCGTCTCCTCGAGCCGGCGCTGGCGGTCGGCCTCGAGCTCCTCGCGCATCCGGCGCTCGTTCGCCTCGGCCACCCGGCGTGCCTCGCTGAGGATCCCCTCGGCGTCGGTCTGCGCGCTCGCAATCAGCTGCCGGTGCTCCTCCAGCAGGTGCCGTGCCTCCTCACGCGCTCGGTCGGCCTCCTCGAGCGACTGCCGGATGCGGTCCCGGCGCTCGTCGATCGCCTTCTGGATCGGCCCGAACGCGTAGCGCTTGAGCACGTACAGCGTGATCAGGAAGCAGACGATCGTCCAGACCATCAGGCCCGGCGTGACCTGGATCAGCGGGTTTGTTGCGAGCGGCATCAGACGAGGACGAAGGCGAGAATCGAGCCGAGTAGGCCGTAGAACACGACGGCCTCGGTGAGCGCGAAGCCGAGCCACTGGATGCCGGTCAGCTCACCGCGCAGCTCGGGCTGCCGGGCGACGGACTGGATCATCGACGAGAAGATGAGGCCGATGCCGACACCGGCGCCGGCCGCGCCGAGACCGACGCCGAGCGCGAGGCCGACTGCCTTGCCCGCTTTCGTGACGTCGCCGCTCGTGGCGGCGAGAACCGTTCCAAGCACGTGAACCTCCTTTAAACGGCTGCACCGGCAAAGCCGGCACAGCCTCCTATGGTCGGCATTGCAAGCAACGCCTTAGTGCTCCGGCTCGATCGCCGAGCCGATGTAGATGGCTGACAGGGCGGCGAAGATGAAGGCCTGGATGCCGACGACGATGATCACCTCGAAGAGGTAGAAGAGCGTCGCCGGGATGAGGACGGGGATCAGTGCCAGGGACTGGAAGATGAAGATCAGTCCGAGGAAGGTCAGGATCAGGATGTGGCCGGCGAGCATGTTCGCAAAGAGACGAACGCTCAGCGAGATAAGGCGCATGAACTGCCCCAGAACCTCGAGCGGAACGATCAAGGCCAGGAGCGGCTTCGGGGCCTCGGGAATCCAGCTCTTGAAGTAGCGGACGGCGCCGTTCCAGCGGATGCCTTCGAAATGCGTGAAGAGGAAGGTCAGGATCGCGAGCGCCAGCGTGACGGAGAGCGATGAGGTGGCGGCGTAGATGCCCCAGACCGGGACGCCGTGGTACGTCTCGCCGGTCAGCGGCAGTGGAATGAAGCCGATCAGGTTCACGACGAAGATGAAGAGCAGCAGCGTGGCGACGTACGGGAACCACCGTCCGATCGCCTTCGCCGGCAGGCCCTGCTCCGCGACCTGCACCTGCGCGATCTCGTAGACCGACTCGCCGACCGTGTGCCGACGGTCGAGCTTCCGGCCGCGCATCAGGAAGAGGCCGAGCAGGATCGTGAGCGCCGACCCGAGCATGAGGTAGACGACGGCCTTCGTGATCGAGAGGTTCAGGCCGCCGATGTGGATCGGGATCCACTCGTGCTGCTCGAACTCGGTCGTCGGGTCGAACTCGCCCCGGGCGAGCGCAGGCGCGGGGAGCGCCAGAGCGAGCAGCGACAGGGAGACCAGCAGGCGTCTCACGCGCGAGGCTCCTGTCCGTAGTAGCCGAGCAGCGAAACGGCGAGCTCGGCGGTGTAGGCGGCGCCGTAGAGCAGCGCGGCAGCCAGGCCCGCGTCCCGGTTCGAGACCGTCAGCGCGAGTAGGACGACGAGGATCAGCAGGAGCCGGAACATCATGCCGAAGGCCAGCGCACCCGAGGCGGCGACGTTCTCGGACGACGGCTTCACGCGCGCCAGGAGAGCGCCGAGCGCCTGCGCGCCGGCCCAGAGCAGCGCGGCGGCCGCCCAGCCGGCCAGAGGCCAGCCTGCGACGAGGAAGAGCGGCAGCGAGAGGGCGATTACGAGTGCTCCGGCCGCCACGCCGAGGAGGCGCTGCTGCGGGGCCGGCCGCGGCGCGCCGAGGATGCCGACGCGCGTCAAAACGAGTCCCTGTAGCGGAGGTAGACCGCGACGACTCCGGCCGGCACGCCGACGAAGGCGCCGCCCAGGATGCCGAGACCGACCGAGCCCGCGGCCCAGCCGACGAGAGCGCCAGCACCGACGCTGGCAGCCGTTACGCCCCCGAGCAGCGCACCGGCACCAGCCGGTTCGAACGACGAACGGGGACTGGGCTCCATCGCGGGCGAGCATACCAAACGGGCGTTCGAGTTTGTAACACCGGAAACCGGCTCTCGCGCCTGGTTTTCGGCGAACTTTGTTCACCGTTAGGATCCGCCGGTGAGGGTCGTTCTCATCCACGGGAGCGGCGGAAACGCCGCTTCCGCGTGGGCCTCCCTGCGGCCGCTCGCGGCCCGTTTCACGTTCGTGGCGCCGACCCGGGGCGGCTATCCGCCGAACCCGCCGTTGGACCGGATCGACTTCAAGCAGCAGGCCGCGGAGCTGGCACCGCTGCTGGACGAGGGCGCTCACCTTGTTGGCCACTCGTACGGCGGCGTGATCGCGCTGCTGATGGCGGCGCAGCGACCGGAGCGCGTCCGGTCGCTCGCGGTCAGCGAGCCGCCGGCCTTCGCGCTCGCCCGTGGGAGTCCCGAGGTCGACGCGCTCGTGGAGCGGCTCGACGACCTCTTCACGCGGGGCCCGCGCGACCCTCGCGAGTTCTTCGCGGCGTTCCTCGGGGCGGTCGGCAGCTCCGCGGTTCTGCCGCAGGAGCTTCCGCCCGAGCAGGAGCGGGTCATCCGGGCGACGATGGCCGAGCGCGCCCCGTGGGAGGCGGAGATCCCACTCGACGAGCTCGCGGCGACGCCCTTCCCGAAGCTCGTCATCTCCGGCGCGCACGACCCCGCCTTCGACGCCGTCTGCGACGTGCTCGAGGAGCGGCTGGATGCCGAGCGCGCCATCCTGCCGGGAGCCGGCCACAGCATTCCCCGCGCACGGGGCTACGCCGATCGCCTTCAGGCATTTGTCGATTCGGTCCAGGCCGAACAATCGGCGCGGTAGCGTTTCAGGCATGCACTCGGAGCCCGATCTCGCCGCTGCCGCTGCGCTACTCGCCGAGCCGGCCCGCGCCGAGCTGATGCTCTCGGCGCTGGCCGAGGGCCCGCTGCCGGCAAGCGAGCTCGCAGCCCGCGCGGGCATCGCTCGCTCCACCGCCAGCGGGCACCTGCGACGGCTCGTGGACGGCGGCTTCCTCGTCGTCGCCGAGCGTGGCAGGCGCCGCTACTACGAGCTCGCCGGCCCGCCCGTGGCCGAGGCCGTCGAGGCGCTCTCACGCGTCGCTCCGCAGCGACCGGCGCGCTCGCTCCGGGAGGCAACCCGCAACGAGCTCCTGCGGGAGGCGCGCACCTGTTACGACCACCTCGCGGGTCGGCTCGGTGTCGCCTTCGCCGGCGCGCTGGAGCGCCGGGGCGTGGTCGAGCGCACGAACGGCGATTACTCGCTCGGGAGACGGGCCGCCAACGAGCTGGCGCTTCTCGGTATCGACCTCGAACCGCTCGAATCGAAACGCCGGCCGCTCGTCCGCGGCTGTCTCGACTGGAGCGAGCGAGAGCTCCACGTTGCCGGCTCCTTGGGCGCAGCCCTCACCGCCCGGCTGTTCGAGCTCGGCTGGATCGTGCGCCGCGACGGGACTCGCTCCGTCGAGGTCACTTCGGCGGGGCGCGACCTCTTTGCCGAGCTCGGCGTCTAGCGCAGCGCCGCGACGTTCGTGGCCCACATGTCGCGCTGGCCCCATTCGGCGAACCGGGCGGGCAGCTCAGGCTCGGACGCATCGGAACGGACGGCCTCGTCGAGCGTGCGAAGGTAGTCGCGGAGAGGCAGGACGACGTCTCTCCCCGAGACGGGCCCGTGGCCAGGGACGCAGGTGTCCCACTCGAGCTCGAGCAGGCGGTCGAGAATCGCGGCCCACGTGGCAGGATCGCCGTGGCCCGCCCACGGCTGCATCCCGACGACCACCAGGTCGCCCGCGACGAGCACGCCCGCTTCGGGGACGAGCACGAACGCGTCGCTCTCGGTGTGGCCGCCGCCGAAGGTCACGGCCTCCGCCCCGCGGTGCGTCCAGCCCTCGGCGAAGGTCTCGTCCGGGAACCGGTGCTCGACCGTCGGCAGCTCGGCCGCGTGCGCTTCGAGCAGCTCCGCACCCTCTTCGTCGCCGCCCGCGCGCAGCCGCTCGAGCTCGCCCGGGAGCTCCGCCTCGAGCCACTCCTTCTGCGCGGCCAGCCGCTGCACCCCGAGGGTCTCCATCAGCTCGAGGGTGCGCGCGGTCGAGACAATCGTCGCGTCGGGGAACTCGCGGTTGCCGAGCACGTGGTCGGCATGCCAGTGCGTGTTCACCACCCAGGCCGCTTCACGGCCGGTGAGCTCCCCGGCCGCCGCGCGGAGCTCACGAGCCGCCGCCGGCGAGATGTGGGTGTCGACCACGAGCGTCTCCTCGCCGAGGTCGACGATCGCCGCGTTGCCGACCGCACCGCGGTCGGGCTTCGCGATCGCCGCGTGGACGCCGTCTCCGGCGGCGACCAGCTCGGCGTGCTTCACGCGCTACGGCGCTGCGCCTGGGCGGCGGCGCGCGCTTCCTGCTCGCGACGGCGGATGCGCGGGTTCGCAAGCTTCACGATCTCGAGCAGGTAGACCATGTAGATCGAGGCGCCGAGGGCGGCCGCGCCGATCAAGCCGACGGCGATCGTCCGGCCGACCCGCCAGTCGCCATGGGCGTGGGGACTGAGAAAGCGGGTTGCCAGGGCAGCGCCGGCGAGGATCGCGCACCACCCCCACATCGTCAGGGCCGCGCGCCGCTGCGAGTACCCGATGTTCAGGAAGCGGTGGTGGAGATGGGTGCGGTCGGCCGTGTAGATCGGCTGCCCGTACTTGATCCGCTTCGCGACGACGAACGAGGTGTCGAGGATCGGCACCGCCAGCACGAGCAGCGGGAAGAGAAGCGTCGCCACGGCGGCCGTCTTCAGAAGGCCCTGCACGGCCAGCGCGCCCAGGGTGAACCCGAGCAGCATCGCGCCGGAGTCGCCCATGAAGATCCTCGCCGGGTAGAAGTTGTGGCGCAGGAAACCGATGCAGGCGCCGAGCACGATCCCGGCCAGGATCGCCGGCTGCGGGCGACCGAGCGAGAGCGCGATCAGGCAGAAGGTGCCACCCGAGATCGCGCAGACGCCCGCGGCGAGCCCGTCGAGGCCGTCGAGGAAGTTGACCATGTTCATGATCGCCACGATCCAGAGCACGGTCAGGGGAACACCGACCCATTCGGGCAGCGCGTGCGCGCCGATCAGCGGGAACGTGAAGCGGTGCACCCAGATCCCGAAGGCCGTCGGAATCGCCGCGGCGATGACCTGGCCGCCGAACTTCTCCCACCAGACGAGCCCGCGGAAGTCGTCGATCGCCCCGACGGTCGTCGCCACCGCCGCCCCGAGCAGCAGCCCGCGCGTTTCCTGTCCCAGCGGCAGGAAGGCGAGCGCCGGCACGAAGATCCCGAAGAAGAGCGCAAGCCCCCCGAGCCGCGGGACCGTGCCGCGGTTCACGCGGCGGGCCCCTGGGCGGTCGACGACGCCGAGCAGCCGCGCCATCCCGCCGACCGCGGGGGTCAGCAGCACGACGATCACGAGCGCGAGCACGGTCCCGTAGATGACCTCGGGGTGGTCGGTGAGCGTGCTCCACACGGTGGGCCCCGTTACTTCGTCCCGTAGAGCCGGTCGCCCGCATCGCCGAGGCCGGGGACGATGTAGCCCCGTTCGTCCAGCGCACGGTCGATTGCCGCCGTGACGATCCGCACGTCCGGGTGTTCGCGCTGGAGGTGCTCGATCCCTTCGGGCGCGGCGACAAGGCAGACCAGGGTGACCGACCGCGCACCCGCCTCCTTCACGGCCGCGACCGCCGCCGCGCTCGAGCGGCCGGTGGCGAGCATCGGGTCGAGCACGATCGCGTCCCGCTCGCCGTCCCCGAGCTCGGGCAGCTTCACGTAGTACTCGACCGGCTGCAGCGTGTCCTCGTCCCGGTAGAGGCCGATGAAGCCGACCCGCGCGCTGGAGACGAGCGAGAGCACGCCGTCGAGCATCCCGAGCCCCGCTCGCAGGACGGGGCAGACCGCGACCTTCTTGCCCGCGATCCGCTGGACCTCCGTGCGCTCGAGCGGCGTCTCGACCTCGTCCCGCTCGGTTGGAAACTCCTTCGTCGCCTCGTAGGTGAGTAGGAGCGTCACCTCGCCCGCGAGCTTGCGGAAGTGGACCGTGGGCGTGTCCTTGTCGCGCAGGTAGGAGAGCTTGTGCTGGACGAGCGGGTGCGTGACCACCGTCACACCGGTGGTCGTCTCAGCGCTCACGGCTCACGCCCAGCTTTGTGCGGGCTCGCAATGGACGGCATCCCAGGACGTCACAGGGATGAAACCAGACGCGTAGCGTTCTCACGCCACGTAGGTGGTGTACCCGCGGAAGCCGGGGTACAGGGGCCGCCGCTCGCAAAGCGCCTCGCTCCGGGCCGCGAGCGCGGGAAGGTCCGCCCCGTCCGCGAGCGCCTCGCAGATGATCCGGCCGACCTCGCGGAAGTCGTCCTCGTCGAAGCCGCGCATCGTCGCCGCGGGAGTTCCGATCCGGATCCCGGAGGCCACGGTGGGCGGACGCTCGTCGAAGGGCACCGTGTTGCGGTTGACCGTCAGCTTCACCTCGGCGAGCCGCTCCTCCGCCTCCTTGCCGCTCCACTCCGTCTTGCGCAGGTCGACCTGGAGGAGATGCGTGTCCGTCCCGCCGGTCAGCACCTCGAGCCCGCCGTCCTGCAGTGTCGCCGCCAGCGTGTCCGCGTTGGTGCGCACCTGCAACTGGTACTCGCGGAACGCCTCGGTCGCCGCGATCCGGAAGCAGGTCGCCTTCGCGGCGATCGTGTGCATCAGCGGCCCGCCCTGCATGCCCGGGAAGACCGCGCGGTCGACCGCCTGCGCATGCTCCTCCTTGCAGAGGATGAAGCCGGCGCGCGGGCCGGCGAGGGTCTTGTGAGTCGTCGACGTGACGAAGTCGCAGTGCGGCACCGGGTTGGGATGGAGGCCGGCGGCGACGAGGCCGGCGAAGTGGGCCATGTCGCAGAGGAGCAGGGCGTGGACCTCGTCGGCGATCTCTCGGAAGCGATCGGCCTCGACGGCGCGCGGGTAGGCCGAGCCGCCGCACACGATCAGCTTCGGGCGGTGCTGCTTGGCGAGCGCGAGCACCTCGTCGTAGTCGACGACGTTCGTCTCACGCGAGACGCCGTAGTGGACGATCGTGTAGAGCCGCCCCGAGAAGTTGACCTTCAGCCCGTGAGTGAGGTGGCCGCCGTGCGAGAGCTCGAGCGAGAGGATCGTGTCGCCCGGGTCGAGGGCGGCCATGTAGACGGCCATGTTCGTCTGTGCGCCCGCGTGCGGCTGGACGTTCGCGTGCTCGGCGCCGAAGAGCTGCAGCGCGCGGTCGATCGCGGTCTGCTCGATCTCGTCGACAACCTCGCAGCCGCCGTAGTAGCGCCTGCCGGGATAGCCCTCCGCGTACTTGTTCGTCGGGACCGACCCGATCGCCTCGAGCACCGACGGCCAGGTGAAGTTCTCCGAGGCGATCAGCTCGATCTGGCCGCGCTGCCGCTCGAGCTCGCGGCCGAGCAGCTCCGCGATCGCCGGGTCGAGCTCCGCGAGCCCCGCGGTGCGAAGCTGCTGCACGGTTTCCTGGGCCACGGCCATCGCGGTGGATGGTACTCGGGCTACAGGAGGGCTAGACGGTGGCTGCGGCTAGAGCGCGCTCGATCGCCTCGGCGGCAGGGACGGCGCCCTCGCGCACGACCCGCGGCTCCACCCCGGTCAGGTCGATCACGGTCGAAGGCGTGCCGGGGAGCTCGCCGCCGTCGATCTCCGCTGCGGCTCCTGCCCGGATCTCGACCGGGACGTCGTCGAGGCGCCGCGCCTCCGGGCCGCCGTGCAGGTTCGCACTCGTGGCGGCGACCGCCTCGACGCTGTCGAGCACCGCTGCCGCCGGGCCGGAGAGCTCCGGCACGCGGACGCCGAGCGTCTCCGGCGAGGAGCCCGCGAGCCAAGGGTACCGCCGCGCCGGGTTCGGCAGGATCAGCGTGTAGGGCCCGGGAAGCAGGCCGCCGAGAACACCCGCTTGGCCGCGCAGCTCCGGGGCGAGCTCGAGCAGGGCCTCGACGCTCCGCGCCAGCAGCGCGGTCGGCTGCTCCGGCGACCGTTGCTTCATCCGGTAGATCTCGAGGACCGGGGCCTCGGTGCGTGGATCGGCGCAGAGGCCGTAGACGGTGTCTGTCGGCAGCACCACCGGCCGTCCTTGACGGAGCGCCTCGACCGCCTGCTCGATCAGGCTGGGGCCCCCACGCCGAGGAACGAGAGCACAGCCTCGCGAAACGTCTCCGGAGCCTCGACGAAGACGAAGTGGCCGGCACCCGGCACGACGACGACCTCGGCGTCCGGCACCGCATCGCCGATCACCCGCGCGGCCATGGGCGGGGCGACGAAGTCGCGGTCGCCCGCGAGCACGAGGGTCGGCGCCGTGATGCGCGCGAGCCCCGGACGCAGGTCGAAGGACGGCCAGATCTCGCTGTTGAAGCGGCGCAGCGCGTCGGCGTTCGGCACGAGACCGGCGAGCGTCCGCACGAACGCCTGCTCGCGCTCGCCGTAGCGGCCGAAGTACAGCGGCCACTGCCGCGCCAGGTTCTCGGCCAGCGCGCCGTCGTCCGTGAACTCGGCCGCCTCCTCCTCGTCGAGCGCCGCGCGGGCTTCCGGATACCACGGCTCCCCCTCCCGCTCGGCGAGCCCGCGCTCCATCTCGGCGTCCAGCGCTTCGTCACGGTGCGCGAGCGTTCCCACGAGCAGGAGGCGCCGGACCCGATCCGGGTGTGCCGCCGCGTAGGCCATCGCGACCATGCCGCCGTGGGAGAAACCGAGCAGGTCGATCCGCACTTGCCCCAGGTGCATACGCAGCTCCTCGAGGTCGGCGACGTAGTGCTCGAAGTCGTACGCCGCCGGCTCGGCGGG
The DNA here is from genome assembly GCA_046726435.1 of Actinomycetota bacterium. Lineage (GTDB taxonomy): Bacteria > Actinomycetota > Thermoleophilia > Gaiellales > Gaiellaceae > AC-32. The sequence goes on from JBKPAM010000168.1 coordinate 17,849, forward strand.
CCGCGTCGAGCTGCCGGTTCCGCGCGGCTCGAGCAGGACGAGTTCCAGCGGCTCGCCGAGCCCGGCCAGGTCGCCGAACTCCTCCCCCGACAGGCCAGGGCCGCCGGGGTGGCAGACGAGCATCGGTCCTGCGCCGACGCAGCCGTAGGCGAGTGTCCGCCCGTCGCCCGTCGTCAGCTGCTCCATCTGCCTTCCACCACCCGGTCCCTTCCGGCGAGATCGGGTGTGATCGTAACCTCGTCGAAGCCAAGCTCCGAGAGCAGCTGCTCGATCCGCCCGCCCGCGCCCGCGGCGGTCTCCAGCACGAGCCAGCCGCCCGGCCGCAGGGCCTCCGTGGCTGCCCGCGCCAGCTGCTCGGTCGCGCCGGGAGCGACCAGCGCGATCCGCGGCTCCCAGTCGCGCACCTCCGGCTGGAGCGTCGGGAGCTCCTCGGGCTCGACGTAGGGCGGATTGGAGACGACCAGGTGGAAGTCGGCCCGGCCGAGGCCGCTCGTGAGGTCGTGCTCGACCAGCCGCACGCGCCCGTTCACGCCGGTCAGGTCGAGGTTCTCGCGCGCGAGCGCGAGTGCCTCAACGGAAACGTCCACCGCCGTCACCCGGGCCCCGGGGGCCTCGTCGGCGATGGCCAGCGCGATCGCACCGGTGCCCGTGCCGACGTCGAGGACCATCGGCTCGTCGACGCCGCGGATGTGCTCCAGCGCCCGCTCGACGACGATCTCCGTCTCGGGCCGGGGAATGAGCGCGCGGCGGTCGGTCTTGAGGGTCAGCCGGCGGAAGCCCCACTTGCCCAGCACGTACGCGAGCGGCTCGCGCTTCTCGCGCCTTGCCACGTTTGCCTCGAAGCCGGCCTCCTCCTCCGCGGTCAGTTCGCGGCCGAGCTCGGCGTAGAGGAACGCGCGCGGGCACTCGCCGCAGGCGTGCGCGAGCAGGAGCTCGGCCTCGAGCCGTGCCGACTCCACGCCGGCCTCGGCGAGCCGCGCCGTCGCCCGCGCGAGGGCGTCCCCGACGCTCAAGCGGGCTCGGGCTCGAGCGCGCGGCGCCGGTCGTCGGCGGCGAGCGCCTCGGTGAACTCGTCGAGCTCTCCCTCGAGGATCTTGTCGAGCCGGTGGACGGTGAGATGCACGCGGTGGTCGGTCAGCCGGTTCTCGGGGAAGTTGTACGTGCGGATCTTCTCCGCGCGCCGGCCCGACCCGATCTGCGAGCGCCGCGCCTCGGCCTGCTCGGCCTGCTGACGCTCCCGTTCGAGCTCGTAGAGCCGAGCCCGCAGGACTCGAAGCGCCTTGTTCCTGTTCTGGAGCTGCGACTTCTCGTCCTGCATCGCGACCACGATGCCCGTGGGCACGTGGGTGATGCGCACCGCCGAGTCGGTGGTATTCACGCTCTGGCCGCCCGGGCCGGTCGAGCGATAGACGTCGACCTTGAGATCGTTCGGGTCCAGGTCGACCTCGACCTCCTCCGCCTCCGGCATCACCGCGACGGTCGCGGTGGACGTGTGGATCCGGCCCTGCGACTCGGTCTCCGGCACCCGCTGGACGCGATGCGTGCCGGCTTCCCACTTGAAGACCGAGTAGGCGCCGTCGCCCTTGACCGCGAAGACGACCTCCTTGAAGCCGCCGGCCTCGTTGCCGCTCGCCTCGAGCCGCTCGACGCCGAAGCCCTGTCGCTCCGCGTAGCGGGTCAGCATCCGGTAGACGTCGGCCGCCCAGAGCGCGGCCTCGTCGCCGCCGACGCCCTGGCGGATTTCGACGATCACGTCCTTTCGGTCGGCCGGGTCGCTCTCAACGAGGGCGACCTTCAGCTCCTCCTCGAGGCTCGTCAGCCGCTCCTCGAGCTCGGGAACGAGCTCGCGGAGGTCGCCGTCCCCGCGCGCGGCCTCGAGGTCCTCGCTGGTCGAGCGCCATTCCTGCGCCAGCTTGTACGGGCCTTCGAGCTCCTTGAGGCGCCGTCCAACCTCCGCGGCTTCGCGGTGGTCGTTGTAGACGGCAGGGTCGCTCATGCGCTCCTGCGTTTCCCGGTAGGAGCGCTCCAGCTCGTCGATCAGCTCTTCGAAGGCGGCCATTTCAGGAAGGGTAGAGGCTGTGTCGCCTGCAGGGCACTCAGCGAAGTGGATCCAAGAGAGGGCGTCAGACGACCGCACCGGCCAAGCCGGTACGGCCTCTCTGGTCGGCGCCGCCGAGTCGGCGCCTTAGGAGCCGATGGCCGACCCCGTGACCGCCGTCCCGGAGGAGGCGCGCGAGCCCGCGCTTCCGCCTCCGCGGGTCAGCATCACCGCCCTGCTCCGGCGCCCCGGCTTCCGCCGCGTGTACCTGGCCGTCGTCACCAGCGAGCTCGGCGACGCGTTCCAGTACATCGCGCTGATGTGGGCCGCGCTGCTCGCGGGCGGGCCCCTCGGGGTGATCGCCGTTCGGCTCGCGGACAGCGTTCCCGCGCTCGTGTTCGGTTTCCACGGGGGGCTGCTCGCCGACCGGGCGGGGCGCAGGCGGCTGATGGTTGGCGCCGACCTCGTGCGTGCGGCGGCGCTGGTGCCGGTGGCCGTCGCCGGCCTGAGCGGGTCGCTGCCGCTGTGGGCGCTGGTCGCGGTCGCGTTCGTGCTGACAACCTGCGCCAGCTACTTCGACCCGGCGTACGGCGCCGTCCTGCCCGCGCTGGCCGGGCGCGAGGGGGTGCAGGCGGCGAACTCGCTCGTGCGGGCGAGCGCCGACGCGCTCTGGCTCGGCGGCTCGGCGATCGCCGCCGCGCTGCTGGCCGTGGTCCCGCTGAGCACGTTCTTCGCGCTGAACGCCGGGTCGTTCGTGCTCTCGGCGCTGCTGCTCTCGGGCCTGCCGAGCTTCACGCGGCCGGCTCACCTAGAGGCGGCGGCGCCACGGGTACGAGAGGCGTTCACCGTCCTGCGACCACATCCCTGGCTGGCCGCAGCGGTCGTCGCGCTGGGCGTCGCGGTGACGATCTCGTCTGGGACGTGGATCGTCGGCGTTCCCCAGCTGGTGCGCCACGGCCTCCACGGCGGCGCCGGCCGTTTCTCGCTGCTGATCGTCGCCTACGCGCTCGGCTCGATCGGCTCGGGAGCGGTGCTCGCCCGTCGGCCGGTCGTGCACAAGGCGCGGGCAAGCCTGCTCGCCTGGTGCGGGTACGCGCCGGCCTACCTCCTGCTCGCCCTGGCGCACTCGCTCGGGCCTGCGCTGGCGGGAGCGCTCCTGGCCGGAGCCGGGCAAGGTGCTGCGCTTGTGCTCACCATGTCGGCCGTGCAGTCGGAGATCCCCGACTCGCACCTCGGGCGCGTGTCCGGGCTCGTCTCACTGGTCCACCGCGGGGCGCACGCCACGGGCCTGCTGCTGGTCTCGCCCTTCTTCGCCGTGGTCGCGACCCGGAGCGTCTTCCTGGCGGCAGCGGTGGCGATTCCGCTGGTCGGCCTGACCTGCACGGCGTTTGCGACCCGCGCCGCCGGGCGGACGCCGACGCGCGCCTGATTCAGGGTTCTCCCCCAGGCGAGACAAGAAGTTCTCCTGAGGTTTTGCCGGCGCCGGCGGCCTACGGTCGAGCCATGGTCGCGTCAGATCGTCACGTTAGAGGGCCGTTAGAGGAGCGGGGCATGCTCAAGGCGTGGTCGAAGTGACTCCCACGTTCGAAGACCTGACCCGCCGCCTGGGCTCCCTCGAACGCGAGGTTGCGGAGCTCCGCCGCCTCGTCGAGGGACGGCCGGCGACGCCGGCACCCGAGTCGGCGCCTGTCGTGCAGCCGCGACCTGCACCGTCCGCTCGACCGCCGCTGCCGCCGCGCAAGCCCCTGCCCCCGCCGGCGCCCAGGCCGCCCGCCCGCCGGGCACGATGGAACGGGCTCACGCTCGCAGATCTCTTCGGCGCGAAGAGCCTGGCCTGGATGGGCGGCGCCGTGACGCTGCTCGGGATCGTCTTCTTGTTCGTGCTGGCGGTGAACAGGGGCTGGATCGGCCCGCTCGCGCGCGTGTCGCTGGGAGCCGTCGCCTCGTCTCTTGCCTTCGTCGGTGGGCTCTACCTCCACCGGCGGTTCGGACGCGTGTATTCGGCGTACGGAGCCATCGGTGCCGGCATCGGCGGTGCGTACGCGACGCTGCTCGCGGCGACGTTGCGATACCAGCTTGTTAGCGACTGGCAGGCCCTGCTGCTGGCGGCAGCCATCGCCGGGATCGCGGTCGCGGCCGCCCTTGCCTGGTCGTCGGAGCTCGTCGCCGGGCTCGGGCTCGTCGGGGCAACGCTCGCGCCCGCGGCCGTTGGGATGCAGCACGGCGAGCTGACCGCCGCCGCGACCGCGTTCGCCGCACTCGTCTTCGCCGGCACGGCGCTCGTCGCCGTCGCGAAGAACTGGCAGCCGCTGTTGATCGTCGGGGTGGCCGCGAGTCTCCCGCAGGCAGCGGTCGTCGTCGGACAGGCTGAGCCGACCGACTGGGCGGTGGTCGCCGTCGCGATCGCCTTCTGGCTCCTCTATCTCGCCGCCGGAGTTGTGCTTCAGGTGCGGTTGCGGACCGCCGGCCTGGCGGCCCTTCCGGCCTCGCTCGTGCTGCTCAGCGGGTCTTTCGCCGGCTCGGCAGCCGTCGCGTCCTTCGCAGGCAGCGGGCGAGGCTGGGCGCTGGCTGTCGTTGCCGCGGCGAACGGAGCCGTGGCCGCGTTCCTCTTCCCACGCGAGCGCGACCGCGACCTGAGCGCGCTCCTGGGCGCCGTCGGCCTGGCGATCCTCGCGTTCGGCCTCGCCGAGCTCCTCTCGGGCCCCGCGCTCGCGATCGCATGGGCCGCGGAGGCCGCATTGCTCTCCTGGCTCGCCAGGCGCATCCGCGAGCTGCGCTACCAACTGGCGTCGCTCGCGTACCTCGCGGCCGGGCTCGTCCACGCGCTCACCGTCGACGCCCCTCCCCGTCAGCTCTACGAGGCCAGCGGTGACCCGACGAGCGGCGTCCTGGCGTTCGTCGGAGTGGCACTCGCGGGCGGAGTAGTCGCTTACCACTGCCGTCCCTGGGCCGCTCCGAGGGTGTCGGCGGGGATCCTTGCCCCGCTGCGGCCGCTTCTCACGGGCTTCCGGAAGAGCCAGCCGCTCTGGCGCTCGATCACGGGCTGGACGGCGACCCTGGCAGCGCTGTACGCCGCTTCGCTGGGCGTCCTCGGCATCGCTCAGTGGATCGACGCGGATCGGATCGAGCACGCGTTCGAGTGGGGACACGTCGCGGTCGCCGGGCTGTGGGGGCTCGCGGCCCTGGCCGTGCTTTACGTCGGATTGGAACGATCGTGGCGCGAGCTTCGCTATGCCGGCCTCCTCTGGCTCGAAGCGACGCTCGTCCAAGCGGTCTGGTTCTTCCCAGGCTGGCTCTCCCTCCGCCCGCAGGCGTTCGGCTTTCTCGTCGTCTCAGCAGCGCTGCTCGCGGGTGCGCTCTTCGACCGGCTGCGAAGGATCGACGGCAAGGTCTTCCCCGCGATCGCCCTCTACGCCGTGTCGAGCCTTGCGCTCGCCGTCGCCGCGCTCGTTCTACTGGTCGGCGGCGTGAGGACCGAGGGTCTCGCCCTCCTCGCGCTCGCGTCGTTCTACTGCACGATCGCGGCGCTCGTCTTCGCGCGCGATCGCGATCTCGCCGCCCTCCTCTGGGCGCCCGCGCTTGCCATGGGAGTCTTCGCCTTCGCAGAGGCGCTGAGCGGCGCCTGGCTCGTGCTCGCCTGGACAGGGACGGCGGTCGCGCTGTCCGCGATCGCGGCTCGAACGGCGGATCGCCGTGTCCGGCTCGCGGCGGTCGCGTATGCCTCGCTAGCGACGCTGCACGTTCTTTCGCTGGACGCCCCGCCCAGTGCGTTCTTCGAGCCCGGCCGCCACCCCGAGGCCGGAGTCCCGGCTGTCCTGATCGCGGTGGTGGGGGCGGTAGCTCTGGCGCTCCGCGCACGGCGGTCGTGGATGGCTGTCGCCGTCGCGCTCGGTCTCTACGCGGTCTCCCTCTCGATCCTCGGCCTCGCCGAAGTGGTCGGCACCGGCAGTGTGGCGGCCAGGTTCCACAGCGGGCACGCCGCCGTCAGCGCGGTCTGGGGCCTGCTCGGCCTGGTGGCCCTCTATGCCGGGCTGAAGAAAGGCCTCCGCTGGCTCCAGGCCGTCGGCTTCGGCCTGTTCGCGGTCAGCCTCGCCAAGATCTTCCTCTACGACCTCGCGTTCCTGAGCTCGATCACGAGGGCGCTTTCGTTCCTCGCTGTCGGAGCGGTCCTGCTGCTGGGCGGGTTCTTCGTGCAGAGGCTCGGCGGGCAGCAGCGAGAGACCCGCACCGCCTGAAGGTCAGGCCATCACCTCGACCCGCTGAGCTTCCGCCCCGTTCTGGCGCGCCTCGAGAGCCAGCACCTCGCGCAGGGCGCGGATCGAGACCTCGAGCTGGTCGAGCGTCGGCTCGCGCGTCGTGAGCCGCTGGAGCCAGAGGCCGGGCGCGAGGAGCGTCATGACGACGCGATTGCCCGTGTGCTTGCCGGCGAAGCGGATCAGCTCGTAAGCGAGCCCGGCGATCACCGGCAAAAGCAGGATGCGCGAGATGATCAGCCAGTACCAGACCGGGCGGCCGAAGAAGGCGAAGACGAAGATCGCGATCACCATCACCCAGAGTAGGAAGGCGGTGCCGCAGCGCGGATGGATGAGGCTGAAGCGCTGCACCGTTCGCGGCTCGAGCTCCTCGCCCGCCTCGTAGGCGTTGATCGCCTTGTGCTCGGCCGCGTGATACTGGAAGACGCGCCTGAGGTCGGGCAGGAGCGAGATCAGTACCAGGTACACGACGAAGATGGTCACCCGGATGAGCCCCTCGACGAGGACGAACCAGAAGCCGTTCGAGATCGGGAGCAGGTCGGCGAGCAGGGCCGGGCCGACCTTGAAGACGGAGATCGCGAAGCCGATCGCGATCAGGAACGCGAACACGAGGGCGCCGCGCGAGAGCTCGGCCTCGGCCTCCTCGTTGTCCTCCGCGGCCGCGTAATTCGCGGAGATCGAGAGCGCGCGGAAGCCGATCGCCAGCGACTCCCCGAGCGCGACGATGCCGCGGATCACCGGCAGGCGGAAGAACCAGTGCCGCTTCATTACGGACTCGATCGGGCGGCAGACCTCGGCGATCTGGCCGTTCGGCTTGCGCACGGCAACGGCCCAGTTCGAGGGGCCGCGCATCATCACGCCCTCGAGGACGGCTTGCCCGCCTATGGGCTGGGACACGGTCCTAAGGCGCTCGCTTGCGACGCCGACCATAGAGGCCGCGCCGGCCTTGCCGGTGCGGCCGTCTGACGCACCATCTTGGATGCAGACCGGATCATCCGTGTTCTGTCGCGATGCCTCTTAGGCCTTGCGGCCGCCGGCCTTCTCGAGGCGCCGCTGGAAGCGCTCGACGCGGCCGCCGCTGTCCATGAGCTTCTGCTTTCCCGTGTAGAACGGGTGGCAGTTCGAGCAGACCTCGACATGCAGCTCGGGCTTGGTCGAGCGCGTCTGGAACTCGTTGCCACAGGCGCAGCGAACGGTCGCGAGGACGTACTCGGGATGGATCTCGGCCTTCATCGCTCGGCCAGGATAGCAGCGGCGGTTTCGCTGGCCACGTTGCCCCCCGAGACGACTGCCACCGCTCTCTGTCCCGGCTCGACGCCGGCTTTTCCGGCGAGCAGCGCGGCCGTCGTGGCGGCGCCCGCCAGCTCGCAGGCGAGCTTCGCTCGGCCGTAGAGGAAGCGGAAGGCCTCCTTCAGCTCGTCCTCCGTGACGAGCACGGACTCCACGCCCAGGGCCGTGCACTGGCGCACGCAGTTGGCGCCGGCGTAAGGGCCGTTCAGGCCGTCGGCGATCGACGCGGGCTCGACCGTGACGGGCTCGCCGGCCTTCAGGCTCTCGTGCAGAGCGCGGGAGCGCTCCGGCTCGACCGCGACCACACGGGTCTGGGGGTTGCGCCCCTTGACCGCGGTCGCGATCCCGGAGACGAGGCCGCCGCCGCCGACCGGGACGAGCACGACCTGCGGGTCGGACGCGTCCTCCAGCAGCTCGAGCCCGACCGTGCCCTGTCCCGCGATGACCTGCGGGTCGTCGTACGGGTGAACCAGCGTACGTCCGGTTGACTCGATCAGCTCATCCAGGCGCTCGAAGGCGGCCGGGATGTCGGGGGCTTCGGTGTCGATCGTCGCGCCGTAGCCGCGTGCGGCTTCGACCTTTAGCGGGCTCGCGGTCGCCCACATCACGACGAGGGCGTCGATGCCTTCCCGAGCCGAGGCGTACGCGAGCGCCTGCGCGTGGTTCCCTGCGGAGATCGAGATCACGCCGCGGCCCTTCTCCTCGTCGCCCAGCTGCGCCAGCTTGTTCAACACGCCGCGTGGCTTGAACGAGCCCGTCTTCTGGAAGAGCTCGGCCTTGAGCCAGACGTCGGCGCCCGTCCGCGCGCTCAGCGTCGCGGAGGAGAACGTCGGCGTCCGGTGCACTCGGCCCGCGATGCGCTCCCGCGCGGCCTCGACGTCCTGAAGCTCGAGAACGGTCAAGTCAGCTTGTACTCGGGCCCCGCGCCGCCTTCGGGCGGTGTAAGACGGCCGCCTTTGGCGGTGATCGCCCCGCACTGGATGCAGTTGGACGGCGTCACCTCGACGTGCACCTCTCCGTCGCCGGCGTCCCTTCCGACCTCGTAGACCGCCGCGGGGCACATCCGCGTCCAGAGCTCCGCGAGCTCCGCCGGCACACGCTCGCGCACGCGGATGTGGTTCGGCGCGTCGTCGCGAGTCTGATTGCCGCTGAGGAACACGGAGGAGAGCTTGTCGAAGGTGAGCTTCCCGTCGGTCGCCGGGTAGCTCTTCGCCCGGTCGGTGCGAATCAGCTCCTGGTCGGCATCGGGCTCGGTACGCGCGTCGCCCGGCGGGAAGTTGCCGCGCGAAGCGGTCATCGCCCCCGCCAGCGCGCCCCCGAGCCAGAACCCGCGCCCGAACGCCTGGCGCATGTTCCGCACGCGCCGGAGGTCGTCCCACACGAAGCCCTCGCGGAGCGACTCGTCGTAGCGGTCGAGCGCGCCGCGCCGCCCCGGTGCCTCGCCCGGCTGCAGGGCCGCGAACGCCGCCTCGGCGGCGAGCCGGCCCGATTCCACCGCGTAGTGGATCCCTTTTAGCGCAGGCACGTTCACGAGCCCGGCGCCGTCACCGCAGATGAGCAAGCCCGGCGCGTTCAGTCGCTTCGGCAGCGAGAGGAACCCACCCTCGGGGATCGTCTTCGCGCCCCATGCCACGCGCTCGCCACCCTCCAGCATCCCGCGCAGAAGCCCGTGCGTCTTCAGCTCCTGCAGCAGGTCGTGCACCGAGAGCGCCGCGTCGCGGTAGTCGAGGCCCACGACCATGCCGAGCGTGACCATGTCCTCGCCCATCGGGTAGACGAAGGAGCCGCCGAACTCGCGGTACTTCGCTGCCGCGCGCAGCGGCCAGCCCATCGTGTGGATCACGCGGTCGAGCGGCTTCGCGACCTTCCAGACCTCCTTCACGCCGAGCGCCCAGACCTGAAGGTTCTCGCCGTGCAGCCCGAAGTGGTCGAGCGCGACGCCGGTGAGGTGGCCTTGCGTGCCCTCCGCCAGCACGGTCACGCGCGCGTGCACGTCGGAGCCGGGCTCGAAGTTGCCGAGCTCCTCGCCGCCACGGCCGCGCCCTCGGTCGCCGGTTCGCACCCCCCGCACGCGCCCGTCGGTGGCGAGCAACGCGTGACCGGACGTCTCGGGGAGAATCGTCGCGCCGCCCTCCTCGGCACGCTCGGCCAGCCAGCGTCCGAGCTGCGAGAGCGAGGCCGTGTAGTTGCCGCCGTTGCGCATCGTCGGCGGCGTGGGGATTCTCAGCGCCCTTCCCGGCGTGAGGAAGTACACAGACTCGTGCTCGACCCGGCCGTAGAAGGGCAGGTCGCTCGTCTGCACCCCCCCACCGAAGAGCCGCCGTAGCGAGACGGGATTGACCACCGCGCCGGAGAGCAGGTGCGAGCCGGGGTGCTTGCCCTTCTCCAGCACCGCGACCGGCACGTCACCCAGCCGTTCCGCGATCTCGGGAGCATCCTCGAGCAGCTGCCCGAGCCTGATCGCGCACGCGAGGCCGGCCGGCCCCGCGCCGACGATCAGCACACCGACCTCGATCTCGGGCTCCCCGGGCGCGGCGACGAACTCGTTCGGGCTGAACGGAGGAGGGAACTCCGACGGACGCAGCGGTGTCACCGGCCCACCAGCGCGAGCCGAGTGCGTGATCCCAGAACGCGTAGCGTGTTCATGCAGCCGTACGCGCTCGCACCAGCTCGGTCAGCTTCGGAACGATCTCGTGCAGGTCGCCGACGACCCCGAGGTCGGCGTACTCGAAGATGGGCGCGTTCGGGTCCTTGTTGATCGCGACGATCAGGCCCGAGCCCTGCATGCCGACCTTGTGCTGGATCGCTCCGGAGATACCGACTGCGACGTAGAGCTTCGGCGACACGGTCTTGCCGGTCTGCCCGACCTGCGACGCGTACGGGTACCAGCCCGCGTCGACCACGGCGCGTGTCGCCGCGACTGCACCGCCGAGCGCCTTCGCCAGCTCCTCGACGAGCACGAAGTTCTCCGGGCTCCCGAGCCCGCGCCCGCCCGCGACGATCACGTCTGCGTCCTCGATCGACGGCCCTTCGCTCTCCTCGTGCGCCTGCTCGACCATCGTCGCCGCGAGCGAGAAGTCCTGCAGGCGCGACTCGAACGGCATGACCTCCGCGCTGCCGCCGCTTTCGGACGGCTCGAGGGTGCCCGAGCGGATCAAGGCGAGGCGCGGCTCCGAGCTCCAGCCCACGTCCACGTAGACCGAATCGCCGAGCGCCGGCCGCTTGCCGACCAGCTTGCCGTCCTCCACGACGAGGTCGGTGAGATCGTAGTTCAGCCCCGCATCGAGCCTGGCGGCAAGGGCGGCCGCGACGTCGGCCGAGAGCACGCTGGCAGCGAACAGCACCGCGTCGAACTGCTGTTCGCCGAGCAGGGTCTCGAGCGCGTCGACTCGCGGCTGCGGCAGCGGCTTGTCGAGGAGCACGTCGTCGTCCACGTGTACTCGGGCCGCGCCGTATCTGCCGGCTTCCGCGGCGAGCTCGCTCACCTCTGACCCCAGCACAACCGCCTCGGCATCCCCGAGCGAGGCCGCCTTGGAGAGCACGCCGAGCGAGTCCCGCTGCAAGCGGCCCTCGTGGTCCTCGAGGAAGACGAGAAATCTCACAGTGCCTTTTTGTCCTGCAGGAACGCGACCACCTTCTCCGCCGCCGAGCCGTCGTCCTCGATCTTCACGATGTCGCCGCGCGACGGCGGGTCGTTCAGCGCCTCGACCGTCGTGCCCGAGCCCGCTTCGCCCGCCTCCTCGGCCGGAACGCCCAGGTCGGCGAGGGAGAGCGTCTCCTGGGGCTTCTTCTTCGCGCCCATGATCCCCTTCAGCGACGGGTAGCGCGGCTCGTTGATGGCATCCGAGACCGCGACCACCGCGGGCAGCGGTGCCTCGATCACGTCGTAGCCGTACTCCGTCTGGCGTTTGCCGCGGACCTTTCCGTCGTCGAACGTCAGCTCCGCGACCTGCGAGATCAGCGGCCGCTGCAGCCGGTCGGCGACCGCTGCCCACAGCACCGCACCGTCCGCGTCGTTCGCCTGCTGGCCGAACAGCACGAGGTCGGGGCTCTCCCGCTCGAGCGCAGCGGCCAGCACGCGGCTGGTGGCGACGAGATCGGACCCCGCAGCGCCTTCGTCTGCCACGAGCACGATCCGGTCGGCGCCCATCGCGAGCGCCCGGCGCATCGCCTCGAGCCCCCGATCCGGGCCAAGGGAGACGATCACGACTTCGCTGTCCCCCGACGCCTCGCTTACTCGGAGCGCCTCCTCGACCGCGTTGACGTCAAACGGGTTCAGTGCGCCTTCGCCGGAGCGGTCGAGCCGCTTCGTCCCGGGGTCGATCCGGCGAGCGGCGGCGGCTTCCGGAACGTACTTGGCGCAGACGGCGATCTTCATGCCGCGGCGGACTCTAACGAGGGAGACGCCGGCGTTCCGGCGGCGGCTCCAAACAGGGCCTCTGTTAGGGTTCCGCCCTTCGGAGCGACCGGAGCCCCATGCGCAGCCGCCGGACGACAGCCCGAGGAGCCCTTGTTCTCGCCCTCTCCCTCCTGACCCTCGCCGCGGGTGCAGGGGCGGCACCTCCGAAGAAGATCGTCTTCCCGGTGCTGGGCACCGTCACCTACGGCGACGACTTCGACGATGCCCGAGCGGGCGGGCGGCACCAGGGCGTTGACATCATGGCCCCGAAGCGCAGCCTCACCCTCGCCGCCGAGGCGGGAAAGGTCGAGTTCTGGACGCGCTCAGCGGCCGCCGGCTGCATGCTCTACCTGCACGGCCAGAGCGGCACGGACTACGACTACATCCACCTCAACAACGACAAGACGCTCAAGAACGACAACCGCGGCAAGTGCGTCCCCGGCACCTCGTATGCGAAGGGGCTGAAGAACGGCGCAAGGGTCGTCGCCGGGCAGCCCATCGGCTACGTCGGCGACTCGGGCGACGCCAACGGAATCCACCCGCACCTCCACTTCGAGCTCCATCCGGGGCGAAAGGCCGCAGTCGACCCGTACCCGTGGCTGCAGAGCGCCTCGCGCCTGCTCTTCGCCGCGCCTCGCGGCTCCCTGTTCATCCTCGACCTGCGCGGAACGATCGCCGCCGTCACCGAGGACTCGGTGGAGATGCGGCTCGCGACGGTCAACGCCTGGCCGATGAAACAGCGGCAGTCAAAGATGAAGCGGAGGCTGCTCGTCAGCGTGCCGACAGAGGCAAAGGTTCAGCTCGTGCCCAAGGTTGGTGCGTGGGGAGCTCCCTCGACGCTCCTGGATGCCAGGGTCGGCCAGCAGGTGGACATCTGGACCGCACCCGCGCCGACAACGCTCCGTGCCCAGCGCGGCGACGACCTCGCGCTGACCGCCTCGCTGGTTTCCCTCGTCGCTCCTGCGCGCTAGCGGCCGACGAACCTCGGCTCGCGCTTCTCTGCGAAGGCCGTCATTCCCTCCTTCGCGTCCTCGGTCTCGAAGAGGCCCGAGAACTCCGCGGCCTCGCGCTCGAGGCTCTCGATGTAGTCGCCTTGCAGCGCGTGGTTCACGGCCCGCTTCGCCGCCGCGAGCGCGAGGGGGCTCTTCGACGCCAGCAGTGACGCGACCTCCCGCGCCTTCTCGAGCACCGGGTCGTGCACGGCGTTCACGAGGCCGAGCCGCAGCGCTTCGTCGGCGTCGACGAGGCGGCCGGTCAGGATCAGCTCCTTGGCGACGCCGAGCCCGCAGGCCCGCGCGAGGCGCTGCGTTCCGCCCCAGCCCGGGATGATCCCGAGGTTGACCTCGGGCTGGCCGAGCCTCGCGCCCGAGGACGCGTAGCGGAGGTCGCACGCGAGCGCGAGCTCGCAGCCGCCGCCCAGCGCGAAGCCGTTGATCGCAGCGACGGTCGGCTTCGGCATCGTCTCCAGCAGCTGCCCGCACCCATGGCCGAGCGCACCCCATTCCTCCGCTTCCGCACGGTCGAGACCGCTCATGTACTTGATGTCGGCGCCCGCGACGAACGCCTTCTCGCCGGACCCGGTCAGGACGACCACGCGAGCCTCGCTGTCGCCGGCGAGCTCCTGCAGGCGGTCCCGCAGCTCCTCCAGCGTCGGCCGGTCGAGGGCGTTCATCGCCTCCGGCCGGTCGACGGTGACCGTGGCGACCGCACCGTCACGGTCGACGCGGATGTTCAGGCGGGCACCTCCTCCGCCTCCGGCTCCGTCGCGTGGGGGAAACCAGGTTTCCCCCACGAGCCCCCTTCTTCTTCCAAGTTGGCCGCGGCTCCGCCGCGGAGCAGAGCCGTGGGAACCTCCCGGTTCCCCCCTTCCCCCTCCACGTGCCCGCTCAAGCGGGCACCTTCCCGCGCAGGAACTCGAC